>JAUNGC010000008.1 GCA_030524745.1 Eubacteriales bacterium | reverse complement strand
GAGGTTTTCTTTTATTCAATTGGCGTTATTTCTGAATTACAGGAATGCTCCATATCTCCCTAAAGTCAGGGAGCAAAAAACATATTTTTCAAGAGTATATCATAGTTTGGTAAAAAAACAAAGTAAACGTTTTCAAAAAAAGCCGTAAAAATGAAAAAAGTAATTGACATGAAAACGTTTACATGATAGCATGTTATTAAAGAATTACGAAAAAAAAGACCATATTATAAGCAACTTGCACAAAGGAGGTATTATGAAGACATATCTCGGAATGGATTTTGGAGGCACAAAACTCCTGATCGGTGAGATGGATGAGAATGGAAACATTCTCAACAGTAAAAAATATGCCACCGGCGCGGCGACGCAGGAGCAGGCGATAAAGATATTGCTGGACGCGGCGAAAGATTATCGTGATACGGTGGGATTTACAGGGGAGATACAGGCGGCCGGAGTAGGAATTGTCGGCGTTGTGGATCATGACCGCGGCGAATGGATATCCATCAATCATATTGTGACAGGCCCTCCTGTTCCTTTGGCGGCAATATTATCGGAAGAACTTTCTGTACCGGTCGCTATTGACAATGATGTAAGAAGCGCAACAACCGCCGAGTGGAAACTGGGACGCGGAAAGAGTTCCCGCAACTTCATTTATTTAAATGTGGGAACGGGACTTGCGGCCGGTTTTGTGGTGAACGGAATGATTTTGCGCGGCGCCAACAATAATTCCGGCGAAGTGGGACATATGGTTGTGGATATTCAGAATCCATACGAATGTATTTGCGGACGCCTCGGCTGTGCGGAAAACATGGTGTCCGGCAGCGGTTTTGCAAAGCAGGCCCGTTTCTATGATCTTCAGGAGGTGCTTTTAGAAGACCGTCCGAATTCGGCAGATACGCCGAAACTGTTTGAACTGGCGGATGCAGGAGAGGAAAGGGCGGTGGCAATCACGGAATATGCCGCCGATACGCTGGCGGCCGTCATCATGAATCTCGTGCGCGTATCGGATCCCGATACGGTGATTTTAGGAGGAGGCGTGGTGACGGGCGGATGGATGCTTCAAAAAATCCGGAGCAGACTCAATGCTTCCACAATGAGAGGCGTGAAAAACGGCGTTGTGCTTTCGGAATTTGCGCCGCAGTATGCCGGATTAATCGGCGCGGCATCGTTAGGTATCGTCTTAATGGAGGAGAATAAGAAAGGAGGAAGGGATGAAGAAACAATTTGAGGAAGAGTTGCAAAAGACGCTTTATATTCACACGCCGCTGCCTTTACATAAGGAAAACAGCCTGGAAGCGGAATTTGCAGGAAAAAAGGTGACGGCCAAAAAATGCGTCTGGGACGGTACGGCGCAGGGATATGAGCCGGTCGCCCAAAATGAGGGCCGCATTTCAATTGAACAGACAGAAGATGGGAGGGTTATCCGCTTAAAGGCGAATATGACTGCGGATCACTGGCCGGCAGGGGCTCCGGCAGACGGGGACTATACCAATTACGGTTCCGGCGCGTTTTCTTTCTTCCCGGGAGAGGAAAACTGGGAAGGATATAACCGCATTCATTTTCAGGTATTCCCCAGGATAAAAACGGGAAGAGCGCAGCATCTGAACGTGGGCGTCCGCAACGAGGGAGTTGTGAAGGTGCCGGACCGTTATAACAGAGAGGGCGCAAATGTTTTTGACCTGGTAAACCGGGAATGGAACGAATGCATCTGGGAATTTGCCGCTATGGGACGCGACAAAGTAGCGGAACTGCTGTTTTATGTCTTTTTGAGCGGACAGGCGGTTTCCAGAGACGACGAGCTGGTTTATGATTTCAGGGATATCTGGCTGGAACAGGTGGAAGAACCGGAACTGGAAAAGGGCTGGGAATGCAGAAAAAATACGATCAGCCTTTCCACGGCGGGATATTTTCCGGAAGGAAAAAAGACGGCGGTAGCCAATCTGGAGGAAACAACTTTTCAGGTATGCGCCGCGATGGACCACAGGGTTGTGCTGGAGAAAGAGCTTGAAACGGTAAAAAATGAAAGAGGAGTCTTTCAGGTTCTGGATTTTTCGGAACTGACGCAGGAAGGAATATACTATCTGCGGGCCGGAGCCGTTAGAAGTCCGGAATTTACAATCGCGCAGGATCTTGGCGAAGAGGCGGTATGGAAGCTGCTCAATTTTGTTTATTGCCTGCGCTGCGGAACTCCCGTTCCCGGAAAGCATCAGGCGTGCCATCTGGATACGCTGGCGGAGCACAACGGCGTGAAACTCTCCTTCGCAGGCGGCTGGCATGATGCGGGCGATGTTTCCCAGCAGGCGGCGCAGACCGGCGAGATGGTGCATGCGCTGTTTGAAGCGGCTGAAAAGTATCGCCATAAGCCTCTCCTTCGCGCCAGACTTTTGGAAGAAGCGGAATGGGGACTGGATTTCGTCCTGCGGACCCGTTTCGGAGACGGATATCGCGCCACCAGCGCCGGCGCAACCCGTTTTACCGACGGTCTGATGGGAACGTTTGACGATGTGGCGGTTCGGGTCTTTGACCATTCCTACGAGAATTTTCTGTTTTCGGGAATTGAAGCCTATGCGTGCTATGCGCTGCGGGATACGGACCGGGAACTGGGAGAGGCGAGTCTGGATGCGGCGAAAGAGGATTTTGACTTTGCCGTGACCAAATTCGCGCAGACCGGCGTGGATCCGGCTCATATGTACGAGCATACCTACAACAGCGGACTTTCTCAGTATTATGCGGTCATTATCTGGGCGGCGTCCAATCTCTATCTTGCATCCAAAGAAGAACGCTACGCCAATACGGCGGCAAAATACGCGGATAAACTGATTGCCTGTCAGGAGAAGGGAGAGGCCGGCCTTGGCTTTGAAGGATTTTTCTACAGAGATGAAAGCCATCAGTCCATCGTGCATTTCAATCATCAGTCCAGAGAACAGCAGTTTATGCAGGCGCTTGTGCTGCTGTGCAGCGTGATTGAAAACCATGAGAACAAGCCCTCCTGGGAAGAGGCGATCCGGCGGTATGCGGGTTACCAGAAGGCGATTCTTTCGAACAGCGCTCCCTATGGAATGCTGCCGGCCGGAGTGTTCCGGATAGACGAGCCTGAGGACAAAGCTCTTTTCCCTTATCTTCATGTGGCGGTGGATTATGAAGAAGCGTTTCCTCATTATAAAGAGCAACTGCGGGCGGGAAAGAAGCTGGATGAAATGCATGTGCTCCGGAATTTTCCGGTGTGGTTTTCTTTCAAAGGAAACAGCGCGATCCTGCTGGCTGGCGGAATTGCCGGCGCGCTTGCCGGAAAATATCTTCAGGATGAAGAAATGCTTCAGATCGGAAGAGAGCAATTGTACTGGATGTGGGGAAAAAATCCGTTTGGACAGTCTTTGCAGTATGGCGTCGGGAGCAGATACGGTTCCCAGTACGGCGTGCTGGTGGGCGAGTGCACGGGGGAAGTGCCGGTCGGCATTGAAACCTATGAGGATGAGGATATTCCTTACTGGCCTCAAAATAACAACGCTACGTTTAAAGAAGTGTGGATCGGCGTTGCATGCAGGATGATGTGGCTTCTGGCCGCTTATGCAGATGTTCATAATGAATAAAAATTGTTTCTATTTGCTTGTCAAAATTGGCAAAAGAACAATATTATGCAAAATTTAGCATGCCCAACACTGTTTTTTTAACAAAATTTTTAATAAAATTTTATCATAAGTTAAAGAAAGGGTAGTTCAGTATATGAAACATCTTTTCTGAAAATTAGGAGGGATAAAATGTCGAAAGCAACTACGAAGCAGAGAAAAGTATCAAAAACAAAGTCTGCAAAACGTAAGAAGACATTGATGCTGTTGACAATGGTGGCGCCCGGTGCGATCTGGCTGATCCTTCTGCGCTACATACCAATGTTCGGTATTGTGATGGCATTTCAGGATTACAAGATCTACACAAAGAATCCGACATTTATTAACAATCTGAGGCACAGCGCATTTGTCGGACTGAAGAATTTCAAATTCCTGTTCGCCACATCTGATACATGGGTCATGATCCGCAACACGCTTGCATATAATGTAGTATTTATCATTTTGGGGCTGATCATCCCGGTGACGTTTGCTATATTGTTGAATGAATTGACCAAGAAGATCAATGCAAAAGTATATCAGACGCTGATGTTTTTCCCGTACTTCTTAAGCTGGGTTGTAGCAAGTTATTTTGTTCAGGCCTTTCTGGATCCGACAAGAGGACTTCTGGTAAACCTGATGAAGAGTTGGGGAATGGTGCCGATCGACTTTTATAATGATACAAAGCCATGGCCGCTCATTCTGACGATATGTAATATCTGGAAAAATACAGGTTATTCTACGATCCTTTATCTGTCCGCAATAACCGGTATTGATTCCTCCCAATATGAAGCGGCGAATATCGACGGCGCTTCCAAGTGGCAGCAGGTGCTTTATGTGACGCTTCCGCATTTAAAAACAATGATAATCATTCTCTTTATTATGAACGTTGGTAAGATTTTTAATTCCGACTTTGGTTTGTTCTTCAATGTGCCTTTGCAGTCCGGACCTCTGTTCCCGGTGACGCAGACCATTGATACATATGTATACCGAGCCATGATGGCAACCGGAAATTACGGCATGTCGACAGCGGCCGGTCTGCTGCAGAATCTGATCGGATTTATCTGCATCATGACAGCGAATACGATCGTGCGTAAAGTCGATGAAGACAGCAGCCTGTTCTAAAAGGAGGATGTGAAAATGGCACAAACTACAAATATAAAAAAGCGCAAGCGCAGAATCAATGCGGTCAGCGTTCAGACAGAGATTCTGTTTAATGTGATCATGATTCTGTTCTGCCTGGCATGTATTATACCGTTTATCTTCGTTATCATTATATCATTTACTTCCGAAGAAAGTATTCAGCAGATCGGTTATTCCTTCACGCCGATTTCCTGGTCGCTGGAAGCGTATAAGTATACCTTTAAAATGGGACAGTCCCTTTGGAGATCTTATTTCAACAGCTTTTATATTACGGTTCTCGGTACCATACTGAGCGTTACGATTTGCGTATTATATTCCTATGCGTTGTTCCGCAGGGATTTCAAATACCGTAAGTTTTTTACCTTCTTCAGTTTCTTCACGATGCTGTTCGGCGGCGGTCTGGTACCTACCTATATCGTCTGCAAGCAATTATTGGGACTCAATGATAACTATGCTGCCCTGATCGTTCCGCTGCTGGTCAGTCCGTTTAATATCATTATCATGAGGACATTCTTCCAGAGTTCCGTGCCGGAGGAATTGATTGAAGCAGCGGCAATTGACGGGAGCGGAGAATATAATACCTTAATCAGAATTATTGTTCCCGTTTCCAAACCCGGCATCGCAACGATCGCGCTGTTAAATGCGCTGGCTTACTGGAACGAATGGTATACAGCGATGCTGTATGTTCGTGATAAGGCGCATATCCCGTTGCAGTATCTGCTGATGCAGATTCAGAGAAACGTGGAGTATCTGGCAAAGAACTCGTCAGGACTGGGCGCTGATGCGATAAAAGCGGCGCAATCGATGCCCACGCAAAGCTTACGAATGGCGCTTGTCGTTCTGATTGTCGTACCGATTACTTTTGCATATCCGTTCTTCCAGCGTTATATCATTGCCGGTCTGACAGTGGGATCTGTAAAAGGCTGAGTTTCATCCTGTATGAAATGGCGATGAAAGGGATCGCTGTTTACATAAATAATATTATAATTCAATAGGAGGGATTTCTATGAAAAAGAAAAAGGTATTGTCTCTGGCACTTGCTGCTGCTATGGTAGCAGGCATGCTTGCTGGCTGCGGCTCTGATACACCCGCTGCTACTGACAACACAGACAACGCTGCTACAGCGGAAGCGCCTGCAGCGGACGACGCAGAAGCAGAAGCGGGCGGCGAAGAGGTTGCTGCTGCAACTCTGGACATTTCTGAGCCTGTTACTTTGAGATGGTATTTACATGGCAGCAATGTTACGGACGATACCGCAGTTCTGGAAAAGGTAAATGAATACCTTGGCGAGAAACTGAATGTTACTCTGGAGCCTATCTGGGGTACATGGGGCGATTTCGATGAAGGTTCCACGCTGGCAATCAACGGCGGCGACAACATCGACATTTACTTCACATGTTCCTGGTCTGCTGATGAGTACAATCAGTATGCGAAGAAGGGCGCCTGGGTGCGTCTGGATGATCCTGAGAACAACCTGATCGAGCAGTATGGACAGGATGTTTGGGCTGCGCTTCCCGATGTCCTGAAGGAAGGTGCTCTGATTGAAGGCTCCGATGGTTACGGCGTATATGCGGTTCCCGGATTCAAGGATTTCGGCACGCAGAACACCTGGGATGTGAATGTAACGCTGCTTGAAGAACTGGGCTACACTCTGGAAGATATCGAAAACCGCAGTTACTATGAATTTGGTGAAATCTTACAGGCTGCAAAGGATCTTAAGGGCGACGATTTCTATCCGCTCAATGTGGAGCCTATGGTTCTGGAAAGAATGGTAACCAATTCCGTCATCGTAAACGGTGATTCCGGTACATGCAACGTTCTTTCTTACTACATCGATCCTACCGACGTTTCCACGGATATCGGCAGCGTGATCGAGAACAAGTTTGCAACGGAAGAATACAAGAAATTTGTGGAGCAGACCCGTGAATATTACGAGGCTGGTTTCATTGATCCTGCACTCGGCAATGCGCAGACTTCCAACGATGTGCTGATGGCTGCACAGAGCAGCGCAAGCTACCTGATCGGAACACAGTCCTATGCTCTTGGTTATGAAGTACAGACCAGCGCAGAGCGCGGCATTCATGTAGAGTATGTTCCCTGCACACCGCCTTACGTTGACAAGACTTCCACACAGGGCGCTATGATGGCTATTTCCACAGCTTCCAAGAACCCTGAAAGAGCAATGGCTTTCCTGAATCTGTTAAATACGGATCCTTATCTGATTACTCTGCTTGAGTATGGCGTAGAAGGCG
This sequence comes from Eubacteriales bacterium, assembly GCA_030524745.1. Taxonomy (GTDB): domain Bacteria; phylum Bacillota; class Clostridia; order Lachnospirales; family Lachnospiraceae; genus Gallintestinimicrobium. Next base: position 117,215 of record JAUNGC010000008.1, on the reverse strand, counting down.
TCCATTATAATTTGACAGATGAAGGTCTGGTAGAATTTACAGAAGAACGCGACAATTACATTCCCTGGAGAAATGGTATGGGCAACATTACCCTGCTTCCTACACAGGTAGGCGAGGGCGATACCGACTTCTTTACCAATACCTTTATTCCTTACTATGAAAGCGCAAAAGCGATTCCCGCGTTCGGTTATGTATTTGATTCCAGCAGCGTAGAGACAGAACTGGCAGCAGTTGCGAACATTGCGCAGCAGTATGCAATGTCTCTGGATGCAGGTACCGTTGATCCCGAAACGGCTCTGCCTGAGTTCCTTGAGAAACTGGAAGCAGCTGGTATGCAGAACATCGTAGATGAAGCCAATGCACAGCTTCAGGCATACTTTGACAGCGTAGAATAATTTGATAATCTGACATATTCATGTAAAGATGACAGCCCCTGCCGGTATTCTGCCGGCGGGGGTTTTCAAAATCCCTTTTTCAAAATTTCCCCGTTTTCCCTTGGTTGCCAGACGGTCGGATCAGTGATATAATACAACATTATGGATAAATGTAATATAAAAAGCAGCCTGACAACATTGTGTTATCTGGAAAAAGATAATTGCTGGCTGATGCTGCACAGGGTAAAAAAAGAAAATGACGTGAATAAGGACAAATGGATCGGCGTAGGCGGGCACGCAGAGGCTTATGAAAGCCCGGAAGACTGTCTGCTTCGGGAAGTGAAGGAAGAAACAGGACTGACGCTCACAGGTTATCGCTTCCGCGGCATCGTGACATTCGCCTTAAAAGGTGTGGAAACCCAGTATATGTGCCTTTATACAGCGACGGAGTGGATGGGCGAACTGGAACCCGATTGCCGGGAAGGGGTGCTGGAATGGGTGCGAAAGGACGAAGTGAACAATCTGGAACTTTGGGAAGGAGATAAGGTCTTTTTCAAACTGCTGGAAGAGGACGCTCCGTTTTTTTCCCTGAAACTCGTATATGATGGAAACAACCTCCGGGAATGTGTCTTAAACGGCAGCCCGCTGCATTGGCCGTCCCTTTGAACCCGGAAGATCATACAAAGACCCATCATAATCGGTTGACAGAATATAAAAAATCGTGTATACTATTCGAAGTTTCATTTGCTAATACGGTAGCATGGTAAAGTGGAGAAGTCAGTTGGGAGGCCTATTATGAAGAAATCTTTGCTTCATACACCCGAAGGGGTAAGGGATATCTATGGAGAGGAATACGCGAGAAAGCTTTTCGTGGAGCGGCGGCTTCATGATACGATCAGCCTTTACGGTTATCAGGATATTCAGACTCCAACCTTTGAATTTTTTGATGTTTACAGCAGAGAGATCGGTACGACGCCCTCAAGCCAGCTTTATAAGTTCTTTGATAAGGAAGGCAATACGCTTTCCTTACGGCCCGATTTCACTCCCTCCTGCGCCAGATGCGCGGCAAAATATTTTATGGACGAGACAAAGCCGATTCGTCTGACATATTCCGGCAATACTTTCACCAATACGTCCAGCCTTCAGGGCAAACTCAAGGAAGTGACGCAGATGGGGGCGGAATTGATGATGGAGCCTTCCGTAGAAGCGGATGCAGAAATCATCAGTATCGTGATCGACGCGCTGTTGAAATGCGGTCTGAAAGATTTTCAGATCACGATCGGAGAAGTGGAATATTTTAAGGGAATTTGTTCCCAGGCGGGGCTGTCGGAAGAAGTGGAGCTGAAGCTGCGGGATTATATATCTGCCAAAAACTATTTCGGCGCGCAGGAACTTTTGCATGAGCAGAGGGTCCGTAACGACTATGCCCAGGTGCTCCTTCGTCTGGCAGATACGGTTATGGGAACAGATGATCTGGCGGAAGCGAAAAGGCTTGTGGATAACGAGCGTTCTCTGCAGGCGGTGGAACGTCTGGAAAGCCTGTATCAGGCGCTGGTGAAATATGGCGTTGAGAAATATGTCGCTTTTGATCTGGGACTTTTGAGCAAATATAATTATTATACAGGCGTGATTTTCAAGGGCTATACCTACGGAGTGGGGGATGCCATTGTAAAAGGCGGCCGTTATGATAAGCTGTTATCCTATTTTGGGAAAAATGCGCCTGCGGTCGGTTTTGTGTTCGTCGTGGACGATTTAATGGAAGCGCTGTCCAGGCAGAATCTGAGTCCTGAAATCAAATCAGAGGGCGCGCTGCTTGTTTACGAGGCGGACGCCTTTGATCCGGCGCTTGAAAGGGCGCAAAAGCTGAGAAGCGAAGGAATCCGGGCGGAACTCATGCCCCTGTCCTCGAAACCGGAAGAATATACCGGTTACGTCAATGGACGGATGTACGGAAGCGTGTTTTTGGTAAAAGCGGACGGAAGTATTGCGAAATTGCGGTGAAGGAGTGACAGAAAGATGGAAGAAAAGAGATATTTGACCTTTGCTTTGACGAAGGGCAGGCTTGCGAGCAAGACTTTGTCACTCCTGGAAGAGATCGGCATTACCTGCGAGGAGATGAAGGATAAGGATTCCCGGAAACTGATTTTTGTAAATGAAGAACTGAAGCTGAAGTTTTTTCTGGCAAAAGGGCCGGATGTGCCGACTTATGTGGAGTACGGCGCGGCGGATATCGGCGTGGTGGGAAAGGACGAACTTCTGGAGGAAGGCCGCAGGGTATATGAAGTGCTGGATCTGGGATTCGGCAAGTGCCGCATGTGCGTATGCGGACCGGCAAAAGCGAAGAAACTTTTACAGCATCATGAGATGATCCGCGTGGCCAGCAAATATCCGGTCATTGCAAAGGATTATTTTTATAATAAGAAGCATCAGACGGTGGATATCATCAAGCTGAACGGTTCTGTGGAACTGGGGCCGATCGTGGGACTTTCCGATGTGATTGTGGATATTGTGGAGACCGGTTCCACGCTGCGGGAAAACGGTCTGGAGGTATTGGAGGAGATCTGTCCTTTATCCGCGCGCATGATCGTGAACCGGGTCAGCATGCAGATGGAAAATCAGCGTATCAAAGAGATCATAGTAAAGCTGCGTACCAGACTTGCACAGCAGAATGGAGTTTGAAGGGATGAGAACAGTCAGATTGACGAAGGAGAGCAGGAAAAATCTCCTGCAGGATTTATTAAAAAGAAGCCCGAACAATTATGGGCAATATGAAGAAACGGTGGCGTCCATTATCGCGGATGTGCGCCAAAACGGAGATCAGGCGCTTTTCTCCTATACAAAGCAGTTTGACCGCTGTGAAATCACTGCGGATACCGTGCGGGTAACGGCAGAAGAAATTGAGGAAGCATATACAAAGGTGGATCAGGCGCTGATAGAAGTGATGAAAAAAAGCGCGGCCAATATCCGCAGCTTCCACGAAAAACAACTGCGCAATAGCTGGTTTGATCCAAAGCCGGACGGAACGATTCTGGGAATGAAGATTATGCCCGTTTCAACGGCGGGCGTTTATGCGCCCGGCGGCAAGGCCGCTTATCCTTCCAGCGTTTTGATGAACGTGATTCCCGCAAAAGTCGCGGGGGTGGAACGTATCATTCTGGCGACGCCGCCCGGCCCGGACGGGAAAGTAAATGCCGGCACATTGGTCGCAGCGCATATCGCGGGAATTGACGAGGTTTATAAAGCGGGCGGCGCGCAGGCAATCGCAGCAATGGCTTTCGGGACCGAAAGCATTCCCAAGGTGGATAAAATCACCGGGCCCGGTAATATGTTTGTCGCTTTGGCGAAAAAAGCCTGTTTCGGTTATGTGGGCATCGATTCGATTGCCGGACCAAGCGAGATTCTGGTCATTGCCGATGAAACGGCCAATCCCCGTTATGTGGCGGCGGATCTGCTGTCCCAGGCCGAACATGACGAACTGGCCAGCGCGATTTTAATCACAAACAGTGAAAAACTGGCAAAAGCGGTGTCCGCGCAGGTGGATGAATTTACGGCGCAGCTTGCCAGAAAGGAAATTATTCAGAAATCTCTGGACAATTACGGCTATATTCTTCTGGTAAATGATCTGGACGAAGCGGTGGACGCAGCGAACGAAATCGCCTCCGAACATTTGGAGATACTTACCAGAGATCCTTTTGCCCTGATGACAAAGATCAAAAATGCGGGCGCGATCTTTCTGGGAGAATATTCCTCCGAACCGCTGGGAGATTATTTTGCAGGTCCCAATCATGTGCTGCCAACCAACGGTACGGCGCGCTTTTTCTCGCCGCTGAATGTGGATGATTTCATGAAGAAAACAAGCATTATATCCTATTCTAGACAAGCGCTGGAAGAAATCCATACGGATATCGAATGCTTTGCTGAAAACGAGGGTTTGACAGCGCATGCAAACTCCATTAAGGTAAGATTTGAATAAAGACCGGGAAGGATAGGAAGATGGGAAGAGAAGCAGTCATTACAAGGAAAACGAAAGAGACCGATATCAAAATGACCTTAATCATGGACGGCAGCGGAAAAGCGGAGATTGATACCGGAATCGGTTTTTTCGATCATATGCTGGAAGGATTTGCAAAACACGGTTTTTTTGATCTGTCCGTATCGGTGAAGGGCGATTTGAAAGTTGACGGACATCATACGGTAGAAGACTGCGGAATCGTGTTGGGAAAGGCGATTCAAGAAGCTGTCGGAGAAAAGAAGGGAATCCGGCGCTACGGCTATTTTCTGCTTCCCATGGACGACGCGCTGGTGGCCTGCGCCGTGGATCTGTGCGGACGTCCTTACCTGAATGAAAACTTTGCGTTTCCGACACAGCAGATCGGAGAACTGGATACCCAACTGATCCATGAATTTTTCTATGCGGTTTCTTATTCGGCCGGAATGAATCTGCATATTAAAGTGCTGGACGGCACAAACAGCCATCATATTGCGGAAGCGATGTTCAAAGCCTTTGCCAAGGCGCTGGATATGGCGACTGGTTTTGACGGGCGTATCACGGATGTGCTTTCCACGAAGGGAATGCTGTAGGAGGAATTGAGCAAATGAATTATAAAAAATTTATGCCCTGTATTTATCTCTATCAGAAACGCGCCGTTTCCGGTCTCCAAAACCGAAGGGAAGTGAGTCTGGATCCGGTTGGACTGGCAGAAAGTTATGCGGCGAATAAATGCGACAGTCTTTATATTTACGATATGTCCGAAGGGGACCGGGAGCATGAAGAGGCGCTGGACGTGATCAAAACGATCTGCGCCAATGTAACGGTAGGAGTGATCGGAAGCGGCAATATTCACCGGATGGAGGACGTCAAAAAGCTGTTGTATGCGGGATGCTCTCAGGTGGTTCTGGATTGTTCCAAACCGGAACAGACCGCGCTTTTAGAGGAGGTTTCCCTGAAATTCGGAAAGGATAAAATCATCGCCGGAGCGGAATATCCGGCTCAGATAGAAGAGCAAAAGGAAAGAATTGCTTCTTATGCCTGCGAAGTCTTTCTTTTTAACGGTGCCGGAACAAAAGAGGCGGCGCTCATTTCGCCGGTACCGGTGCTTCCGTTTCTTCCGGACGTTTCTCTGGATAAAATCATCGAAGTGCTTTCCTTTGCCAATGTGGGCGGTATTTCCGGCGATCTGGTAAATGAAAATATTAAGAATGTGGAAGATTTAAAAGCTTTGTGCCGGGAAAATCAGATTCCGGTCGCCCAGGATCATGCGGCGTTTAGCTGGGAGGAACTCAAAAAAGGAACGGATGGCTTAATACCCGTGGTGGTGCAGGATGCAAAGACCGATGCGGTACTGATGGTCGCTTATATGAATGAGGAAGCCTATAACCGGACCCTGCAGAGCGGCAGGATGACTTACTACAGCAGAAGCCGGCAGGAACTTTGGCTCAAAGGAGAAACCAGCGGCCATTACCAGTACGTTCATTCTCTGACGGCGGACTGCGATCTGGATACCATTCTGGCGAAGGTGACCCAGGTGGGGGCCGCGTGCCACACGGGCTCTTATAGCTGCTTTTTCAACGAGATTCAGAATCGCAGCGATAAAACGGATTCTCACAATCCGTTGAAAGTATTTGAAGAAGTATTTTCCGTCATAGAGGACCGGAAAATTCATCCTAAGGAAGGCTCCTATACGAACTATCTGTTTGATAAGGGCATCGATAAGATTTTAAAAAAGCTGGGGGAGGAAGCGACAGAAATCGTCATTGCCGCGAAAAATCCGAATCCCAATGAAGTGAAATACGAAATTTCCGATTTTCTCTATCACATGATGGTGCTGATGGTGGAGAAGGGGGTAACCTGGGAAGAAATCACTGCGGAACTGGCAAACCGATAACATCGGATTATATTTGAAAGCTTGTAGGAAATGACGGGTGAAATTCGCAAAAACGGATTTCACTCGTTTTGCGACAAAACACATTGAAAATAATGGGGGTTTCCAATGGATGAGAAAGCATTAGATGAAGAGCAGCAAATGCGGCGAAAAAGAAGGATCGCCGAAATGAAGCGGCAGAAAAAAAAGCAGGAAATGTTACGCCGTCAAGTCAGACTGGGAGTTGCTGCTGCGGGTATCTGTATCTGTATAATCGCAGTGGTTGTCATTGGAATAAAGCAGAACGGGGATCTTCAGGAGAGGATGCCGGTCAGTAAGACAGCGGTTTTGAAGCATTCTCTTATATCGGAAATTATGCCGTCCGAGTTGGCATATCTGGAGTCCCTGTCGTTGACCACCGCGCCTTATGGCGCGGTCAGCGATCTTTTTTATGAGGGATATAGCGCTCAAATCGGATCGGATACCCCTGTCATCACAAGTGACGAAGTGAAAAGCACGAATGCGATTCTGGTGGATTTGGATACCGGCGAGGTGATTGCGCAGAAGGCCGCGCAGGAAATTGTCAGTCCGGCATCCATGACGAAAATTCTGACGCTTCTGGTGGCGGCAGAGCATGTCACGGATCTGGATGCTTCCTTCACCATGACGCAGGAAATGACGGACTATGCTTATGTACATAAATGCAGCACGGCGGGCTTTGACGTGGATGAGACGGTCACAGTGCGGGATCTGATGTATGGGACGATTTTGCCTTCCGGTGGAGAGGCGGCGCTGGGATTGGCCGTTTATGTGGCGGGTTCCCAGGAGGCCTTCGTGGAATTGATGAACGAGAAACTGCAGGAACTGGGATTGTCCGGCACCGCTCATTTTACAAACTGCATTGGACTCTATGATGAAAATCACCACTGCAGTCTCTATGATATGGCGATGATCCTGAAGGCTGCTGCGGAAAATGATCTGTGCCGGGAGGTATTGTCGGCTCACATTTACACGACTTCCCAAACAGAACAACATCCGGATGGAATTGAACTTTCTAACTGGTTTCTGCGAAAGATTGAAGATAAGGATACCCATGGGGAAGTCATTTGCGCCAAGACCGGATTCGTGGATCAGTCCGGCTGCTGCGGAGCCAGCTATGCGATTTCAAACAGCGGGAAACACTATATCTGCGTGACAGGGAACGCCTGGAGTTCCTGGCGGTGTATTTATGACCATGTGGCGATTTATCAGGAATATACGAATTAAATTTATTTTTCTTTCGAAACGCCCAGTATTGTAAAATTGTGGCGGAACAATAGTTCATTGGCTTCCCAGATCTTCTTTCTCCGCTGCAGTGCAAACAAAATCAGCGCGTCGCGCTGATCCCTCGCATATAATTCTCTGTTCCCGGAGAACCTGAGCATTCGCTGCGTTTGCCGGTCGGAGAGACACAGTCCGAAGGCCAGGGCGATCAGCTTATCTCTTGACGGTATTTTTTCACCGGAAAATATCTGGTAAACATAGGCCCGGTCGAGCAGTGAGCCGCGCACGACGTCGGCTCTGCTGAGGCCTTGTTCCGACAGCAGAAGATTCAGATATTCCGGAAAACTGTGTGTCAGCATGTTTTCTTTATTCTTTTCAAGATAGTCTTCGATATCTGTCGCTGCCTTGATTTCATGATTTAATTCGTCCGTTGTTTTAACTTGCATGTTGCAACTCCTCGATTTTCTTTGCTATAATTATACCGAATTGACCATATTGTGACAAGATAGGATTCAGAAATTATGGAATATGAAGAAATCAGATTACTGAAGCAGAGCGAAAAAAGTACGGTGCATTTGGTACGTGAAAAAAACGGAGAGAAGGTTTTTATACGGAAAATTCTGAAAGGCCGGCACTATATTTACATAACATTACAAAACTGCAGGCATCCGTATCTGGCTGAGTTATATGAAGTTTCCATGGATGGGGATACCACGACAATTATTGAGGAATATGTGGAAGGACAGTCTTTGGGCGTTGCAGAATTGTCCGAGGAACAATTGATTTCGGCATTCAAAGAATTGTGTTCCGTTCTGGAATATTTACATGGAAAGGATATTATCCACCGCGATATCAAGCCTTCCAATATTATTTTTGCAAAGGACGGACATATCCGTCTGATTGACTTTGATGCGGCGCGTATGCCCAAAGAAGATCTGGAACAGGACACGAGATTATTGGGAACGCGGGGCTATGCGCCGCCGGAACAATATGGCTTTGCGCAGACAGATGCGAGAACGGATATTTATGCACTGGGCATCACTTTAAAGCAGCTTCTTGGAGACAGGGCGAATAAGCTGCGCTACAAAAATATTATACAAAAGTGTACGAACTTAAATCCGGACAAGCGGTATCAGTCTGTCCGGCAGTTGAAAAATGAATTTTCACGGAAAAAACGATATATATGGTACGCTTTTGCAGCGCTTCTTTTGGCTGCATTTTTGTATTTGGGTTTCACGACAGGGGATCGGTCTGTAACGGATGAAAATATGCAGAGCGCACAAAAGGAAGAATCTCTTTCCGAAGGCAGCGATCTGATTGTGTTGCCGGCGCCCCAGAATCCGCATTGGAATGCGGAGACAGGAATTGCGTTATGGGGTAATGTTCCGGAATCGGGTAACGGAGACGGCGAAGTAGGCTATTATTGGAGATTGTACCGCAGAGATTCTGAGACGCCGCCGGATCCGGAGAAAGATACATGGGATCTGGAAGGCGACATGAGAGGGAACGGCAGTATAGACGAGAATACTTCTACCTATTCCGTAAATCTTTCAGGTGAATTGCAGACAAACGGAGTTTACTATTTCGCCGTATCAGCTCAGGGAGATAAAATCCATTATGCCGACAGTCCGTATGTCATATCAGATGCATTTGTATATACCGGAGAAGCCGCTCCGCAGTTGCCCGCACCCACGGGACTTGAATGGCTGATGTTTGAAACCGATGAGGGACGGGAATATTACGCTACCTGGAGTAATCTGGATGACTATGAAGACACTGACAGTTTTAATGTATGCGTATATGATAAAGACGGAAATTATGTAATGAATAATATTTGGGAGAAATGGAAGGTTGTCTCAAGGGGATATAACGGAATCCGTATCAGGCGGGAATTCTTGACCGATTTAGACGGCGCCTACCGTTTTACGGTTGAGGTTTATACTTCCAGGCCGAATGACTATAAGTCGTTTCTTATGCCGGATCCTATCCCGGAGGAATATTACAGTCCCTGGTATTATCGTTAAAAAGGAAAGAATAATCAGATAGATAAAGAAAAAAATCCTGCTCATGACAGAGCGGGATTTTTTGTTACGGACGATGAATTTCTCTGAATTGATTTCATTGCGGCGTCTGAAAGTCTGCTGACAGCAGACCTCAAATGGTAAAATAGGATATATAATTATAAAATACGGTTCTGATAAAAAGCCGGAATTTGCAGACGATTTGAAAAAGCAGTTTGAAAATAATTGACGATTGGGGAAAGATAGCGATGACAAAAGAAAAATATCAAAAAAAGAGTTCAAAGATTGTAGCATTTTTATTTGTAATAGTATTTATGCTGTTACTGGGAGGATGCGGCGTTACAAAGCTTTCCGGTACATATGTAAATGAACTTGACAGCACGGAATATCTCAAATTTTCCGGGAAAAGCAAGGTGAAACTTTACACGCAGGACAGTACCCAGACAGGGTCCTATCGTATTATTGACGATCTGCTCGTTCTTTCTTTTGGGGATGGTGAGAATGCCACTGTCTTTTTGGAAATTGAAAATAAGAAAACGCTTTATTATGGATTGGTTGCATATGTAAAAAAGAATTTTCTGCAAAGACACTGGCTGAAAATTCTGATCGGTACGATTGTGGTTGGGATCATTGGTTGGATTGCCGAAAAGCTTGAGGATCGTGAAGATGTAAAAAAATGGCTGAAACAATTGGAGGCTCTGGTGAACGGATGGGAGGAAGCAAAAAAGGATACGGTTCATAAAGATATTGATCCTCAGACATCCGTTCCCCCGCAGCAGGCGGCGGAACCCGAAAGAACGATTCCGGAACCGGAAGACGAGATGACGGTTCAGGAGCCGGAACCGGAAGAAATTGTACAGGAACCGGAATCCGGAACGGCCGAACAGAACGCGCAAAGCGCTGACGCGGATTCGGGGCAGCCTCGTATGTGTTATTGCGCATATTGCGGCAAGCGGATACCTGCAACTATAAAATTCTGTATTTACTGCGGTGAAAAAACGTTCAATTGATTACGAGATGTGTGAAATGATGAAGGTGCTGTTTAACTGTACTTGAGGGTACGGTCAGACAGCACCTTTTTATGAAAATCTGCTATGCTCCCTGTATTTACTCACTCATATCCGCAGCCCCAGTGTTTACAAGCGTTTACGGGTATTTTTCAAGAGCGTATTTCAGCCGGAAAGCGAATCCATGCCATGCAGGATAAACCTCTCGGTCTGGGATGCGATTTCCTCCACCGGCTGTTCCATGCCGCTCAGCAGCCAGTATTCCAGAAGACCGAGCGTGCCCGACAGCATAAAGGAATAATAGGCCTCATAGCTTGCAGAATCTCTGTGCGGGAAAAGATGGCTCCAGTCCTCAAAGCATTTTTCCTTAACCAGAACTTTTATCTTCTCAAAAAAGGGAAGCCATCCCTTGTCTGACAAAAGGGCGCGGCAGAAGTCCGCGTTCTGCGCCAGCAGGCGGTAGATGTCATATAACATCGAAAGCGGCATTCCCTGCATATCATCAGCGCGATGCTGCATCAAAATTGTCTGAAAATCCGTAATCAGTTCGTCCTCCATCTGCTCTAAAAGGTCGTAGATTCCTTTATAATGCAAATAAAAGGTACCGCGGTTCAGATTCACATAATCCGCCAGTTCCCGCACAGTAATCTCTCCAGGGGGCTTTTGCAGCATCAGATCAGAAAGTCCCTTCTTAAACAGCGCTTTCGTACGCATCACGCTTCGATTATTTCCCTTTGTATTCATCAAAATTACCCCGCTTTCGTAAGTCAACGAAGTCTTTTGCGGTCTCTTTTGGAATGTGTAAAATTTTTCTAAAAAATCAACACACCATTGCCTGAGTGTCAAAAGAACAACGTTTCTGCTTTTAATGATTATTGATAATTCCTTTGTTTATGCTTATACTATATCAGAAGTACAAAAATAAACAAGTGTTTATTTGTAAACTTTTCAAAACAGGAGGAATGAAAAGTGGAAAAGAAATCAGAGAAGAAGTCTTTTTTTGAAAAGCTGGCAACCCTGATTGTGGATAAGCGAAATCTGATTTTCTTCATTTATATTGCGGCGCTGATCTTTTCCGTATTTTCCCGGAACTGGGTTTCTGTCTGCAATGAGCTGACAGATTATCTTCCGGAGGACACGGAAACCCGGAGAGGACTGACTGCAATGGAGGAGGAACTTGTCACCTACGGCACGGCACGGATCATGGTGTCAAATGTGACATGGGAAGCAGCAGATTATCTTGCCGGAGAGATCGAAGAGGTGGATGGTGTTTCTTCCGTTGAATTCGATCGGACAGAAGAACATTTTAAACAGACGGACGCGCTGTTTGACGTATCCTTCTCCGGAGAGGCAGACGAAGAGATCAGCCTGGAAGCGATGTCGGAAATCAAAGCGATTATGGAGCCTTTCGATACCTACATTGACAGCGAGGTGGGGGAATCCCTTGCGAGCACGCTGGATTCCGAAATGGGAATGATCATGGTGATTGCGGTAGTGATCATCGTTCTTGTGCTGCTTTTAACATCAGGCTCCTATGCGGAGGTTCCGGTGCTGCTTTTGACCTTTGGGGCAGCGGCGCTATTAAACATGGGAACGAACTTTCTGTTTGGCGAAATTTCCTTCGTTTCTAATTCCGTCTCCGTCATTCTGCAGCTGGCGCTGGCGATCGACTATGCGATCATCCTGCTGCACCGCTTTATTGAAGAAAAGGAAGAACATGACACGAGGGAGGCCTGCATAATCGCTTTAAGCAGTGCAATCCCGGCAATTTCCGCCAGCAGCCTGACCACCATTTCCGGTCTGGCTGCCATGATGTTTATGCAATTCCGAATCGGCTATGATCTGGGCATCGTACTGATCAAGGCGATCCTGTTGAGCATGCTTTCCGTATTCACGCTGATGCCGGGGCTGCTCATGCTGTTCGCAAAACCGATTGAAAAAACAGCGCATAAAAAGTTCCTGCCGGAGATCAATCTCTGGGGTAAATTTGTGGTAAAAACGCGTTACATAGGAGTTCCTGCTTTTCTGGCCGTCATGGTCGCAGGATTTTTCATTTCACAGGATTGTCCCTATGCATACAGCCAGACCTCAATCACCACATCACGCCAGAATGAGAGCCAGATTGCGAAAGCAAAGATCAACGACACCTTCGGAGAACAGAACGTGATGGCGCTTCTGGTGCCGAAGGGGGATTATGAAAAGGAGCAGGCGCTTCTGAAACGTCTGGAGAACTACGACGAGGTCAATTACGCGATGGGTCTTGCGAACGTGGAGGCAATAGACGGCTATATGCTGACGGACGGACTGACACCGCGGCAATTTTCGGAAATGGCGGATGTGGATTACGAACTGGCGGAACTGCTTTATGCCGCATACGCCGCGCATAATGATGAATACGGAAAGATTGTGGGCGGCCTGGACAGCTACAGTATTCCGCTGATGGACATTTTCTTCTTCCTGTATGACCAGAAGGAGGAGGGGTATGTCACGCTGGATGATGACTTAAACGAAGATCTGAACGACATGTACTGGCAGCTTTCCGATGCGAAGGCGCAGATGATGGGGGAAAACTATTCACGCATGGTCATTGATCTGAACCTGGCGGAGGAGGGAGAAGAAACTTTCGCTTTTTTAAATACCATTCACCGGGAAGCAGAACAGTATTACGATGCCGATGAAATCCTGCTGGTGGGAAATTCCACGAGCGCCTATGACCTTTCAACCTCTTTTGCGAGGGATAATATCATCATCAGCGTTGTGTCCGTTGTTTTGGTAGTTGCAGTGCTGCTTATCACTTTCCAGTCGGTGGGACTTCCCATTCTACTGATTCTTGTGATCGAGGGGAGCATCTGGATCAACTTCTCGTTCCCGGCGCTGCAGGATAAGCCAGTTTTTTTCATGAGTTATCTGATCGTCAGTTCCATTCAGATGGGCGCCAACATTGACTATGCCATTGTCATTTCGAACTGGTATTCGACTTTTAAAAAGACGATGTCCAGAAAGGATGCGGTCATAAAAACCCTGAATATGTCCTTTCCAACGATTGTTACCTCAGGTACGATTCTGGTATCTGCAGCTTTCCTGATCGGGAAGTTGTCCACGGAGCCATCCATTGTGGGTATTGGAGAATGCCTGTGCCGCGGAACCGCCATTTCCATGGTGCTGGTCATGCTGATTCTGCCGCAGATTCTGATGCTGGGAGACTGGCTGGTGGAGAAGACCAGCTTCTCTCTCAAAAAGCCCGATATTTCCATACATCATGAAATTCGAACGCTCTATGTAGACGGCAGGGTACGCGGGCGGCTGTCCGGCGTGGTGGATGCGGATATTCACGGCTATATCAGCGGGGACGTATCCGGCGTTGCGATCAATGGAAGTAATTTTCTGCAAAAAGGAGATAACAATTATGAAGATCAGGAAGAAGAATAACTTTTTCTATAAAATGACAGCAACAGTGCTGTGCGTATCTCTCGCCCTGCTGCCATCGGAAACGGTCCTTGCGCAGAGCGGAAAAACAACGCAGAGCTGGCGTGACGCAGTGCGGGCAGGAGAAGCGATGACAGAAGAAACTGTGGTCATCCGAAGCGTCGACGATTTTCTGCAGCTTCCGCAGGATTGCTCGCTGGATAGCTGGTCGGTTGGCAAAACGGTGCTGCTGGAGGCGGATCTGGATCTGACAGGCAGTGACTTTATGGGAATTCCTACTTTTGGCGGCAGCTTTGACGGACAGGATCATACGATTTCGGGCCTTTCCCTGACGGGAAGCGGCAACGTGACCGGCCTGTTCCGCTATGTGCAAAAAGGCGGCATTGTAAAGAACCTGAAGGTGGAAGGAAGCGTGCTCCCGGTGGAAGAAAAAAGCATGGCGGGCGGTATTGCGGGGCAAAATGGCGGGCAGATCATAAGCTGCTCCTTTACGGGAACTATCGCGGGGAAGAATCAGGTGGGCGGTATTGTCGGGCAGAACGAGGCGGAGGGGCAGCTGATTGGCTGCAGTTTTGACGGTTCTGTAAGCGGCGAGAGCGATGTGGGCGGCATCACAGGAAGAAATCTGGGAAGCGTAATTCTCTGTAAAAATGCGGGAGCCGTCAATACAACGGAGATCAACATCACACCGGAAATGTCGGAGCTTGAACTTGGGCTGACCGGCACGGACAGCCTGGCAGGCTCTATGACCTGTGCGGATATCGGCGGCATTGCTGGCTATTCCTCCGGCATTATTCAAAGCTGTGAAAACAGCGGAAGCATTGGATACGATCATATGTATTATAACGTAGGCGGTATTGTCGGCAGACAGTCCGGCTACCTGGACGGCTGCGAAAATACCGGAACGGTGCTGGGGCGCAAGGATGTAGGCGGCATTGCCGGACAGCTTGAGCCGAATATCACTCTGCGCTATGACGAGAGCACTTTAAATGAACTTTGGAATGAACTGGATGCTCTTCAGACGATGCTGGACGGTGCGCTGGAGGACGCAAAGGGCGCTTCTTCTTCCCTCTCTGACAACATGACTGCGCTTTCTGACAGCGTGAAAAACGCAAAAACGACAGCGGGTGATCTTGCGGACGGCATAAGCGGCTGGGTGGATGAAAGCCTGGAAACGATCAATGACTTTACTGCCAGAATTTCCTGGGCGCTGGACCGGATGGATCCGGTGATGGATACAGTCCGGGAAGGCGTTGCGGAGTTGGAGGATGCCTCCGGACAGTTTGAAAGTGCCTTTTCGCAGATCCGGGATCTGGTATCGCAAAATGAAGAGGTCCTCAAAAATCTGGGCGATGCGGCAGGCGATTTTGCAGAAAGCATGGCAGAACTTCGGGATGCCTTTGCAGAGTTGGACGATGCGTTGGAGGAACTGAAAAACGCGGTAGGCGATTCCGAAAAAACAGCTGCGGCACTTACGCGGCTGGCGTCAGGCTGTAGCACAGCAGCGGACTGTCTTAAAACGCTGGAGCATCTCACAGGGGAACTTCGAAGCGCCATTTCCGGCAGAGAGGAAATGGAAAAACTCGACCGGGCACTGGAAAAACAGCAAAATGCTTATGGAAATCTGGCGGCTGCCTTTGATACACTGGCAGGAGCATTAACAGATATGGCACAAAATGGGGAAAATCCGGATACGGATTCCCTGAACACGGCGGCGATGCAGTTGAGCAGCGCGGCACAGGAACTGAATGCTGCTTCCAGAGCGATAAGCGCAGCGCTGGATTCGGAACGAACAAAGGAGCAGCAGGCTTTGGATGAGACATACGAAAGACTTGTGCAGTTCCAGCGGCAGCTGGAGGCGGATGTCGATGCGCTGACAAAATCACCCGAAAAAGAAACACTGGACAGCCTGCAAAAAACCATCTCAAAAGGTCAGGAAATGCTGAGTGAACTGGAAGATGCAGCTGCAGCAGCCCAAAAAGCGAAAGAATTTGAAGAACCAATCCGCAAAGGCCGGGAATGCCTGGAGGCGCTGACAGAACAGGTGAAGCGGCTTTCGGAAACCCTGGGAGGCGATGCAGACAGCATGGGTCAAAAGGAAGAAACGAACGGCGAAACGCCGGACGGATACACAGTGGATAGCGACAATGACACGGGCGCGGATGCAGCGCAGGGGATTGCAGACCCTGCCGAAGAAGGACAGAAAGACGCAGACACGCCAAAGGAAGAACAAGGCGTCCCCTCGCTTTCGGAACAGACAAAAGAACTGCTTTCCCAAATCCTGGAAACAAGCAATAGCTTTAAAAAATCCATGCAGGCGCTGGAAAAGCTTCTGGACGGGATGCGGGCGGCATCTGAAATCGAGGGCAGCATATCTGCAGAACCCTTCCTTTCGGCCGGAAAATCTATGAAGTCCGGTGCTTCTTCTTTTTTGCAGGCGGCGGATTCTTTCAGCGGCATTATAAAAGAACTGCGAGAGAAACCATCCATTTCCTTTACACCGCTCAGCGGCAGAATTGCGGACCAGTCCGATGCGATGGACGCTGCTTTAGACCACATAGGAGACAGCGTAACCAGCTTAAACGAAGCGATGGACACTTCCTCTGATACATTGCTGGAAGATATGCGCGTCATAAATAACCAGATCCGGGTAATCGCGGATCTTTTAAAGCGGGAGCAGGAAGAGGCGAAGGAGGAAATAAATTCCGATATAGAGGACCATTTTCAGGATGTATCGGATGAAGCCGGCGCACAGAATGCAGACGATGGCCGCATTTCCGGTTCCCATAATGCCGGGACGGTGCAGGGAGATGTTAATATAGCAGGAATCGTAGGCGCGATGGCCCTGGAATTTGATTTCGACAGGGAAGACGATATTATAAACACGCAAAACCGTTCTCTGAATTTTTCCCTGCTGACCTCAGCGGTTGTAACAGGCTGTATCAACACCGGTGAAATTACAGCGAAGAAAAACTGTGCAGGCGGGATTGCCGGGCGAATGGATCTGGGAAAAATCAGCGCTTGTGAAAGCTACGGAGATGTCTGCAGTACGGACGGCGATTATGTGGGCGGAATCGCGGGTGAGTCCTTTGCGGTAATCCGGAATTGCTGGTCCAAATGCAGCCTGTCCGGCGGAAAATATATCGGAGGCATCGCAGGCTACGGCGCTACCATAGCAGGATGCCGCGCTCTGATTGACGTGGAAGCCTACACCGCATATGTAGGAAGCATTGCCGGAAACGTGGAAGAGGAGGGGACTGTAGAAAACAACCTTTTCGTTCATGCCACGCTGGCTGCGGTGGACAATATCAGCTATTCCGGAAAGGCGGAGCCCGTTTCCTATGACGAACTGCTTTCCGATGCTGAAACCCCGGAACGTTTTAAACAGTTTGAACTCGTTTTTATGGCGGACGGGGAAGTGGTGGAGGTAATACCGTTTCAATACGGAGAAGGCATTGACCGACTGCCTCAGATTCCGGCAAAAAGTGGTTATTCCGCCAAATGGCCGGACATTGATTATTCTCATCTGGTCTTTGGCAGAACGCTGGAAGCGGAATATACGCCTTACGAATCCGCACTTTCCGGAGATGGGGAAGCCATGCAGCTTCTGGTCGATGGCGCGTTCAGCAGCGAAGCGGCGGTTGAACATGAATCGGAAGCTTTTACCTTCACAGACGAAGCGGGACGGGAACATTCCGGCACCCGTATCTGGGTACAGGTGACTGATCCGACGCTTTCGGAGATTTCCTATACGGTGCACTACAAGCTGCCGGATTCCGGGAAGAAATACCGGGTATGGATGCTTTGCGATGATGGTTCTTATGAGAAAACGAAGTGTGAAACGGACGGTTCTTACATACTGGTGAAAAGTATGGAATCTCAGATCACCTTTGTGCTGGAAGAATACAGCAATATCGCGCTTATCGCCATTGCTGTCTGTGCTGTGCTGGCAGCGCTTGTGGTTCTGTATCTGCTCGTGAAACGCCGCAGACGCAGGCGGCGAATAATCCATAAAACTGCATGAGAGTAAAATAAGAGCAGAGGTGCTGTTTGCGTACTGTGACGGTACGGCAGACAGCACTTTTCTGCTGATGTAAGAAGTTTTTTTGATATTCACCCTATTGGGGACTTTTTTTCTCAGAATACTTGATAAGGAACCTTTCAAAGTAAGCAGGAGATAGTCAATCAGCTGCTGACGGCCATACTGTCCGGTGTCCTGAAAATAGTTGATCATCATGCCTGCCAGAGCCTCCGCCAAAAAAGCAGGGGGATCTGTCAGTGTTCGGCTGTTTTTCCCGCGATAGGCTATTTGCTGTGCGCCGTAATCCTCGCCTTTATTTATCCGTTAAATAAGAAAAAGGTAAATGCGAACTCTGAAATTTTGAGAAAACGGCAGAGATAGCAGAGATAAAGGAAGAAAGGGCGCCGCCTGTTGTACTGTAACGGTACGGCAAGCGGCGCCTTCTGTTGTCATAAGCGGCTCTCTCTGATTTTATTCATTCACATCCGCAGCCATCATCCTTCATCACCCCGGTGTCAAACGCCGGATTGAAGGCATAAAAGTTCTTGGAATCCAGTTTATCCTGCACGATTCGCAACGCTTCGCCAAATCTCTGAAAATGCACAACTTCCCGCGCCCGCAGAAAGCGGATGGCGTCCGTGACATCAGGAGAGTCTGCGGACAGTCTGAGGATGTTGTCGTAAGTTGTTCTCGCTTTTTGTTCTGCCGCCATATCTTCCATCAGGTCTGTGATAGGATCGCCGACAGACTGAAACATACTGGCGGAGAATGGTTCTCCGGAAGCGGCCTGTGGCCACAGGCCCAGAGTATGGTCTACATAGTAGGCATCGAAACCGGATTCCTTTAATTCTTCCATGGTCATATTCCGGGTGAGTTGATGGACAATAGTAGCGATCATCTCAAAGTGTCCCAGTTCTTCCGTTCCGATATCCGTTAAAACGGCCATACATTCCTTGTAGGGCATTGTATAACGTTGGGACAGATAGCGCATGGATGCGCCCAATTCGCCGTTGGGACCGCCGTATTGTGTGATGATTGCTTTGGCCAGTTTGGGATTTGTTTCTTTAATATGGATTGGATATTCCAAACGTTTTTCATAATTAAACATCGATCATTACCTCCCGTCCGCCGTCTTGGATGTTTGCCAGGGCCATGGCTGATTAACCCAATCCCAATAAGAATTGTTATATTGCGCATGGGAAACGGTGAGCGGGCCGTAAAGCCTGGCGTATTCGTTCATTGCATCGACATAAATGCGGTTATTTTCCTGAAAATACCGAAGCGCCTCTGTATCATCAGGATGGGTGTCGAGATAAAGGTTTGCATCCACACAGGCGAATTTTGCCAGCGTGATTTTTTCCAGAAGCTGTTCCCGGCTCATCTGTCCGGACGGACGGGAGGGAGCGTTATAAGAGGAACGCTGCTGCTGGGGTTGTACATAAGACGGCATATTCCATCCTTGTCTGCAGGATGCGCCGGGATGATAGTTACAGGATTGATTTTGCATCATTTACAATTCCCCCGCTTTCCGCAAAATGGTTTGTCGAGTTCCGGGAAGATGGTACCGGCGCTCAACGCTTTTTTCAATTCATAGGTCTGGTTCCATTGCTGCCAGGGGACATAAGCCATTGCCAACGCAAAAGAACGCATGGAATCATCTGAATGTTCCTGAGAACAGGACATATTCTGAGATCTATATTCCGACATAAGGAACTCCTTTTTCACATAAAATAATATCTGATACTATTTTATGTGAAAAAAGTGGCGGGGTGAGTCAAACCGCACAATTTCCGGCATTTTTGTGCCGACAAAAGTTCTTGTATTTTCGCCGATATATTCCATTGACGGAAGTTAAAGAATTCTTAAGCGAAAATTCCTGTTTCTTACTTTTTTCAGGTATAAAATGTGCCATGATAAAAGAACGGATTGGAAGAATCAGAATGAAGTATGTACAACTATTGATTTGCGGTATATTTCTGACCTTATTGGCCTGCAGCATTTTGAACTGTCAGACAGATCGGAACAAAACGCCGGAGACTGAAAAGGAGACGTCAGAAGCATCAGAGGATATCGCAGAACTGTATCGGGATATCTATGAGAGGGCATTAAGAGAAAATACGTTGGACAGTCAGGAAACGATTCATGATATCGCAAAACGACTTGGAGAATATGGTTATGCTGCAGGAGACACCGAAAACTGCAATCGATTCGATATGGTTTGCTGGAAGCAGGTGGAAGAATTTTGTCAGATGGCAAAAGATGGGCAGGATGCATCCGTGAGCATTTTTCTGGTGATGGGGAACGGTGGTTTCCTTCGCTTAGACCTGAAAAGCAGCGAAGGATCTGTTACGGCAGGAAGAAGTGTGCTGATTTGGAAAGATGAGTCACCCATGGTCAGCTATCGGAATTCTTATCCCGCAGATGACTGGATTTATACGGAAGAAGGTTATCTGTTTTTCGATGAATCCGTTCCGGAGGGATATGACGGTGCTCCCGGCTATACCGCCATCCGCGTGCTGCCGCTGGATCCGGTATGCAGAAGCTTCAATCAGGTCTATATCATTCCTGTGGGGTATGGCGCCAACAATATGTTTCTTCATGACTGGACGGAAAAAGACTTCGCATCGCTGGATTTTTACGATCTTTTTAGGATTTTATATCCATCGGTCATGAACAGTCCGGTTCCTTATGGAATGTCGTCTGAAGCAGATATCCTTTCTATTCCGCCCCCCGGATTTGAAGCCGTTATTTTATCCCGTTTTGCCATTACGCGCGAGGATTTGCGGGCGCAAACGGATTATGACCCTAAAACGGACAGTTATCTTTGTCCGACGCGGGGTTTTTATGACGCCGGCATTTCGCCCAATCAGCCATATCCGGAAGTGGTGGCTTATACGGAAAATGCGGACCGAACTATAACGCTTATTGTAAACGCCGTGCTTCCAAAAGAGCATCTTTCCCAGGCTTTTTCTCATGAGGTTGTTGTTCGGCCGAAGAAGAACGGAAGTTTTGAGTATGTGTCCAATCACCTCATTCCTTCCACTGTAAGGACAGAAATGTGGTGGTATATTGACAGGCAGACAGAAGAAAGAAATGAGACGGAAAATGATTGACTTCTCCTGAGGGCATCCGTACTATTATAAATATAGCGAGAGGAGTTGATACGGTTTGAGAAACGTTTCCACAATAGAGTTTCATGCAGGAAGCAAGGAGGAAAGGCTGCCGGGTTTTCTGCCAGATTTCCCTTACATTGCATCGTACGTTGATTTAGACCAGTGTCCCGGACATCTTTGCCCCTGGCATTGGCATAAAAGCGTAGAAATTTTCTATATCAAAAGCGGTTGCCTCAGATATAGTACGCCTGGCGGAAGATGGGAATTTCCGGCGGGAAGCGGCGGAATGGTGAACGCCAATGTATTGCATATGACGAGTTCTGTCAATGCGTCGGAAAAAGGCATCCTAGCGAAGCTTTTATATATTGCCTGCAAATACTTCATTTATAAAGAGGCCGGTCATTTTGCAGGACCGGCCTTTCCCCATTTGTGATTATATGACTGTTTACTGCGTTTCCATATGCAGCGTTTTCTTAAATCCGGAGGGCGTCGTGCCCGTTACGCTTTTGAATACCCGGTTGAAATGGGTCACATTGGAAAATCCGGTTTCCTTACTGATCTGGGTCACATTTTTATCAGTTTCCATAAATTTCCTCTGTGCGTTCATGATCCGGGTTATATTGATGTACTGGATAATCGTTCTGTTGGTACAACGCTTGAATTCCCGGCATAAATAATAGGGACTGATGTAGAACATCTGCGCCAGTTGCTCCAGACTGATCTCTTCTGCATAATGATTGTGGATATAGCTGATTACCGTATCGATCCGGTTTATCATGTCCATTTTTTCAGACTGCTGGCGAATGGAATTGTGCATCAGGAAAACGAGCAGGAGATTGAGCAGCGCGTGTTCGCTGGTTTGTCTGAACGCAGACGGCGTTTCCTGCTCATGCAATAATTCATTTAAAATTCGGCCGATGATCTGACTATCCTTTTCTTTGGGGCAGTACAGGCCGCTGCCATTCTCCAACGCTGTCAGAAGTTCTGCAGAGTCCACTTCGCTTTTGTGAAAATAGAGTACGACTCTTTTAAAAGGCACGTCTTTTTCGCCGAAAGAATGATGCATGGTGTAAGGCGAAAACAAAATCAGTTCCCCTGCCTGCATTTGGAACATGGAATCCTCGATCATGTGGATTCGTTCTCCGCTTTCCAGAAAATAAATTTCAAAATAGTCATGATAGTGGGATTTGGACATATTGTCGTTTACTCCGCTGATTCTTTCGCAGGCAATCCGGTTGCCCTGCGCCATCCTGATTCCGGCCTGATCTACCATATTCTCCTCCGATACCGCTGCCAAAATGATAATTTCATAGGTCGTTCCTGGCATTTTTCGTCAAAGTGCTGTGTATATTTTAATATCTGCGCAAAATTTATGTATATACCATAACATTTTTTCGCAAACAGAGCAAGATATGCTTATTTTTGCTTGAAAAGTGCAAATATTGTCTTGTTTTGTTGGAAGTTTTTTCATAAAATAAAAATATCAGATGAAGCAAAATGAAGGAGGTAGTGAGTAATGAGAATCTGCACAAAAGTCTTTTCTGTAGACAGACAGGGCGATTTCTTTTCCGTAAAAACCGACGGATGTGAAATCAGAATTCTGTTTCTGACTGACTCGATCGTACGTATCCGGGCGGGATTTGACGGCGATTTTGCAGAAGAATCCTACAGTCTGGTGACGACTGCGTGGGAAGACCGTATGGACAATGTGATGCGGGACTATCGGAAACGCGTTACGGCGGCAGAAGCCAAACTGGAAGACGGCGACGAAAAGGCGGTCCTCCGCGGCGAGAAGTTAACTGTCGTGGTGGAAAAAGATCCTTTCCGCATCTGCGTTTATGACGCGGAGCAGACGCTTTTACACGCGGATATTGTGGACCTTGCTTATATGGAGGACTCTAATCACAGGCGTATCCATACCAGCGAAATCTCTGCGGACGATTGTTTTTATGGATTTGGTGAAAAGAGCGGCGAGATCAACAAAGCGCAGAAGTTCATGGGCATGAGCCCGAAGGATGCCATGGGCTACAATCCGAAGGAAACGGATTCTCTCTATAAGCACATTCCGTTTTACATTAAGTTAAACCGCTTAAGCAAGAAGGCGGTGGGCTATTATTACCACAGCACATGGGAATGTGATTTCGACATGGGCAGGGAAAAGAGCAACTATTGGAAGCCGCACAGCCGTTACCGTACAGACGGCGGTGATATCGATCTGTTTTTGATCGCAGGCCCTTCCATCCGCGAGGTGGTGGAGCGCTATACCGATCTGACCGGAAAATCCGCAATGTTGCCGCGCTATGCGCTGGGATATCTGGGCTCTTCCATGTATTATCCCGAATTGGAAGCGGACTGTGACGATGCAATTTTGGACTTTATCGATACCACGAAGGAGGAGGGCATTCCGGTGGACGGATTCCAGCTTTCTTCCGGATATTGTACCGTGGAAACGGACAAGGGCGTGAAGCGTTGCATTTTTACCTGGAATAAAAAGCGCTTTAAAGATCCTGCAAAATTCTTTGCGGAAATGACGGCGCGAGGCGTATCCGTATCTCCTAATGTCAAACCCGGCGTTTTGCTGATTCATCCGATGCTGGAAGAGATGAAAGCAAAGGATATGCTGGTCAAGGCGAGCGACAGCGATGAACCGGGCGTCGGAACCTGGTGGGGTGGCAAAGGAATGTTCGTGGACTTTACGAAGGAATCCACCCGCGCTTACTGGAAAGAAATGTTAAAAGAGCATGTGCTGGAATACGGCACGAGTTCCGTCTGGAACGATAACTGTGAATATGACAGCATGGTGGACAAGGATTGCCGCTGCTATTTTGAAGGCAAGGGCGCGACCATCGGCCAGCTAAAAGCCGTGATGTCCAACATTATGTGCCACATCACCAAAGAGGCGATTCACGAAACGTTTGAAAATACCCGTCCCTACATTGTGTGCCGTTCCGGTCATTGCGGCATTCAGCGTTATGCACAGACCTGGGCGGGCGATAATTTAACCTGCTGGGAAGCGCTCAAATATAATATTGCGACCATTCTGGGCATGGGCCTGTCAGGCGTGGCAAACCAGGGCTGCGATATCGGCGGCTTCTATGGTCCGTCCCCGGAAGCGGAACTGATGGTCAGATGGATTCAGAACGGCATTTTCCAGCCCCGTTTTTCCATCCACTCCACCAACACCGACAACACGGTGACAGAGCCCTGGATGTACAGCGACTGCACCGATTACATACGCGACGCGATTTCCTTCCGTTATCAGATTTCTCCGTATCTGTATTCCCTGATGGAGAGAGCGCACGAGAGCGGCCTTCCGATCATGGAACCCATGTTCAGCGCATTCCAGAATGATACAAACTGCTATGAAGAAGGCGTGGACTTCATGTTCGGCGATTCCCTTCTGGTTGCTAACGTGGTGGAAAAGGGCGCGACAACACGCCGGGTATATTTGCCGGCAGGCGAAACCTTCTATGACTTCTATACCAGAAAAGCGTACGAAGGCGGTCAGACCATCGAGATTCCCGTGGATTTAGGTTCCATTCCGCTGTTTGTCAGAAGCAACGCCATCATTCCCATGGCGACAAACAAAATGAACAACCTCCGTACCCAGCAGGCTACCGGCATTTCGATTCTCTGTGCGGCCGATAAGGACGGTTCCTTCACCTTGTATGAGGACGACGGCATTTCTCTGGACTATGAAAAGGGCGCTTTCTTAAAGACGCACATTACGCTGACGGCAGGAGAGCAGACGCACCTGGATTTCGTAAAAGAGGGAAATTTTGAAACTGCAGTGAAGACGATGTATGTAGATATGATTCACCGTGAAAAAGCGCCTTTCTGGGTAACGCTGGATGGCAAACAGATCCCTCATTTCCTGCACAGACGCAAGTTTGAAGAGGCGGAGTGCGGCTGGTATTACAGTCAGAGACTGAAATCCGTACAGGTGAAGTATAACAATCCTGATAAGGATTATCGTCTGACGGTTTCCTTTGAACAGTTTGATATGATTGGAATGTAAAATAGAAAGGAATTGTAAAACCATGAAAAAATTAACTGCAATCATTCTCGTGCTGGTGATGACTGCAATGTGCTTAAGCGGTTGTAACCAGACTACAGGCGCGCAGACCAGCGAGGAAGCGACAGCGGAAAACCCGATGATTCTCACTCTGGCACACGGACTCAGCGAGGTGCACACCGTACATATCGCCATGCTGGAGTTTGCGCAGAAGGTGGAAGAGCGTACCGACGGAAGAATCAAGGTACAGATTTTCCCCAACGGACAGTTGGGCTCCGAAAACGAAAATATGGAACAGCTTATGGCCGGCGTTATTTCCATGACGAAGGTATCAGCGCCCGGTCTTGCGACCTATAACGAATCTTACCATGCATTCGGACTTCCCTACATATTCGACGATACCGAAGACTTTTATCACGTAATGGATTCTCAGGAAATGCGCGATTTCTTCCTCTCATCCGAGGACGACGGCTTTGTGACGCTGACCTATTATACCTCCGGCGCGCGTTCCTTCTATACCACAAACAAGGCGATCCGCACACCGGAAGATTTAAAGGGGTTGAAAATCCGCGTACAGGATATGAAATCTCAGACCGATATGATGAAGGCGCTGGGCGGCATTCCGGTAGCGATGGCATACGGTGATGTTTATACCTCCTTACAGACCGGCATCATCGACGGGACAGAAAATAATGAAACAGCGCTGACCACCGGTAAACACGGCGAGATCTGCAAAGTTTATTCCACCGATCAGCACGCCATGATTCCCGACGTTATGGTCATGAGCGCAAAGGTGTGGAAAAACATCAGCCCCGAAGATCAGCAGATCATCCTGCAGGCAGCTTATGAATCCACAGAAAGCCATAAGATCGCATGGGACGCAGCCATCGAAGAAGCGATTGAAGAAGCGAAGACCCAGATGAATGTGGAATTCGTCGATGATGTGGACAAGGAAGCGTTCCGCCAGGCGACCAGCGGTATGATCGGCGAATACCGCGCGGAATATCCCGGCGTCGGAGAACTGCTGGATATCATTGATTCTGTTGAATAAGGGGGGCATCTCATGAAAGAAATAATGACAAAAATCAGAAAATGCATGATTTTTATTCTGTCCCGTATTGCTACGGTACTGCTGTCCGTCATGACGCTGCTGGTATTATATCAGGTATTTACCCGTTACGTCTTAAATAATCCGGCGGCTTTCACGGAAGAACTGGTTCGTTATATGCTGATCTGGACCGGATTCATCGGCGCGGCTTATGCGTTTTACACAAGAGAGCATATGTCTCTCGTCCTGTTGCCGAACAAGCTGTCTCCGGCCGGCAAAAGAATTCTGATGATCTTCATTGATGCGCTGATCCTGGTATTTGCGCTGTTTGTCATCACCATCGGCGGCGTCAAGCTTGCCCTGAGCGCAACGAAAGTTTATTCCGCGCTTTTGGGGATACCCAGAAGTCTTGTATACGCCATGGCGCCGATTTCCGGCATCTTTATCATCATGGCGCAGGTCATCAATCTTTATGAAGACATCACCGG
This sequence comes from Eubacteriales bacterium, assembly GCA_030524745.1. GTDB lineage: Bacteria > Bacillota > Clostridia > Lachnospirales > Lachnospiraceae > Gallintestinimicrobium. The sequence continues at coordinate 90,578 of JAUNGC010000008.1, read as the reverse complement.
AAATGTCATTGAAGGAGGGAATGAAGAATGAATATCGTACTCACTACCGTAATTCTGTTCGCAGTATTCGGCATCCTTCTGTTTTTGGGCTGTCCGATCTCTGTCAGCATTGTAATTTCTTCAATTGTAACGGCGATCTCCTCCCTGTCCTGGGATCAGATCACCTTCATCACCATGCAGAAAATGAACAGCGGCGTGGAAAGCTTCTCCCTGCTGGCGATTCCGCTTTTCATTCTGGCCGGCAATATCATGAACAACGGCGGTATCGCAAAGCGCCTTGTTAACTTTGCGAAGCTGTTTGTAGGCTGGATTCCCGGCTCCCTGGCACAGGCAAACGTACTTGGCAACATGTTGTTCGGCGCGCTGTCCGGTTCCTCCGTGGCGGCGGCGTCCGCAATGGGCGGCTGTATTTATCCGATTGAAAAGGAAGACGGCTATGATCCTGCATTTGCGACGGCGGTCAATATCGCGTCCGCGCCTACGGGCCTTTTGATTCCGCCCACCAGCGCATTCATCGTTTATTCCACAGTGGCAGGCGGCGTATCCATTTCCACTCTGTTCATGGCAGGGTATATTCCCGGCATCCTGATGGGATTGGGAACCATGGTAGTAGCATTTATTTATGCGAAAAAGCACAAATATCCCACCACCGGAAGAGTGCCCGCTAAGGAAGCTTTAAAAACCACATTGGAAGCGCTTCCCAGTCTTCTTCTGATCGTCATCGTCATCGGCGGTATCGTCGGCGGCATTTTCACCGCGACCGAGGGCGCGGGCATCTGCGTGCTGTACTGCCTGATCCTTTCCATATGCTATAAGAGCATTACGATGAAGTCCTTTATGAAGATTCTGGTGAACAGCGCATGTACCAGCGGTATCATTCTTTTCCTGATTTCCGCATCCTCCGCGATGTCCTTCGTTATGGCATATTCCGGAATTCCTGCGGCGATCAGCAACGGTATCATGGCAATTTCCGATAATAAGTTCGTTATTTTCCTGCTGATGAACGTGATTCTTCTGATTGTCGGCATGTTCATGGACATCACGCCTGCAATCCTGATCTTTACGCCCATTTTCCTGCCGATCGCAGAGAGCATGGGGATGACGGCGATTCAGTTCGGCGTTATGCTGATCTTCAATATGTGTATGGGCAATATGACCCCGCCGGTAGGTTCCGTGTTGTTTGTAGGCTGCGGCATCAGCAAAATCAGCATCGAATCCGTTGCCAGGACGCTGGTTCCTTACTTCCTGGTACTGTTCATCCTTTTGCTTGCGGTCACTTATATCCCGGCGCTTTCTCTGGGACTGCCGCAGTTGATGGGACTGATGTAAAAACCAGAAAGCGGCAGCGCTGATAAAAGGCGTTACCTGTATAAACTGAAAAACACCGGACGGCTGGAGGATATCCAAACCTCAGGCCGTCCGCTTTTTTATGCTATGGGAAATTTCTCCGGATTTCCCATAGCATAAAAAAGCCCTCCGGGGGATGCGCATGCGCGCGAAGCAGTAGATACTGCCTGACGGCAGCCGCGCGCCGCGCGAGTGTGCGCTGTATTGCGCACACTATTTCATATGGCTGTACTTTTTTTGGGATATGCCTCATAAAATAGTAATAAGAAAGAAGAGTTTACATAAAAATATTATGTAAATTAAAGGAGCGCTCTGTATGACAGATGTGGAACGGAAAATCCAGTTAACCAGATTTATCCGGGAAGAAAACGCATTAAACAGGATGAAGTTAAAGAACAGAGAACATATTCTTTATGGAAACGGAAAGCAGCAGTATGGTGATGATGATTTACCGCTGGTATATGACGGATATCTGGAAGAGGGGGAGTTTGGCGCAGTGCGTCCCGCGCAGCCTGCAGGCGGTTCCACACTGGGTCTGCGCATCGTTCTGGCGGTCCTGCTTTTTGCGGCGGTCGTATATCTGGACCGGACGGGCGTGATGATCGACGGACAGTTCGCCGCCCAGGTGATCGCCCGGCAGATCGCAGTTTCTGACGAAGGAAAACTGATTGATTTTGTGAGCAATTTCCCGTATACTTTATCTGATGAGAACGAAGAGTGAAAGGAACGAAAAGAAGTATGCAATTACCGGATTTTGAAAATCATCTCGCCCTGTCGGATGAGATCCTGATGTCCGTTGAAAAGCCGGCCCGGTATATCGGCAATGAAGTGAACGCGGTCATCAAAGATAAAAATAAAATCGACGTCCGTTTTGTCATGTGCTTTCCCGACGTATACGAAATCGGCATGTCCCATTTGGGCATTCAGATTTTATATGATATGTTTAACCGCTACGAGGACGTCTGGTGCGAGAGAGTCTATTCCCCCTGGGTGGATCTGGACAAAATCATGAGAGAAAAGCACATTCCGCTGTTTGCGCTGGAATCCCAGGATCCCGTTCGGGATTTTGATTTTCTGGGAATCACCATCCAGTATGAAATGTGCTATACCAATATTTTACAGGTGCTGGATTTGTCCGGCATTCCGCTTCTGGCAGAGGACCGCGCCGACGAAGATCCCATTGTCATCGGCGGCGGACCGTGTACCTACAATCCGGAGCCGATCGCTCCCTTTTTTGACCTTTTTTATATCGGAGAAGGGGAGACCGTTTACCGTCAGCTTCTGGATATTTATAAAGAAAATAAGAAAAACGGCGGCAGCCGTCAGGATTTTCTGCTTCGCGCCGCGCGGGAAGTGACCGGCATGTACGTTCCGTCGCTTTATGAAACCACCTATAAAGAGGACGGCACGATCGCTTCTTTTGAACCCATAAAGGAGGGCGTACCGCAAAAAATCCTCAAAGAAATCGTCATGGATCTGGATGAAGTTCCCTATCCCATGAAGCCTGTGGTTCCCTATATCAAGGTGACGCAGGACAGGGTAGTGCTGGAAATCCAGCGCGGCTGCATCCGCGGGTGCCGTTTCTGCCAGGCGGGACAATTATATCGTCCCGTAAGGGAAAAAAGCGTGGAAACGCTGAAGGAATATGCAACGCAGATGCTTGCCAATACCGGACAGGAAGAGATTTCCTTAAGTTCCTTAAGTTCCAGCGATTATTCCGGCCTGGAGGAACTGGTGGACTTTCTCATGGAAACCTGTCAGGAGAAAAAAGTGAATATTTCCCTGCCCTCATTGCGCATCGACGCATTTTCGCTGGATGTGATGGGAAAGGTGCAGGACGTGAAAAAGAGCAGCCTGACCTTCGCGCCGGAAGCGGGAAGCCAGCGGCTGCGGGACGTAATCAACAAAGGATTGACCGAAGAAGTCATTTTAAACGGCGCCGCATTGGCCTTTCAGGGCGGCTGGAGCCGGGTGAAATTGTACTTTATGCTGGGCCTTCCGACGGAAACCGAAGAGGATATCCGCGGGATTGCGGAATTGTCCAACAAGATTGCCGCTCTCTATTATGAGTTGCTGCCGAAGGAAAAGCGGACGGGCCCGGTACAGATCGTGGCAAGCACTTCCTTTTTTATTCCCAAGCCCTTCACGCCGTTCCAGTGGGCGAAAATGTGCACGAAGGAGGAGTTTTTGCAAAAGGCGGCTCTGACAAAGCGCGCCATTCACGAACAACTCAACCAAAAACGGATCAAATACAACTGGCACGAGGCGGACGTGAGCGTCATGGAAGGGGTTTTTGCCCGGGGAGACAGAAGGGTGGCCGAAGTGATATTAAAGGCCTATCAGAAAGGCTGTATGTACGATGCCTGGGGCGAATATTATAAAAACGACGTATGGCTGGAAACCTTTGCGGAATGCAACGTGGACATTGCCTTTTACACGACCAGAGAACGGGGACTGGATGAAATTTTCCCCTGGGATTTTCTGGACTGCGGCGTCAATAAGGAATTTTTAAAGAGAGAATGGAAGCGCGCTTTGCAGGAGGAAGTTTCTCCGAACTGCCGGGCGCAGTGTCAGGGCTGCGGCGCGGCGCGTTTCGGCGGCGGCGTGTGCTTCGAGAAGAAAGGGGGCGCTGCCGTATGAAAATCAGAATAAAATTTGCAAAATACGGCGCGCTGCGCTTCATCGGACATCTGGATGTGATGCGCTTTTTTCAGAAAGCGATCCGCCGGGCGGGAATTGACGTGGCCTACAGCGGCGGCTACAGCCCCCACCAGATCATGACCTTTGCGGCGCCGCTCGGCGTGGGAATGTGCAGCACGGGGGAATATATGGACATCGAAATCCACTCCCATCAGGGCGGCGCAGACCTGATGGACAGGCTGAAGAAGGCCTGTCCGCCCGGCATCGATATTCTGAACGTCAAAGCGCTGCCGGATAAGGCCGGGAATGCCATGGCGAGCGTGGCCGCTGCCACCTATGCGGTCGCTTTTAAGGACAGGACCAGAAGCTTTGCGGACTATGCGGGCTTTCTGAAACCGTTTATGGATCAGCGGGAGATATTGATTACGAAGGAAACAAAACGCAGTTCCATGGAAGTGAACATCCGTCCCGGTATTTATGAGTGCCGGATCGAGGACGGGACTTTGTGCTTTCTGGTGGACGCCAGCAGCAGCGGAAACATCCGCCCCAATTTTGTGACGGAACGTTTTCTGGACTTTGCAGGCGTTTTGGTACCGGAAATTGAACTGCAGACGATCAGGATCGAGACCTGGATGAACGCAGGCACGCAGGAAGCGCCGGATTTTGTGCCGCTGGATGCGATAGGAGAAGAATTTTGAGCACGACATATGTGATTACCGGACTTTTTAAAATCCGGAATCTCCCGGACAAAGAGAATGGACTGCAGGCAAAAGGCGCCGGACAGAAGCTATGCTGCTGTCTGCTGGAAGACGACAGACTGACGGAAGTTCATATTGACCAGGAAGGTCAAACTCTTTTGGGAAACATTTATGTGGGCAAAGTGAAAAATGTTCTGAAAAATATCGATGCGGCATTCGTGGAAATCGCCGGGAAAAGAACCTGCTTTCTGCCGCTATCCGAAGCGCAGCATCCGATTCTCACGAACCGCCCGGCGGACGGCAGAATTCTGGCCGGAGATGAAATCCTGGTGCAGGTGCAGAAGGATGCGGTCAAAACGAAGGATCCGGTGCTGACGGCAAAGCTTTCAGTTCCGGGAAAATACGTTTCCGTTTCGCTGGACGGCGGAAGCGGCATCCGGTATTCCCATAAGCTTTCCCAACAGGAAAAAGCGCGGATACAGGCGGCCCTGCAGGAAACGCGCGTCCCGCCGGATATGACGGCGGTAATCCGCACGCAGGCCCGGGAAATTTCCGATCTGAACGTTCTGACAGAAGAGTTGAAGAATTTGCTGGCACAGGCGGAAAAACTGCTGCTCGCCGGAAAAACGCGCACGGTATTTTCCCTGTTAACCGAAAAAACGCCCGGCTATCTGAGATATTTGCAGACGGATTTGGTCCCTTTCCCTCAAAAAATTGTGACGGACGAACTTTCCGTCTTCCAGACGCTGCAAAGCTACTGTCAGAAGAACGCGCCCGACAGGCTTTCCCGCCTTTCCTTTTATCAGGACGATAGGCTTTCTCTGTCCGGACTTTACGGCCTTCGCACAAAGCTTTCGGAGGCGTTGGACAAAAATGTCCGGCTCAAATCCGGCGGCTACCTGGTGATCGAGCCGACGGAGGCGCTGACGGTTATCGACGTTAATACGGGAAAATATAGCGGTAAAAAGGATGTAGAAGAAACGTTCTGGCACATCAACGAAGAAGCAGCCAAAGAGGTGGCCAGACAATTAAGGCTGCGCAATCTTTCCGGCATCATTTTGGTGGATTTCATCAATATGAAGAAGAGAGAAGAGAAGCAGCAACTGCTTTCTCTTTTGCGGGAAGCCTGCGGACGTGATCCGGTTCCGGTCACGGTGGTGGATATGACGGCGCTGGGGCTTGTGGAAATCACCCGCAGGAAAGTATCCCGGCCGCTCGCAGAGCAATGGAAGGAATGGAACGAAGGAAAAGGAGAGCAGTCATGAAATTTTTAGGGATGGAAAAAGTGCGGGACGGCAAATATCTGAAAAATTATGAGTTGTCCTATGAAAACAAGGCCGGAAAACTCAAAAAATTCGAGATCGTCAGCCGGAAGGAACTTTCCGGACCACAGGATTTGGGAAAACGCGTCAGCGGCGTTTCCATCGTGGCGTTTCGGGAGGATAAAATGATGCTTTTGAAGGAATTCCGCTTAAGCATCAACAAAGAAATTTACAATCTCTGCGCAGGCATGCTGGAAGAGGGGGAAACCATAGAAGAATGTATTGCGCGGGAATTATATGAAGAAACGGGACTTCGCGTAAAGCGTACGATTGCCGTTTTGCCGCCTTCTTTCTCGGCGGTCGGCTTTTCCGATACCAAAACATATATTGCCTTCGTGGAAGCGGAAGGCGATTTTGAAGACCATACTTCGGATAACGAGCAGATTCAGGCCCGCTTTTATTCCCGTGAGGAGATGAAAGAACTCTTACAAAATGCTGAATTTTCTTCCCGGTCCCAGATGGCCGCCTATTTTTTCGCGGCGGGTGTGAATCCCCAAATGCTCAGCGATTGATACCGGTTGTCTGAAACAAAAGAGCGCTGTCTTTTTTAGCTATCAGTTGATTTTGACGAAAAAGTAGTTGAAAAAGGGAGAGTAATTGTATATAATTGACCATATAGAATATAAATCTGATAGAATATACTTCACAAATCTATTTGATAAAGGAAGAGAGGTTGATGCTATGAATACTGTCATTACAATAGGACGTCAATTTGGTTCCGGCGGCCGTGAGATCGGGGAGAAGGTTGCGGATTATTTCGGGATCAAGTGTTACGACAAGGAACTTCTGACGAGAGCGGCGAAGGAGAGCGGGTTCTGTGAAGAGATGATTCAGTGCCATGACGAGCGGCCGACCAATTCCTTTCTTTATAACCTGGTTATGGACACCTATTCTTTTGGTTACAATACTTCTTCCTTTGTGGATATGCCGATCAGTCACAAGGTATTTCTTGCCCAGTTTGACACGATCAAAAATATTGCAAAAGAAGGCCCCTGCATCATTGTTGGACGCTGTGCGGACTATGCGCTGCATGATCTGAATAACTGCATTCATTTCTTTATTTACGGCAATGAAGATTGCAAAGTAAAGCGAATCATGCAGAAATATGATCTCACAGAAGACAAAGCCCGCGATATGATCGTCAAAAAGGATAAACAGCGCCAGAGTTATTATAACTATTATTCTTCCAAAAAATGGGGCCGTGCGGACAGCTATGATTTTTGTCTGAACAGTTCTGTTCTGGGCGTCGAGGGTACTGTTAAGCTGATTATTCAAATTATTGAGGATTTTGAAGAACGTAATAGATCATAAAGAGCCAAGTGTTATACTTCCGGATATGGGAGTATAACACTTTTTTTATGTTGAAAGATTCGGAAGGAGAAAGTCCATGGAATTATGGGGTTTTTTATCTAATATCGGAACGATTGCGACGATTGAAACCAGAATAAGGGAAGCTGTTGAGCATACGCAGAACGTTCTTGATGAACGCCGGCTGCAGAATGTAGATACGATCATGAAAGAGCAGGAACTTTGCAATATCCGGGATCCCTGGATGGAAGAAAAACTGGACCAGTTCATTGCGGAACATGCAGCTTACTATAAAGAAAAAGATTGGATGAAAATTTTTTCCGAAGAGGAAAAAGATGCGGTAACGGACCTCTTTTTGGATGCGCATAAAGATCTGCTTCCCTATAAGGATACCGTCAGAAACGTATTGAACCAATATATTGAGAAAATCGAAACATATATCGGCGGAAAAATGACCGACGGCGAAAAGGCAATCTACCGTGAACTCAGAGAGCAGGGACATAAATTGGACGCTGTTTGTGAAGCTGTGGAAGGCTTCCACCGGGATCGTGAGCGGAAAGAATTGTCTGCGGCAAACGGCCTTTATTACAAAAGCTTTATGGAACCGTTGTTTCTGCATAAGGACAGCGCCAATGCGAACGTAAATCTCGCAAATTTGTTTGTATTGCCCGGATACAGGCAAATGAGTCTGATAGGAAATGGCGATATCCAACAGGATCTGGATGCGTATTTGAAGTATTTTGTCCGGGAAGAAAAAACGAATATTCTGTTTATAGAAGGCGATGCCGGAGTCGGAAAGAGCAGTCTCGTCGCTTATTTGAATTACCACTATGAAAGGAAGGATAAAAAAGCCCGCGGGATAATCGGAGACAGAACGCTTCTGACGGTCCGCCTGCGCGATATCAGGACGGAGAAGCTGAAAGAATCCGGCAATTTAGTTTCATCGATTCTTGATTATCTGAGCGTGGAATCTGTGGAACGGCTCGAACAGATCTGTTTTGGCGCGGTTCTGATATTGGATGGTTTCGATGAATTGTGTATGATTGAAAATATGAGTTCTGACGCGGAAAGATCTCTTTATGATTTAAGGGCCTTTGAAAATTTCAAGGTGATTATCACAACGAGACCGAAATATATCAATATTTCGGGACTGGATTTCCCTAAAAAATACATTGTAATACAGCATTTTGACGCGAAGCAGCGGGAGGCGTGGCTAAACGGTTATATCCATACATGCAGGGAAAGCGTTTCGGATTCCGTAAGAGATTTCCTGGAGAAAATTACGGACGAGGATGCGTTCGGAATTTGCGATACGCCGATGGCTCTCTATATGATTGCCGCGGGAAAAATAGACGGCGACGCTCTGCAAAACGAGTGGGCATTGTACCATCAGATTTTCTATAAAGAACTGAGCGAGACGGAATATAATAAGATGTTTCCCAATAAAAACCGGAATTACATACATGATATTCTGAAATACAGGGACATTGTATATCGGATCAGTGAAGAAATCGCTTATAGAATGTATTGTACCGGAAACAGCCGCTTATATCTGTCGGAAGTGGAACTCAAAGAGATTATTGCGGACTTTGGAATTCAGGATATAAAAACCAGAGAATTGTCTGAAAGATGCTATGCGCTTTGCAATTATTGGAAGGCGGATTCTGACAGGGGCGTCGTGGAATTTTATCATAATAATATCCGGGATTTTTTTCTGTGTGAGAAGATTTTCCGTGAAATAAACGAAGAGTATGCCAAAATAGAAAGAAACGGAAAAGCGGATATGAAATCGATAGCAGAAAAATATTGCAGACTCTTTGTCCATGGAGAATTAGAACCGATCGTTCCCAAATTCATTTATTTAAGGACGCTGAACGGAAGAGCACAGATGACTTCCAACCGGGAGAGTACATAAATTGGTGGAACGACGCGGATAAAATCAATCGTTTCGGCTTATTGCAGCATATATTTCAAAAAGTTTTTCTGAAACCGCCAATCAATCCGCTTTCTCTGAGACATGTTGATAAAATTTCATTGTCGGGCAGAGGCAATTACAGCGGAATTGATTTTAAACAGTTGGACCTGACGAAAATCGATTTGTCATCGGCCGATCTGTCTCATACGAATTTCTATAAAGCGCGGTTAAAGGGAGCGGATTTGACATCGGCTGACTTAAGCGACTCGAATTTTCGCAGCGCCGATTTGAGCAATGCCTGTATCGCAGACGCTGTTTTAACGTGCTGCGATATGATGAGAACCAGACTGGAAGGCGCCACTTTGCCGGATCAGTCTTGCTCGCAGGAACAAGTGCAACAGATCCATTATTTGAAATCGCTGAAAATCCCGGGCTTAACCGTAGGATGACTTAAAAAAATTTTAAAATTAAGAAGGAAGAGCATTATCTGACCGAAATGCAACTATGCGCAAAACCCAAGTTTAACGAATAGTTAATGCGAAATCAGGAGAAAAATCCGGTTCTTATTGAAAATGCCGCTATACAGATCTTTATCTTTGGCCGTCACAGTTCATCAGAATCCAGCACAATCGTAAAAGGTCCGTCGTTGACTAACGATACCTTCATATCCGCGCCGAATACGCCGGTATTGACAATTTGAATTTGCTTTTTACATTCCTCTATAATATAGCGGTACAATTCTTCGGCATGCTGCGGAGATCCGGCTTTTATGAAGGAAGGCCGGTTTCCTTTCTTACAGTCCGCATATAAGGTAAACTGGGAAACTAAAAGCAATTGACCGTCTACGTCCTTTAAGGCCAGATTCGTTTTTCCGTTGGCATCCTCAAAAATCCTTAAGCCGATCATTTTCTTTATCATTTTATCGGCGGTATCCGTCGTGTCGGCATCGCAGATGCCGATCAGAACGAGAAACCCCTTATCGATTTCAGAATGAATTTCACCGTCGATTGTGACGCTTGCGTGCGTCGTGCGCTGTATCACAAATTTCATTGCTCTATTACTCCTTTTTCAACAGCTTCTTCCAGTTCCATTTTTTGGAGGAAGCTGCGCCGTTGCCGTTCTCCGCTTTTATAAATTCGCCTGTTTTGGTATCCACGCTGCCAAGATCCCTGTACTCTGCAGAATTTACAGGCATACCCTTTCGCCGCAGATTGTTGTTGATTTTGCGCCGCAACAGGGTATAGAATACAGCGAATACCGGAACGCCCAAAATCATGCCCCATACTCCCATCAGACCGCTGAAAATGGTAATGGAAAAAATGACCCAGAAGCCCGACAGTCCAGTGGAACTTCCAAGAATCTTCGGTCCTAAGAAATTGCCGTCAAACTGCTGAAGAATAATGATAAAAATAACAAAATACAGGCATTGCCATGGATTTACCATCAAAATCAGAAGCGCGCATGGAACAGCTCCGATGAAGGGGCCGAAAAAAGGAATGATGTTTGTAACGCCGACGATAACGCTGATCAGCATTGTAAAAGGAAGTTTCATGATGCTGACGCAGAAGAAACATATGATTCCGATAATAAGGGAATCGAGTATTTTTCCGCTGACAAAGCCGCCGAAAGTATGATCGATCAGTTTCGCGTCAGATATTATGGCGTTGGCTGTTTTGGGTGTAAAAAATGCGTATGTCATTTTTTTGATCTGGCCCATGAAACGTTCCTTACTGGCCAGAAGATAAATGGAAATAATCAGTCCGATCACCAGATTCCATAGCGCTTTTGCAAGTCCGAGCATGCTTAAAGAAACTGTCTTTAAGATCGTGTTCATCTGCGGAATCACCGTTTTATTCATCCAGTTTTCCAATTCTTTTGAGTAGGTGTTGATGAGATCGCTGACCACTCTTTCTATTTCCGGATTGTTGGCAAGAATCTCCTGCACCCAATCCGTCAGGTTTTTCACATAACTGTCGGACTGCGTCATAATATTTTGAATGCTGCCGGCTATCTGCGGAATCACAACACGGAAAAATCCGGACAAAGCATACAGGACGACAATATCGGTAATCAGTATGGAAATTCCTCTGCAGTATTTCAGAATTTTCCGTTCTTTTTTCTTCAGAGCCGGATATTTGCGGATCAGCATATCCTTCAGCGGATATAGAATTTTCCGTTCCAGAAAGCTGACAATCGGCCATAACAGATATGCCAGGATCAATCCGTCTATGATCGGCGTCGCAATGGAAAACAAACGGTAAAGATTGCTTTTCAGGGAATTGCTGTGAAAAATCAGATAATAAAAGCCAATGCCGCCGATAATGACCAGAAGGGCCGTCGCGCCCCAGTATAAATATTTTTTATCCCATCGGAATTTCATGGTTTTCTCCCCCGGATCGTATCAGTATATATGTATCTAGTATAGCACGTCTTTCCATATTTTTAATGAAAATTTTTTAAAAAAATAGTATACTTATATCATGGCCGGTCAAAATCGGATCTGCGCCGGAAAAAGATCAGAAAACGAAGGAGTTTATTCATGAAACTGCAACAGGTATTAAGCCATGTCCGCCGGGCCGTAGACGATTATCACATGATTCAGCAGGGCGACAAAATCGCCGTCGGTATTTCCGGTGGAAAGGATTCTCTGACCCTGTTGGTGGCTTTAAACGCGCTCAGGCGCTTTTATCCGCAGTCTTTTTCCCTTCATGCGGTAACCGTCGACCTGGGCTTTGGAAATCTCGATTTCAGGCAAATTGAAGCGCTCTGCGGAGAACTTTCGGTCCCCTATACGATCGTGCCGACGCAGATTGCCGATATTGTTTTTACGCAGAGAAAGGAATCCAATCCCTGTTCCCTGTGTGCCAAGATGCGAAAAGGCGCATTGAACGACGCCATGAAAGCCGCCGGCTGTAATAAGGTCGCTTACGCCCACCATAAGGACGATGTGGTGGAAACCATGCTCCTGTCGCTGGTCTTTGAAGGAAGATTTCATACTTTTTCACCGGTGACTTATCTTGACCGTACGGATATTACCGTAATCCGCCCTCTGGTGTACATGAGTGAGGCGGATGTGATCGGTTTTGTAAACAAAAATCATATACCGGTAGTTAAAAGCCCATGTCCGGCCGACGGTTATACGAAGCGGGAATATGTGAAACAGCTTTTGCGGCAGATGAACCGGGAAAACCCGGGCGTCAAGGAGCGTATGTTCACCGCCATTACAAACGGCGGCCTGCAGAACTGGACGGCCGTTCAGACGACAGAAAAGAAGGATCTCCATGAAAAACAGTAAAAATTACCATGATGAAGTCAATCGGAATAATGTAACAAGACTGCGGGAACTGCTGGATGAACTGCCCTCTTTTTGCCGCACCTTTTTCCGGGGGGTGGAAGGGACAACGGCGACCCGCACGCGAATCGCTTACGCCTACGATCTTGGCGTATTTTTTGAATTTATTCACCGGAGCAATCCCGCTTATAAAAATATGGAAATCAGGAACTTTCCTCTTTCCCTCCTGGATCAGATCGGAAGGGAGGATATTGAAGAATATGCGGAATATCTGTCTCTTTATACAAAAGACGGCGTAGAATATACCAACGATGAACGCGGAAAGCGCAGAAAACTCGCTTCCCTGCGAACCTTCTTTGCGTATTTTTACAACAATGAACTGATACAGGACAATCCAACCGTAAAGGTTCCGCTTCCCAAACTGCACGAAAAGGAAATCGTCCGCCTGGATCCCAACGAAGTTGCGGTTCTGCTCGATCAGGTGGAGGACGGCGCAAAAATGACCAAATCCCAGTTGAAATTTCATGAGAAAACAAAAGTGCGGGATCTGGCCCTTCTGACGCTGCTTTTGGGAACGGGAATCCGGGTTTCGGAATGCGTGGGACTGGATCTCAACGATGTGGATTTTGACAATCTCGCCATTAAAGTTCGCCGGAAAGGCGGATATGAAGATGTGGTCTATTTTGGAGAAGAGGTGGAAAGCGCGCTTTTAGCCTATCTGGAAGAAAGAAAACATATCATTCCAAACGAAGGGCATGAAAATGCTTTCTTTCTATCCATACAGAACAGACGGCTGGCAGTCAGAAGCGTGGAAAATCTTGTGAAAAAATATGCTTCTCTGGTCACGACGACCAAGAAGATCACGCCCCATAAACTCCGCAGCACCTACGGCACTACCCTTTACCAGGAAACCGGCGATATTTATCTGGTGGCCGATGTGCTGGGCCATAAGGACGTCAATACGACCCGGAAACATTATGCCGCGATGAAGGATGAAAATAAGCGGAAAGCGTCCAGAAGCGTGAAACTCAGGGAAACCTGAACGCTATTGCCGGTTCCATCTTTTTTTGCGCAGATTTTTTTCCGTACGCCATCTGCGCGGGTCATAGGACGGCGCGGGGGGCGTTTGAGGATCGATAGCCGCCCGTTCCGCCTTTACAGGCGCTGAGGCGGCGCCGCCGGCATGCAAGGCTTCCGGCTCCGTTTCCTTTATGCCGTTCCATTTTCTGAAAATCAGCGTCGCTTTGAACAAATCTCCGTCTACTGAAATATGAAGAACGCCATGCTGCAGTTCCGCAAAGCTTCTGACAATGGCAAGCCCCAGACCGCTGCCTTCCGTGTTCCGGGAATCGTCGCCTCTCACAAAACGCTCTGTCAGTTCTTCCGGAGAAACCAAAAGTTCTGTCCGGGAAATATTTTTAATTTCGATTTCCGTCTCCTCTTCCCTGTCCTTTAAAACCACATAAACTCTTGTGGCGGGAAGCGCATACTTGATAATATTGGTATAGAGATTCTCAAAAATGCGGAAGGTTTTCTGCGGATCCAGTGTCAGAATGACCTTTTCTTCCGGCAACATGAATTTAAACTGCAGATTTGCTTCTTCAATTCTGTCCTCATATTCCAGATAACATTGCCGCATCAGGTTGCCGATATCCACTCTCTCGTAGTTTAATGTGACGTTATTCGTGGTGGCTTTGCTCACTTCAAAAAGATCCTCGATGAGCAGCTTCAGACGGACCGCCTTTTTATCCAGCGTATTGATATATTCCTGCCGCTGCTCTTCGGTTACGCCGGGTTCTTTGAGCAGGTTGATATAGGTGATGATGGCTGTCAGCGGCGTTTTTAAATCGTGGGAAACATTGGTAATCAGTTCCGATTTCATCCGCTGGCTTTTCACTTCCTCGTCGACCGTTTTTTTGAAATCGACCTGAATCTGGCGAAGTTCGTTTTTATAGCTTTCAAATACGCCGAAATCCTCAGACAGCGCGATGTCAAAATCTCCCCGCGCAATTGCGCTGGTTGCTTTGAGAAGATTCTGGTATTTATTCTGAATATCCTTCACATATTTCTTTAACAGGAAGTAAATGATAACGGAATAAACGGCGAGGGCGAAGATTCCCCAGAACCACAGCATGCTGACGAACGACAATATCACAAAATTAACGGCCACCAGCTTTAGAATGATCCTGTTCGCATCCGTACCGATATCGAAGTTTACCAGTTCCTGATAGAAATTTTTTAAATAAGTGACGATCCGGTCCCAATAGCGGTATACCAGGCTGTACTCCTTAAAACAGCGTTTAAAATGAAGCAGCCGCGGTAATGTGCTTCCTAAAGTAAAAGCGATGAAAAAGTACAGATAAAACAGAACTGCCACCACCGGCAAAAGGCACCATGTAAGATCCATCGGCTCCAGAATCTGGTCTGTCAGATTCGGCAGAAACCACCCTTTCTGATAAGCGCAGATCTGGCAGACCAGAGGCTGCGCAAAAGCGATTCCGCACAGGAAAATAATTGCGTTCACTTCCAACGGCAGCCGGCATATCCTCAACTCCTGATAGATATAACTTCCTTTTTCTTTCCGGTTAAAGAAATGCACGGATGCAGCCCCCAGCGCCATTGCGATAGCGGCAAAGAGAAGAAGCGTTCCGGTCACGCCGCTGCTGAAATAACTGTTCTGACTGCTGTAAACGTAATTCGGCAAAAAGGTATATTGATCGTAGCCTTGTAAAAACGCCTGATATTGTTCCCAGGTCATTGCATAAACAATCTTCATATCGGCCGGGCGCTTTAAGGTCAGTTTATACCGGTAATACAGGTCCTCGTCGGAATTGTAAAAAACAACATGAGAAGTGCCGCTTTCATCATAGGAATCCTCCAGATAATTTTCCCTGCCCAGGGACTCCACCCGTTTTAAAAATTCTCCGGCGCTTCCCACAGCGCTGACGGCACAGTTTTCCAGGTTTCCGATGCTGCCATAGTTTAAATAGACATAATAAACGTATGGATTATTCTCCGGGCTGGCGCCGCCGGCGATTTCCTTCAGGGCAGTCTGACTGCTGTTGCCGATGGAAAGACCGCTTTCTTTATCCACAGCATAGTAGTCCATCATCTGCGTCAACTCCATGGACTGGCTTTTAAAATTCCACAATTCGCTGACAGAGTTTTCCATGGCGTACTGAACGTTTTCATCCAAAACGGCGCTTTGCGCGACGGCGTCGCCGGAAACCTGATATACCGAACCGGAAAAGTTCTGAAGTTCCTGCTCTTCTCCCAGATATTGCGCATCCACATACAGATCCGTAAAAGAGTAGGTTCTCTGGTCCGCTCTCTCACGCAGATATTTATACTGGATGTAGTTACTCTCATACAGCATTCGCACAAAAGAAACGCCTGTAAAGGGGTCTTCAAATTCTTTATCCGCCTGCTCTTCAAAAAAAGGGAAAAAAGACAGGAAAATAATTGTAAGAACGAGTACCATTGCAGAAGCGATGAAAACGCTTCTTTTTTTATTGTTTTTCCATTTTGTATCCAACGCCCCACACCACCTTTAAATATTTTGGATTTTTGGGATCAATTTCAATTTTTTCCCGGATTTTCCGGATATGTACCATAATTGTGTCCGTGTTGATCGCCTTCTCATTCCAGATTCGTTCGTAAATTTCGTCGGCCGAAAAAACACGTCCCGGATTTTTCATCAAAAGAAGAAGGATCTTAAATTCAATCGGCGTCAGCTTAACGGGATTGCCATCCACGAACACTTCCACCGTTTCTTCATTGAGTTCAATGCCGCCGATCACATGGTAGGTATCCCTGGCGGGTTCCGCCTGTGAAAGCGCTTCCCTGTAACGATTATAGCGCCGCAGGTGAGAATTGACGCGGGCAAGCAGTTCCAGCGGCGTAAACGGTTTGGTAATATAATCGTCTGCGCCCATGTTAAGGCCCATAATTTTATCCACTTCTTCGGACTTTGCGGAAAGCATAATTACCGGAAAGTCATATTCCTTCTCCCGCACTTTCATCATCATGGTGATGCCGTCCATCCTCGGCATCATGATATCCACGATCGCAAGGTCAATTTCATATTTCTCAATTGCCGCAAGACCTTCTATGCCGTCGCAGGCCTGATAGACCGTATATCCCTGATTTTTTAAATAAATCTCAACCCCCGCCCGGATATCGGAATCGTCCTCCACGATTAAAATTATATTTTTTTCCAAAATGTTTTCCTCCCTGTCTCCATGGCTGTCAGATGATCGTTAGCGCCATTTCCTGTATCAACCAGTCTATTCTAACATAGCAGTCCGGTAAAACGCAATCTCTGGGCAAATATCTTACAGTTCCCTCATCCCTGGTGTTAATTTACTCAAAAAAGCTTCAAAAAAGCGCCAGGAAAATCCAAAGAATTTCTAAAGAAATCCGCAAAAGTAACCGATCATATGACGTCGCAAAAAACGCCTTCCGTTTCTGGTATGTCCTCTTACCGGATGTCCGGGCGGGCGCATATCATTTTGGAAAGGCGTTCTTTGTATCAGAAGAATCATATAGGTCTATCCGTAATTGTCATAACCTAACGGAATTCCGAACTGTAATAAGGAATGATCAGATAATCGCCGGCGCAAATCTCCGTGCTTGTCAGATGATTGGTCCGGCATACTTCTTCGATATAGGCGTCTGTGGACGAATAATGCTCGTCAGCGTGCTCCTGTGCAATGGAATAAAGGGTATCGCCGGGTTCTATCCGCACACTGGTGAAATATTTATAGGATATCTCCGCTCCGTCGGCCTGCGCCTTTGAGAGAAAGCTGCATCCTAAGATGCCGGTCATTGCGGAGAAGCACAATATAATAAAAGAGAAAATCATGCGACGCCGAAGCTGCCTGATCCTTCTGATGCGGTTTCTATGAATACGCCGGTCTCTCTCTTTCATGAATAAATCCCTCCCGAAAAGAATGTCGAACATGCATTCCGAACGCTTGTTGCGAACGTTCGTTCCTTACACGACCATTATAGCGAACGTACTTTCGGAAGTCAAGAATAAAATTGAAAAAAATCGAACATTTTTTCGGAATATACGTTTGCTTTTTCGCATTTCGTATGTTATAATACTAATAAAGTTTCATAGACTCAGCAGACGATGTTCTGTATCCGCACATATCGGCGGTGTACGGCGATCATGCTGCCACACAGAAAGGGGTTGCATTATGGCACAGGGAAAGATTACTGCGAAGCAGCAGGAAATATTGGACTATATTAAGGATGAGATTTTGAGGAAAGGTTATCCCCCGTCGGTCCGTGAGATTTGTGAAGCCGTTCATTTAAAATCCACTTCTTCCGTTCATTCCCATCTTGAGACGCTGGAGAAGAACGGTTTTATCAGACGGGATCCCACGAAACCGCGCGCAATTGAGATTTGTGACGAGAGTTTTCAGATGATACGCTCCGAGATGACAAGTCTGCCTGTGATCGGCAATGTTGCGGCAGGACAGCCTATTTTGGCTGAAGAAAACGTGGAAAGCTACTTTCCCGTTCCGGCTGAGATTATTCCCACCGGAGATCCTTGCTTCATCCTGAAAGTCCGGGGCGAATCCATGATTAATGCGGGCATTTACGACGGGGACCAGCTCTTTGTGCAAAGCTGCAAAGAAGCCCACAATGGTCAGATGATAGTGGCTCTCATAGACGATTCCGCCACGGTTAAGACTTTTTATAAAGAAGATGGACATATCCGCCTGCAGCCTGAGAATGACACGATGGATCCCATCATCGTGGATGACTGCCAGATTATCGGCAAGGTA
Source organism: Eubacteriales bacterium (assembly GCA_030524745.1). Lineage (GTDB taxonomy): Bacteria > Bacillota > Clostridia > Lachnospirales > Lachnospiraceae > Gallintestinimicrobium. The sequence continues at coordinate 72,258 of JAUNGC010000008.1, read as the reverse complement.
TTCGGCGTACTTCGCATTTATCATTGACGTTCTTTCTCAGGTCAATGGGTCTTCTTTATAAAATTTCCGGAATCATTTTTATTTATCAATACCATAAATTAAAAATACCATGAGTCAAAAATACAGCCGCGGGAAGAAGCGTTTCTCCCTGCGGCTTATTGGTTCATAAGGAAACTTCATTTAATATTCTGCTTTATAAAGCGCCACTCATTCCATCTCTTTAAAAGTAGCCGGATCCACTCTTTTTCCATCTCTCCAGATTCTTTCCAGATCATAGAAAAGGCGGTTTTGCTTATCAAATACATGGACAATCAGATCGCCATAGTCCATCAGGATCCAGTTACCGGTCTGATATCCTTCCACATTTTTTACGGAAAATCCTGCTCTTCCCATTTTTTCCGATACATTATCGATCATCGCCTGCACCTGGTTTCGGTTGCTGCCGTTGGCGATCAGGAAATAATCTGCCAGCACGGAAACCTCGCTGATATCAATGATGCAGATATCTTCTGCTTTTTTATCCTCCAATGCGGCGATTGCAAGTCTGGTCATCTCTGCTGCCTGTGTCATTGTGCTCCTCCGTTTTTATAAAAATCATAGGTTTTCTGTGTCATGGAATCCACTTCCATTTTTCCCTTACTCAGATATTGCAGCGTATCCTCCAGGGCCATCAATAACGCCTTATCAAGATTCTCAAACGCCATTTTCCGAATTGCCGCAAGATTCGGAGCCTGCTTTCTGCCGGGTTCTATATAATCGGCAATCCATATGATTTTTTCCAGGGTGGACATGCCGGGACGCCCCGTGGTATGGTTCAAAATGGCATTGATAATATCCTTATCCGTAACCCCGTATTTTTTCATAGCCAAAAAGCTGCCCACCTTGGCATGCAGCAAAAAGGGATTCTTCTCTTCCGCTTTGCTGACGGCAATATTGTGCTTGGCGCAAATGGAAAGCCGTTTTTCATTGCTCAGGCATTTTGCACAATCATGCAGCAGACCGGCCACCAATGCGTTATTGATGTCAGTTCCATAGCACATCGCAAGAGAGGCGGCCGTATACGCGACGCCGAGCGTATGCTCGTATCGTTTGGGGTCCAGCTTTTTTTTCATGGATTTTCGTATTTTCGTGATATCTGATTCTTTCATGAAGCTTTCCTCCTAAGAATAGTAACCGTTTTGCTCCAGAAACAGTCTGACGCTTTCCGGAACGAGGTAACGAATCGACAGATTCTTCCGGCATCTGTTTCTGATTTCAGTAGAAGAAATTTCAATATGAAGGGAAGGAAGCAGACGGATATCGGCATGATATTTATCTGTCAGATAGGAAATTTGCCTTTCCATCCGCGCGTTTTCCCAGCCGTCTCTGACGGCCGCAACGAGTACGCAGTCAGAAAAAATCTGCTCCGGATTTTTCCAGTTCTCCATATGAAAGAGGGTATCCGCTCCGATAATATAGTATAGCCGGGCATCCGGCATTTTCCTTCTCAACTGCTTCAGTGTTTCGCTGGTATAAGAATAACCGGCGCGGTTTATTTCAATGTCCGATACCGTAAAATACGGATTATCCAGGGCCGCCAGCCGGGCCATTTCAAGGCGGATTTTACCGGGAAGGATCTCACGCTGGTCCTTCATATAGGAACAGCCGCTGGGGATCAGCAGCACTTCTTCCAGGCAACAGTTCTGGCGCGCGGCTTCTGCCAGAATCAGGTGTCCGTTATGAATGGGATTGAAGGTGCCTCCGAATATACCGATTCTCTTCATTCAGACATCCTCCTTTTTACATAAAAGAATGCTTTCCGATTCTGTCAGAGGGGAAGTTCTATTTTTTTATGATCTTTATTCTCTTTATAGAGAACGATTTTCTTGCCGATTACCTGTATGACAGTCGATTTGGTCCGCTCTGCAACCGTCTGTGCAAGAGCCTTTGGATCGTCAAAGCAGTTCTTCAATACGGAAATTTTAATGAGTTCCCTTGTGTTGAAAGCCTCGTTGATCGCCGCAGTGCATTCCGGGGTCAGGCTGGATTTGCCAATCTGAAAAACCGGATCCAGATCAGAGGCAAGTTTCATCAGATATGTGCGTTGCTTGCTTGTTAAAGTTTTCATGACGTCACTCCTTGCTCATTATCGTTTCTGAAAATGAGTTTATTTATAATAATCGAAAGAAAGCCCGTACATTCGCACCGTATCGCCTTCCTCAATGCCGAGTTTTTCCAGTTCTTCCAAAATGCCGGTATTTTTCAGGAAATCCTGGAAGAACGCGAACCCTTTTTCAGATTCCAGATTGGTATATCCCAGCATTTTCTCAATGCGGGGGCCTTCCACCACGTATTCGTACTCTTCCTCATCATAGAATACCGAATAAGGCTCGTCCGAAGCCGCAAGCGCAAATTCCGGGAAATATTCCTGCTCAAATACCGTTGGCTTGTCATCCAGGGAATCCAGCATCGTACGGACATGATAAAGAAGTTCTTTCACACCCTGACCGCTGACCGCTGAAACCGGAAATACCTTTATACCTTTCGGCTCAAATTCCGCCCTGATTTTTTCAATCGGAGACTCCTGCGGATCGTAGAGAGCATCCATTTTATTGGCGGCGATCACCTGGGGCTTCTGCGTCAGTCCTGCGCTGTAATTTTCCAGTTCCTGATTGATCGCATAAATATCGGCGACAGGATCCCGTCCCTCTGTTCCGGCGGCGTCCACAATATGAATGAGCACCTTTGTCCTCTCGATGTGACGCAGAAATTCATGGCCCAGTCCGACGCCTTCCGAAGCGCCCTCAATCAGGCCGGGAATATCGGCGATGACAAAGCCTTTCGCATCCTCCAGATCCACCACGCCCAGGTTGGGGTTCAAAGTCGTAAAGTGATAATTGGCAATCTTGGGGCGTGCATTGGTCACGCGGGAAAGCAGGGTGGACTTTCCTACGTTCGGAAAACCAACCAGTCCTACGTCTGCAATGACCTTCAGTTCAAGCTGTAGTTCCAGTTCCTGCGCCGGCTGTCCGGGTTGCGCGTATTTCGGCGCCTGCATCGTGCTGGTCGCATAATGCTGGTTTCCGTTTCCACCTTTGCCGCCCTTTAACAAAACAACGCGGCGGTTTTCTCCCGACATATCCGCGATGACCTTTCCGCTGTTGAATTCTTTAATAACGGTTCCTTCCGGAACCTTTATGATAATGTCGTTTCCGTCCTTGCCGCGGCAGTTTTTCTTTCCGCCTTCCTGTCCGTCTCCCGCCTTATATTTTCCCACGTGCCGAAAATCGGTCAGCGTATTGAGACCTTCGTCCACGACAAAGATGACGTCGCCCCCTCTTCCGCCGTCGCCGCCGTCAGGACCGCCCGCCGGAACATATTTTTCTCTGCGGAAAGAAACATGGCCATCTCCGCCCTTTCCGCTTCTTACATATATTTTCGCTCTGTCAGCAAACATATCTTCCTCATTTCTGACGCTGTCAATCGTTCCGAAAACGATAACGGCATCACATCTTCACACAATAGGATCCCCGGAATCGGGCTTTTTGATAAAAACAGGATGCGAAGTAAAAGGTACATAAAGATCCTGTCTGTATCAAAAAGCCCCAGACATTTCTGTTTGGGGCTCTTCCTTACTGTTCTACAGGGTATACGGAAGCCTGTTTCTTGTCTCTTCCTTTTCTTTCAAATCTCAGAACCCCGTCAACCTTTGCAAATAATGTATCATCGCCGCCGATGCCTACGTTAATGCCAGGATGAATCTTGGTTCCGCGCTGTCTGTAAAGGATGTTGCCAGCTTTTACAAACTGTCCGTCTGCTCTCTTTGCTCCAAGTCTCTTGGATTCGGAATCTCTGCCGTTCTTGGTAGAGCCTACACCCTTCTTATGAGCAAAAAACTGAAGGTTCATATTCAACATTTGTTACACCTCCTCGAATTTCAGTTTCAAGTACATTTTACCGTACTGCTTTTCAATGTTTTCAAGACCAAGCGCCATGGTATCCATGAGAAGTTTTGTTTTCTCATTGACAGGATGGATAAAAGTAACATCAATTACGCCGTCTTCCTCTCCGGTGATCACTTCCATCTCTTCTTCAGCGAAAATCTCTATCGCATTGATGGTATTGATTACCAGAACGGATATTGCGCTGCAGACAATATCAGAACCGCTTTCCGCATAGCCTGCATGTCCCGTACAGGTGAACCCTGTATACCGGCCGTTCTTCGTCTTCTTCAATAAAACTGTAGTCATAACACATACCGAAAAACCAAAGCGATATTAGCCGTTGATCTTTTCAATCTTAACCTGAGTGTATGCTTGTCTATGACCATTCTTCTTGTGGTAACCGGTCTTTCTCTTATACTTGTAAACGATTACCTTCTTGCCTTTGCCTTCGCCAACGACTGTTGCTGTAACAGTTGCGTTTGCTACGTCAGCGCCAACCTTCAGGCCGTTATCGCTCACTGCGATTACCTGGTCGAATGTAACAGTCTCACCAGCTTCTGCGCCGAGTTTTTCTACCTTGAGCACATCGCCTTCAGCTACTTTGTACTGTTTGCCACCTGTTGCAATAATTGCGTACATCTAGGACACCTCCTATCAAAGCGTTAAATGAATTAACGTTACTCGCTAACTGCGGTGACGCCAATGGGCGTACTTATACCTCGTTATGCGGCATACTCATAAATCTTAGCATCCGTCCCCTGTTTTGTCAAGAAAAACAAACAAAATTCCGGGAAAATTCTGTGATTTAAAAACGGGGCGCCTCATCGGCTCCCCGTCTTTTCCTGTTTGGATAACATCTTTAAAATCCGCCAATTTAAAGATTTATTTCTTCTGCTTTTTGGAAGCAGCGGTAAATGTCTGAATTCCCTCGATAACAAGGATTACAGCCAGAATAACCATAGCAGCCGCAAACAGTAACTGGAACCAGTCGCCCCATGCAGCCGTGCCGCCGCCGATCATTTTGATCTTTGCAACGATAGTCATGCACAGACTTGTCAATGTAGCAGCGAGCATGAAGATCATCGGAATGAAGAACATTTTATTGTTCTTGCCCGCATTGCCGAGCCATGCGGCAACTGCCATCAGAGCGATACCTGCAAGTAACTGGTTTGCTGCGCCGAACAATCCCCAGATCTGGCTGAGGCTCAGTCCGCCCAGAATACATCCAATCACTACCATGAAGGTTGTGCCGAACAACGGATGTGCAAGAACTTTGCGAACGCCCTTCGCATCCTTCCATGTCATCTCATCCTTCTTTAAGAATAATTCGGAGAACATGAAACGGCTCAGACGGGTACCGGTATCCAGACTTGTCAGAGCAAATACAGATACGGCCAGGGTCAGCAACGCATAAATAACGCCGTATACAGTGGAAGTCTCAGTGCCGAACATGAGTGCGATACCGCCTGCAAACGCTGCGGAAGGAGAACCGAATTCGCCATTGAGATACTTGGAATATACCATACCAACTGCGATCAGCGAAATAATGCCCAAAGCGGATTCAATCAGCATGGAGCCATAACCGATGGGCTTCGCATCTTTTTCATTTGCAAGCTGTTTGGAAGAAGTACCTGTTGCAATCAGACTGTGGAAACCGGAGCATGCGCCGCAGGCTACTGTGATGAACAGCGCGGGGAACAGCGTGCCGATCTTTGTGGACCAGCCGGTAAATGCGGGCATTGCAAAAGTAGCGGTTCCTGCGAATGCAGAGAAAAAGATACCGACAATTGCAACTGCCATCATTGCATAAAGAAGGAAACTGGACAGGTAATCACGAGGCTGCAGCAGAATCCACACGGGAACCAGTGAAGCGACAATGATATAAGCGCCGATGAATACGATCCAGCCAACACGTCCCATGGAGAAACCAACGTTCAGACCAAACACGATCATCAGAACGATGCAGACGATACCGATAATCGTTGCAGGTAGAACCTGCAGTCCCATACGGTTGGTAAGAATGCCGTAAACGATAGCCAGAACAATGAACAGCAGGGAAATCATCGCCGTCGTCTGATTACCGGTCGGGCTGGTTGTGAGTCCGAAAGATCCTTCCGCCGTAAAGAACGTACCTGCCACGACGTTTACAAAGGAAGCAATAACAAGCAGCAGTACCAGCAATGCGAAAATGGTGAACAGCTTCTGCGCCTTTTCGCCCATGGAATCTTTGATGATTTCGCCGACAGATTTACCGCCGTGACGAATGGATGCAAACAAAGAACCGAAGTCCTGCAGACCGCCGAAAAAGATACCGCCGATGACGCACCATAAAAATACGGGCAACCATCCGAATACAGATGCCTGAATCGGTCCGTTAATCGGGCCTGCGCCTGCGATAGATGAAAAATGGTGTCCCATCAATACCGCCGGTTTTGCAGCGACATAGTCTACGCCGTCTTCCATTTCGATAGCCGGTGTTTTTCTGTCAGGGTCAATCCCCCACTGTTTTGCGAGCCAATTGCCGTAGAACACATAACCTATAATCAGCAATACAATTGCTGCAAGGATAATTAAAATTGCGCTCATAGATAACTCATCTCCCTTATGTTTTTCATTTTTGTTTATTTATTCTCTGGTATAATTTCCGCAGTTCCCGACCCTGGCGGTTGTAAGTCAGGGAACCGGTGGAAGTTTCCAGCACAATAACGCGGTAATTGCTCCATCCCTGAAGTCCGAATCGATAGCTTTGGTAGTGATGAAGCTTTTTGATGCAGGAAACGGCTTCCTTTGAAACGGTTTCCGCAATAACAACAAGCGTAATGTCCGAATTTCTGTGATTCCTGTGCGGCGTAACGCGGGAAAGTCCCTCCTGCCACGCCGTCTGATCCAGCAGGCGGATCCTGTCCGCATCCAGCGTATCTTCATTTGCAAAGAAAACAAATTCATTGGAATCCTGTTCCGATAATTTCGCGCTTTTGAGGAATATGTACTGTTCGTTGTGGGAATGAAAAACCGCTTCCGCCACAAAAGGGGGGCAGACGTCTTCCTTCCTGATATCATAATAACTTTCGTAGGATTTCAAAATCCGATCGGTCATATTTGCTGCATTCATGAATCCTGGACCTCTGTACGGTTATTCTCGTCCTGCGTTTCCTTGTCAGGCGGGCAGAATTTTGCTTCCGGCATCAATCCTTTTAACTCTTCCATGAGAATCTTAGCGGCCCTTGTGCCCGGAAGCTGTATCTGAGCCAGTTCCTTATCCGCATCACAGATCACGAGATTTTCCACCGGTAGATCTCCCTTGCCGCAGCAAAGCTTTGCCGGAACCATCATAACGCGCCGGAAACATCTTTTCACATCGGCATAGCGGATATAGTATGTTTTCAATCCGCTCCGGAAAAAGAAAAAGTCCGATCCCAAACGTATTTTTCCTACTTCTCTGGCTGTCTGATATTCATTTTTTAACTGATCGGGTTCACGTTCTTCCTGACCCAGCGGGTAAAATCTCATAGTCAATATATCCTTAAAAAGCAGATCAAACAGTTCAGCCGACGGCTGAACCGCTACAATTAATTGCCAAAATTTTTATAATTATAGCACGTTGAAGGAGAAAAGTCAATTTTTTATAAAGTTCTCTAAAATTTTTATAAAATAATCCGGCAACGGAGCGGTCGTTTCCACGTATTCTCCGGTGGTGGGATGGAGAAAGCCCAATGTCATGGCATGGAGCGTCTGCCCTTCCAGAGAAGAAATCGGACACTTTCTGGGACCATATACGTTATCCCCCAAAAGCGGATGCCCGATAGACGCCATATGGACGCGGATCTGATGCGTTCTGCCGGTTTCCAGCCGGCACTCAATATAGGTATAAGAAGCAAAACGCTGTAATACATGGTAATGCGTCACGGCATTTTTCCCGTTCTTTAAATTGACCGCCATTTTTTTTCGGTCGGACGGATCTCTGCCGATGGGCGCGTCCACACAGCCTTCCTCCTCTTTGAGCACGCCGTGCACGATAGCCCGGTAACGCCGCACGATGGAATGTTCCTTAAGCTGGCGGGCTATCGATTGATGAGCCGCGTCGTTTTTACAGACAATCACGGAACCCGTGGTATCCTTATCAATCCGGTGCACGATTCCCGGACGCATTACGCCGTTGATTCCCGAAAGCTTTCCCCTGCAATGAAAGAGGACTGCGTTCACCAGCGTATTGCTGTAATGTCCGGCGGCGGGATGCACCACCATTCCTTTCGGTTTGTTGACCACCAGCACGTCGTCGTCCTCAAACAAAATATCCAGGGGAATGTCCTGCGGCTCAATGTCCGGTTCCTGCGCTTTTGGCAATTCAAAGGAAATATCATCATCCGTCCGGACGCGGTAGTTTGCCTTTACAGGCTGTCCGTTCACGCTGACTCTGCCTTCTTTTATCATTTTCTGAATAAAAGAACGCGACAAAGAATCGATAAGCGCCGCAATACACTTATCGATTCTTTCCTCTTCCTGCTCTTCTGTTATCTGAAAACGAAACAGTTCCATACTCAGACCGCCTGCTTCTTTTTCAGCTTGAGGAAACTGAAATCTTCTTCACCGAAACGTCCGAAAAAGACCAGAATCAATCCAAGCACACATATGAAGGATACATACATATCCGCCACATTGAAAATCGGAAAGTCAATGAGACTGATATAAATAAAGTCCACCACATAATCCAGCCGAAGCCGGTCCATAAAATTGCCCAGCGCTCCGGCGATCAGAATGCCGCCCATGATATGCAGCAGTCTGTATTTTTTTTCATCGGGCATTCTCCACAGCGCATAGAGACAGAAAATCAGAACAAGGCAGGTCATGATAACAAAAAATATCTTCTGATTCTGCAGGACGCCGAAGGCCGCCCCTCTGTTTTCCAGATATCTGAGTTCCAACACGCCGGGGATCAGCACGATCGGAACCTGATCCTTTAAATAAAATACCGCCAGCCATTTCGTAAACTGATCCAGCGCAAGGCCAAGCAGCGCAATAAAAAGATCGAGTAAAAACATTTTCTTCCGCTTTAATGCCATGTTCAATCCTCTTCCCTGAAATTCAGTTCTTCCACGGCCGCTTTCATCTCTTCCTCTGTCACGGTGTCATCCAGTACCGCTTTCCCGATTTTGGTGAGAAGAACGAAACGGATCTGGCCGCTTTTCATTTTCTTATCGGATCTGGTCAGTTCCACAATCCGCTCCACATCCAGATCTTCCATGGATATCGGCAGATTAAAGGGGACAAACATATCGCGGATTTCATAATACTCTTCCATCTCAATGAGTTCCCTTTTCCAGGAGATAAACGCGGCCGCAACACAGCCCAGCGCCACGCATTCTCCGTGCATCAGCGTGAAATTGCTGTTTTTCTCAATGGCATGTCCGATCGTATGGCCAAAATTCAGGAGCGCCCGCTCACCTTGTTCCGTAGGGTCCTTTTCCACTACGCTGCGCTTGATTTCGCAGCTTCTCTTCACCAGTTCCAGCATAGTGGCAGGCTCCCGATCGCAGATTTCATACATATTGGAGATCAGCCATTCATAAAATTTACTGTCTTTAATCAGACCATGTTTCATGACTTCTGCAAAACCGTTAAAAAACTGCCGCGCTTCCAGCGTTTGAAGGGTGTCCAGATTCATATATACGAGTTTCGGCATATAAAAGGCGCCCACCATGTTCTTATAGGCGTCAAAGTCCACGCCGGTTTTGCCGCCGATGCTGGAATCCACCTGTGCGAGCAGCGTCGTTGGAATCTGTATAAAGTCCACGCCCCTCAGATAAGTAGCCGCTGCAAATCCGGTCAGATCGCCGACCACGCCGCCTCCCAGCGCCGCCAGCATATCTTTTCGGTCAAAATGTCGTTCTATCAAAAAAGCGTACAGAGACTGCACGGTCTGAAGATTTTTATTCTCCTCTCCCGCCGGGAAAGTAAAAATCTCACAGGCTTTCACGCAGGGAGAAATGATTTCCCTGACCGCCTGCGCATAAAGCGGTTCCACGTTGCTGTCCGTCACAATGCAGATTTTCCTGTTTTGAAGGGATTCGTCTTTTGCAAGTTCTTCCCGTAAACCTTCAAAACCGTTTGTAAATATAATATCATAGCAGGGTTTTCTCTGATAGGAAACCGTCATTCGTTCTGCCATAAGTACCTCCCATAGAAAAAGTGTGCGCAACCGCGCACACCCGCGCTGCGCACAGCCGCATCCTGCGACGCTTCTGTTCTGTGCGCACACTCTGTTATCATTTCTTTGGTTCAGATGTCCTTCACACCCATGGAACTGCTCAAAATCTCCTGAAAATCGCCGGAAATATCAACGCTCGCCGGTGTGATAATAAAAATAAAATGAGAAATCTTCTGCAAATTGCCGCTGATCGCATAGCAGGAGCCGGAAGTAAAATCGATAATCCGCTGTGCGATATCCACATCCAGGCCTTCCATATTCAGCACTACGGTGCGATTGGATAACAGTGTTTCCGTAATTTCTCTCGCATCTTCCACACTGGTAGGCTTAATCACACATACTTCCATGCCGCCGATGCCGACTTTTCTGGCAGGACGCATCGGCGTTACCTTTGGAGCGGGCTTTCTGGTGCGTTCTTCCTCCTCATAAGAGTCCGCCTTTGCAATGCTCTTGATTTTAGGCTTCTTCTCTACCGGCGCGTCGTCTTCATCATCATAATAGTCATCGTCATAGTATCCGTCATCTTCTTCATCGTTCAGTTTCATATAATTCAAAAACTTATCCATAACTCCCATTATGAAACACTCCTTTTTTCAGTCAGATTGAAACATCGTAATTTCGCTCTCCGAAGATGCCGGTGCCCACCCTGACATATGTGGAACCTTCCTCCACGGCTACCATGTAATCATTGGTCATTCCCATGGACAAAACATTCATAGATACATTATCAACATTTTTACTTGTTATGTCAACAGATAATTGTTTCAGACACTGGAAATATTTTCGGTTTTCCTCCGGATTTTCGGTATTTGGAGCAATTGTCATCAATCCTTTGATATGAATAAAAGGAAGTCCGGCCGCTTTTTTCACCAGATCAGGCGCTTCTTCCATGCTCACACCAAATTTGCTTTCTTCCTGCGCGACGTTGACTTCAATGAGAATATCCACGTCCGTCTTCTTTTTCGCGGCTTCTTTGCTGATTTCTTCGGCCAGTCTGTAGGAATCCACGCTGTGAATCAAAGCCGTTTTTCCGATCAGATATTTCACCTTGTTGCGCTGCAGATGCCCGATCATGTGCCAGCGAATATCCTTCGGCAACTGTTCCTGCTTTTCCGCCAGCTCCTGAACCTTATTTTCTCCAAAATCCCGGATGCCCTGCGCGTAAGCTTCCATAATCATGGAAACAGGCTTCGTTTTGCTCACCGCAATCAGCGCGGCGTCCGTTTGCCCGCGTCCGGCCCTGTCCAATGAAGTCCTGATATTGTTCTGCACCGTCTTCAGATTATCCGCAATCATTCCCGCATTCTCCTTCCCATTCATAAAGCTGTCATTCATAAATCAATTCGTCCAGATTTTCAATGGACTGCGCGTTTAACACGATATTATCATATACGCTCAGTCCGTAGGTGGTATTGGCTTTGATGATCGCATATTCGTCATTCTGGGCCAGAATCTGAACTTCTTTAAAATCCGCATATCCTTTGTTTATATTATAAACGCCGATTAAAGTGGCGCTTTTGGATATCGTAAAGCTTTCGGAAGAATCCGGCATGATCAGATGATCGCCGACGGAAAGCGTGGAATTGTCCAGATAATACTCCTCCTCCGTTTCCTGGTAAATCTGTGTCGGGATAAATTCCGTCGTCAAAGAGCCGTTGCTGCCGGCGACCTCCAGAAGCACCCCGTTGCTGCCGGAACTTCCTCCCTTTGTCACATATTCCTTGGGGACCAGGAAAAATTCCTTGTTAATAATGGCGGAATTGGGCACCTTCAAACCAGTTTCCGCTTCCGTAATCAATTCAATTTCCAGGAAGCGGTCCGATGCAAAAGTAACCATGGAATTATTGAAATCCAATTGCGCAAAAACGCCGTTGCTGCCTTTGTCCAATATTGTCACCTGCGCCCAGGATTCATACTGGTTTTTTAAAAAACGCACCTTTACGTACTCTTCCTCTTCCAATGTCAGCGCTTTTGCACGGTCAACCTGGATAATGACGCTCCAGTTTTCATCTGTGGAGAGTTTGTAAAGCGCGTCCTGATTTGCCACCAACTCGCTGACAATGAGTTGCGTTTTCACATACTTTTCTTTGTCAAAATCCGCATCCGTAATGTCTGCCGCAGTTTTTTCTTCATAACCGTCCGTATAGTAAGAAATGATGCCGGACTGCGGAGCATAACAGAGATTTACGGGCTGACTGTTGGAAGCGTTGTTTAACTCGGCCAGACTTTGCAATACGTTCACGTTTGCCAGTTTCAATACCGTTCCTTCCATATCGTATTTGAAATCGTATACAGTATGAAAGCTGCTCTTTGTAAAGTTCGCGCAAAATGCGGAAATGCTGCTTTTTAACTCCCGCAGATCGCTGTCTGTAAGCGCGGTATCTTCCGCGTTCTGTTCATTTAAGATATCCCTTAGCTGGCCGCTCTCGTCGATCGTACATACCAGCATTCCGCTGCCGACGCGCTCTCCTTCTCTGGCATAATAGTTGATGTAACCTGCGTACGGGCTGTTTACAACAGACTCGCTTCTTAACGCAATCCCGGTATAGACGTTATCTGTTGAAAGCGATCCTGACATCACCGTATACGGTTTGATATTTTTGGAATTCAAAAAATAAGAAACCACACAGATGATGATATAGAGAAAAATCGTCAGAAAAACCACCGTTCCCAGATTGATGTTCAAAGGTTTGCGATATTGTCTTATTTTCCCGTTATCCTGTCCTGTTGCCAAATTGTAGACCTCCAAAAATAAGCCCCGGCTGTCTTCTCCGGGGCTTTTTCAAAGGCGCGTCAGCCATGTGCATGCGCCATGTGTTTCAAAATCATCCGTAACGGTCGTTACTATGTACAAATCAAAGAGAAACGATAATTTTTGCCTTGAGGCTTTCCGCCAGATCACATTCGTTCTGGGAAACGCTGAGTACGAAATCCACGCCGAATTTCTCGCTCATCTTTTCGAGTTTTTCCACGATAGGGGTAATATCCTGACCTTCCAGGCAGGCGATTCTTAAAAAGCTGTCAAAATACATCTGTTCCAGATCATGATCCTGTGAAATGATACCGCTGACAAAGCCCAGAAAAGCTTCGCTACTGTCAACCATATAATCCGGAGCAACGATCAGTCGCACCTTATTGTTCAACTCATACATGTGCTTCGCACTTTTGTCCAGATATACAATGCTGCCGTTTACTTCCTTTATTTCGGTATTTACTTTATCCAATAAGTATTTAGTTTTGCCTTTTCCTTTCTCGCCTACAATTAATTGAACCATGGTAATCCCTCCTAAAGTAAATTCCTTATAATGTCCTATCCATCATAAGATATGTTTATTATAGTTGATATCGACTAAAATGACAACCTTTATTTTTATAGATTAGTCTATTTCATCCAACAGATCCGTCATTTCCTGATAGAGAATTTCCCGCTCCTTGGAACGCAGAATGACGGCTATATAAGGATTGCCGGCGGTATCTCTGGCAAGCAGCACCAGGCAGTTTAACGCGGCGTTAGTCGTTCCGGTCTTTCCGCCTATCACAGAGACATGTTCGGGCGCCCTGGAATTGCCGGTGATATACCAGTTTGTGCTGTTGAAAGACATATTCTTGCTGTTGCCGTTGCGGTCTTTATATACGGTTTCATAACTGCTCATGCTGATAATCTCATTCACCAGATCGTATTTTAACGCTTCATTGAAAATGAGATACATATCATAAGCTGTGGAATAGTGATTCTCCGCAGTCAGTCCGTGAGGATTGACAAAGTGGCTGTTCGTGGCGCCGATCGCCATCGCCTCTGCGTTCATCATTTCCGAAAACGCGTCCACGCTCCCGGCAATATGCTCCGCAATCGCAATTGCGGCGTCGTTTGCAGATTTCATCAAAAGCGCATGCAGCGCCTGATTCAGCGTAAGCTGATCCCCTTCCTGCAGGCCGCATAAAACTGCGCCGCTCTCCGTGATATTCACATTCGAACTCACCGTAATCATATCGTCCGGGTTTCCGTATTTCAACGCCACAGCCGCAGTCATCAGTTTCGTCAGACTGGCCGGCGCGAGCCTTTCATGGACATTCTTTGCATACAGCACCGTATTATTGTTTAAATCAAACAGTCCTGCCGAAGTCGCTTCGGACATGTCCACCACCGAGTCGTCCACGCCGACATCCTGATCCACGACGCACAGTGAAAACGCAAACGCATCAGCCGTAACGGACGCATTCTCATTTACAATGCGAAAGCTTGAAACTTCATAGTCCGGATCATAGGCAAACAAAATTTCAGAACTGCCGCAGCCGCTGCAAACGGCTGTTATCGCTGCCGCAAGCAAGGCCGCAATCCATTTATTTGTACATTTCACGCCACTCTAAATCTCCTCTGTCCAGGGACTTGATTAACAGTTCCGCCGTCGCAAGGTTCGTTGCCAGCGGTATATTGTGCATATCGCACAGGCGGACCACATTGTTGACATCCGGCTCATGAAATTTCTGCGTAAGCGGATCTCTCAAAAATATGACCAGGTCGATCTGGTTGTGCTCTATCTGCGCGCCGATCTGCTGCTCGCCCCCAAGATGACCGGCAAGATATTTGTGAATGTTGAGATTCGTAACCTCTTCGATCAAGCGTCCGGTGGTCCCTGTTGCATACAGGGTATTCTTGCTTAAAATTCCTCTGTATGCAATGCAGAAATTCTGCATCAGCTTTTTCTTTGCGTCATGCGCAATCAATGCAATGTTCATAATACCTTCTCTCCTCTATTGCTATAAATTATACAAATTCTTCCGCTGCAGTCTGACATTCAGAACAAGCCCTATTCCGATATACATGCTCAGAAGCGACGTCAGCCCATAACTGACAAAAGGAAGCGTTATCCCTGTATTTGGCATCAGCATGGTGGCTACCGCGATATTCATAAATCCCTGAAATCCGATCAGCGCCCCCACCCCGGACGCGATAACCATCCCCGCAGTATCTTTTGCCGTCCTGGCAATCATGACGCATCGTATTGCGATCAGAATCAATAAAAGGATCACCGCCGCGGAACCGACAAACCCCAATTCTTCCCCTATAATTGCAAAAATAAAATCCGTCTGCTGTTCCGGAAGAAAGTTACCGTTCTTCACGGATGCGATTTCATTGTTGTTTAGCCCCTTGCCCCAAAGCTGGCCGGAGCCTATCGCTATTACGGAATTCAACTGCTGGTATGCCTCCGCGTCCGCATAAGCTTCCGGTTCGAAAAAGGCCATAATGCGGTCGCGCTGGTAATCCTCAATCAGCGTCTGTCCCTCCTGCATAACAATTGATAAAAAGATAAGCGCCGCAGGCACTACAATGGCCAATACACCGCCGATGATCTTCCAACTCAGACCGCCGATAAAAAGAATCACACAGAATAAAATTGCGAATAAAATCGTTGTGGACAGATCAGGCTGATCGTAAATCAGATATAAAGGCGGTATCACAAGCAGCACCGCTAAAAGAAGAATGCGGAAGGTGTTTAACTTCTCCCTATATTTCATAATAAACTGTGCATAGAATAAAATCAACAAAATTTTTGCAATATCGGACGGTTGAAACCGAAAAGCGCCTATATCCAACCAACGTTTCGCACCATTTACGTTCGTTCCGAACAGTTTTACAAATACGAGCGCGGCGACCATGAGCAGGTATTCAAGCCAGTATAATTTTAAAATAACAGAATAATCGATCAGGCTCACCGCCAGCATAATGCACAATCCGGCGATCATGCCAAGCATCGTTCTTCCCTGCAGACTTTCCCTGGCGCTTCCGATGGCTAAAACGCCGATAATGTTCAGCGCCGCCACCAGAATCACCAGAGGAAAGTCAAAATTTCTCAATCTGTATTTCTTGAACATAAATTCTCCTGTGTATCAACTGATCTTATGCAGATCCAGAATCGGAATATTGGCATAAAGGGAAGGATTCTTATTTCCCCTGCCTCTGGAACTGGATTTGCTGATCTGTATTTCCATATTTTCGGTATCGATCATCATGTAGCGGGAAATCACCTTGGCAATATCCTGCTTTATCATGTCCATCACTTCCGGCGAACAATTCACACGATCCGATATCAGAAGGATTTTGAGACGGTCTTTCGCCACCTCGCGGGATGTTTTTCGTTTCAGAAAATTCGGCAGTCTCATACTCTTCCCTCCTGACTCTTATGAAAGATCCCGGTCACCCTTGTCCAGAAAGATATGGACTGATCCAGATCCAGATAAGGAATTTCCTGTCCCAGAATCCGCATACAGATGTTTTTGTAAGCCCGGCCTGCCAGCGTATGATTGCCAACCAGAGGTTCTCCCTGATTTGTTGCGATCACCACGTTTTCGTCATCCGGAACCACGCCGATGAGGCTGACGGAAAGGATGTCCACCACATCGTCCACAGTCATCATATCCCCGCGCCTGACCATATCATACCGCATCCTGTTGACGACAAGATCGATCTGTTCGAAAGAATTTGCCTCCAGCAGACCGATGATCCGGTCTGCGTCGCGGATTGCGGAAACTTCCGGCGTTGTCACAACCAGAGCCCGATCCGCGCCTGCAATTGCATTTTTAAAGCCCTGCTCAATTCCCGCCGGACAGTCCAGAAGAATGTAATCGAACTGATCCTTCAGATGGTCGATCAGCTTTCTCATCTGACTTTCGTTGACGGCGGTTTTGTCCCGCGTCTGTGCGGACGGCAACAGGTACAGTCCGGGATATCGTTTATCCCGGATCAGCGCCTGCTTCACGCGGCAGCTTCCTTCCACAACGTCCACAAGATTATAGACGATCCGGTTTTCCAGTCCCATGACGACATCCAGATTGCGCAGACCGATATCGGTATCGATCAGCACCACTTTTTTGCCTGCGGCCGCAAGACCGGTTCCAACGTTAGCGGTGGTGGTCGTCTTTCCCACTCCGCCTTTTCCTGAGGTAACGACAATTACTTCACTCATGCATAAAGCCCTCCGATCATGAAATATTTGTCCCCCAAATGAGCGCCTTTAAAGAATCAACTCACTCAGTAATTCATTCGTAACCGCCTGCATTTGTACCTCGTTTTTTCTGACAAAAGCGATCTGGGGCTGTCCCTTCTTCGCTCTCGCCTGCCATCTTGATTTCTCTTTTGTCTTATATTTGAAATCTCCGATCTTTAATTTTTGCGGAGACATTTCAAGCGCCACAACAAAATGTTCGTCAGAACCGTCGCCCCCGGCATAAGCGCTGCCGAGAAGACGGCCGATTACAATAATATCCTTTGTGGAAATGACGCTGCAGCCGGGGGCCACATCGCCGACAATGACGATGCTGCCTTCCGTTTCCAGAATCTGTCCGTGAGAAAGACTTCCGCGGTAAAACTGTCCGTTATTTTGTTCCGCTTTCGGGAAATAACGTTCAAAGGCATCCATCGTCTCTTTAAACCTTTTTTCTTTTTCCCGGTCTTTCCCCACCACACAGACAATATGCAGATCGGAATTGCCGCTGATGGCGTCCACCAGTTTCTTTTCCTCAAGAGAGGTCAGTTCCCTGCCTTCAAAGGAAACCGCCACCCTCATATCGCCGAAAAAGCGCGCATTGTCGCGGAATTTGGCCGCCACTTCGCCGGCAAGCTGTTCAAACTCCATTTCCGCATCCAGATAGACGGCAATTCCGCCTTTATAACTTTTGATAATAACAGAATTGTTCATTGTATCATTCCAGCCTCCCACTCATCAGTCACCGCCGCCGACAACTGCCTCAATCGAAAGAGCGGTTTGGGACTGCGTCAGCGAATCTCCTTCGTCCAGATCATAATAATAGGTCAGAACCTGTTTGGAAATCTGCGCGGCATAATCGGAAGAATAACCATATCCGATCCTGATTGCCATTGCAATTTCCGGATTATCATACGGCGCATAGCCTACAAACAGTCCATGGTTGGGGCGGGATTTGTCTTCTTCCGCAGTACCCGTCTTGCCTGCCGCCAGAACCGGGAAATCGTTATAGTATCTTTTGTTTTCCACCACGCCGCGCATGCCGCGGTGAATGGCATCCCAGTATGCGGAAGGCAGATCAACCGTGTTTCGTACCTCCGCCTGATAATCTTTAAGCAGGTTGCCTGTAGGATCAGTCACCTTATCAAGCAGCGTAAGATTATAACAGGTCCCGCTGTTTGCGACCGTGGTCACATAACGGGCAAGTCCGACTGTGGTGAACGCATTGTTACCCTGTCCGATCGCGGATACGACGGACAGATCCGTGGACACCTGCGGTTCAGACTCTTCGATTTCAATTCCGGATTTTTCCGTCAGTCCGAACAAATCGGCATAATAGGTCAGTTTTTCATTACCCAGAGCGGAATCATATTTCTCTCCGTTCATGCCGAGTTGATAACCTACTTCATAGAAGTAGATATTGCAGGAATTGGTGATCGCCTCGCTCAGATTCAGATTCCCGTGTCCGGATGTTTTCCAGCAGCGGGGACGGTAATCCGTAAAGCGGGTATAAATACCTCTGCAGTCCGTCAGACTGGACAGCGAAACCACATTTTCCATCAGCGCAGCCGTAGCGGAAACCATCTTATAAGTGGAACCCGGCGCGGATCTCATCTGCGTCGCATAATTCCACATCGGTCTTGACAAATCTTCTCCGCTGGATATTCTCGCATAATATTCGCTGTCAATTCCGTTGGCCAGCCGGTTATTGTCATAACTCGGATAACTCACCAGAGCCTTCACGTCGCCGGTATTCACATCTGTAATGACACAGGACGCGGAAAAAGGATCCAGAGCCAACTGGGCCGGCGTAATTTCCAGATTCCGAATCAGATCCACCATGAAAGCATATGCGGAAACGGTTCCGTTTTTCAGTTGTTGAATCCGCTCCTCGCTGGGATTGATCACGTCCTGCTCGATCAGCAGCATGCAGACCTGCCTTCCTGAAATGCGGTCCTGCTCGATCATATACTGAAAAATCTTTTTGTCAAAAGCGCGGCACTGAAGTTCTTCCACAATGTATTCCACAAGACGCTGATAAACTTCGGAAGAATCCACGTAGGCTCCTTCCACATCCAGCGCAGTAACATCAATCCAGTTTTGAGAAATCGCATATTCCAGATATTCCCGGATACTGATTACCTCATCTCTCGTCCAGCTTAAGTAGGTTTCGTCATTTCTGTCCACGCCGGTCAGCACGCCGTCGTCTGGCAGAAGCGTGTTGATAATGTAGCTTTCGTATACCTGATATTCTTCCGGCATCTGGTTATAGGCGGTTGTTCCGCTCTCCAGTTCTGTCCGCAGCCTTGTCAGCACTTCCTCCTGCTTGGATAAAAAAGCCCGATAAACTTCGGCGCCAACCTCGTTGTCCGCCGCCTGGGAAAGAGCGGAAATATCGATGACATTGTTTAAAAACAAAGCGGAATACACGTCGTCGATCGGTATTTTCAGGTCCGCGCTGCTGACATTCTCTGTATTGTAATTTTTGATGTTCACAATTTTGTCCACCAGAATGCCCGCCACAAATTTTTCCAGAATATTGTAAACTGCCGCCTGCAGATCGGCGTCAATCGTCAGATAAACGTCTTTTCCCGCTTCCGGCTCTATGCGGTTTACGCTTTCAATCTCACGCCCGAGCCGGTCGACCAGAACTGTCTCATGTCCTTTGGTTCCCTGAAGATATTCTTCCATCACCTTCTCGATTCCGGCCTTCCCGACGATATCCGTCAGTTCATATTCTTTACTGTCAAGCGCCCGTTCCACGCCTTCCATGCCTTCTTCACTGTTTAAAGCGGCCAGCTCGTCCGTGGAAATTTTGCCGGTATAACCGATGATATGGGAAAAATACGGTCCGTCCGTGTATTTGCGGATCGTATCGGCCGCGATCTCAATTCCCAGCAGTTCTTCGCTGTTCTCCTTTATCGTCGCCACCGTCTCTTCGGATACGTCGGTCGCAATCGTGACCGGAATATATTTCTGATATCCGGTAATGCTCATCGTATACCGGATCGTAATGATTTCCAGAAGTTCCTGCTTTGTATATCCCAATCCTACCACAAAGCTGTCCTTCGAATCAGGGTCCGTTCTTTCTCCGATGCTGTAACGGTCTCCCAGATATGCGATCACATCGTCCGCTGTGGAATTCTTTTCGATTTCCTTCATATCAGAGATCAAAGCATGACCGTATACGTCGGCCAGAAAACGCTGCTGTCTTGTTCCGGTGACGCTGAAAGTAAAATCGTCGTTTTCATCCAGATAAATATTGAAATCGCAGCTTAATTTATCGCCGTTTTCGTGCAGAATCGAAAGCACCTTTTTTAAGGTAGCGTTCATATTGGCGCTTCGCTGACTGTCGTTATCGTAGACGTCCTCAATGGTCACGGAATTGGAAAGTTCATTATAAGCCAGCAACTTTCCGTTACAGTCGTAAATATTGCCCCTGGTACTGGCGATGGAACGTTCCTTTTCAATTTTCAATTCCAGTTCCTGCTGTTTGTCGGCGCCTTCGATAATCTGTAACTGAAAAATCCGGTTCAGCAGCAAAAAAGCGAGGATTCCGAACACCGCATATAAAAAAAACGTTCTTGTGTTTATAAAATTGGTAAAATAAAATTTGATCTTCTTCAGCAATTACTCCGTACTCCCTCTTTCCGCCTTTTCCAGTCTTTTATTGATCCAGAGAAACAGCGGATAGAATGCAAATGCAACAATGATGGTATAAACAGCTTCCGGCAGAATAATATGTAAAAAGTAATACCGGATATCCAGTTTCGCACGGAACATAAACATGACAATATAGCAGGCCAGATTCAGAACCAGATCCGAAACGGTTATCATGATCAGCGGAAACTTTATGTCCTCCGGATAAAACATCTGATGGAATTTTCCGTTCAAATAGCCGCAAAGCAGATACAACAGGGCAAAAAAGCCGAGCATATCGCCGTATCCCGTCGCGCCTCCGTAAGCCGCAAAAATGTCCACCAGAAAACCGCTAAAAAAACCAATCAGCATTCCGGTGGTCTCTCCGTGCATAAATCCGAAGGACGCCGTCAGAATGACGAGCAGATTCGGAATGATGCCGCCAAAGGAAAACCACGGACAGACGCTCGTCTGCAGCAAAAAGCAGAATAAAACCAGAAGGGCTGTTACGATCACTCTTTTCATAACGGCTCCTTTCTAATCCCCGGTCTGTTGTTTCAGTTCCATCACCACAAGAACCTCTTCCAGGTGGGTAAAATCTACCGCCGGTGTGATATAACCGCTTTTGGTCAGATTGTTGGCAGAGGTATTGATGGAATTGATGTATCCGATCAGGATGCCCGGCAGATATTTATCGCTGATACTGCTGGTAACCACCTTATCGCCAACGGACACTCTGCCGTTTTTATCGCTGAGTTCCCCAAAACAGATCACTCCGTCAGTCTGCATGGCCTGAAGGTCTCCCGAAACGATCATGTTCTCCGAAGTGGCCAGCACAGTAGCGCTTACATTGCTCGTATCGTTGATGATGGACTGGACTTTCGCGTAATTGGGACCGACGGAAACCACCCGTCCCACGAGTCCGCTGCCCGCCATCACGTTGCAATCCACCTGGATGCCGTCGTTTTCCCCTTTATCGATCGTAAAGGAATAAAACCAGTTGTCCGCTTCGCTTGCAATCACGTGGGCGCCTACTTTCTCGTAATCGGCGTAAGTTTGATCCAGTTCGTACAGACTTCTCAGATTATTCAGTTCATACCGGTCCTGCTGCAACCTGTTGTTTTCAATGGTAAGTTCGTCGATCTGCTGTTTTAAGTCTTCATTTTCCGCCAGCACTTCTTCCAGACGCGCCAGTTCTTCGGAACGGTCCGACAAATAACCGCCCACAGAGGCGATCCCGCGCTGAAACGGCACCACGACGTAAGCGGCAGCCGCCTTTAACGGCCCCTCAAACACAGAGGTTTTGAAGGTAAAAATCATCAGACACACGCATATTCCCGAAAGAATCAATAACAGATATTTGCTGGATATGGTAAATTTTCTTCTTTTCTTTTTGATAACAGGACTCATTTACCCATCCCTTCAATGGCATATGCGACTGATTTGTAATTATCGTCTTTTAAAATCCGGGCCAGGCCGAGCACGACGCTTTCCACCGGACGCTCCGCCAGGTTTACTTTTAATCCCGTGGACTGTTTCACCAGTTCCGAGAAATGGCTGATCTGGGAAGCGCCGCCCGTCAGATAAATGCCGTGCCGGAAAATGTCTGCTCCCAGTTCAGGGGGAGTGCGTTCCAGAATCACTTTGATGCTGTCGATAATCGTGTTGAAATGCTCCTCTAAGCAGTTGTTGATCAGTTCGGTGGGAATCTCCCGTTCCACCGGCAGACCCACGACGATATCCCGGCCATAGACAACGGCTCCTTTTCCTTCCTTTTCCAGATCCCCGATCGATTTCTTGATGCTCTCCGCCGTCTTCTCCCCGATCAGAAGGTTATACTCCTTCCGGACAGCCTGGCGGATGGCTTCATCGAATTTCAAACCGCCGGTTTTAATCAAACGGCTTAAGACAATACCCCCCAGGGATAAAATGGATACTTCCGTCGTATCGTAACCGATATCCACCACCAGAACTCCCTGAGAATTTTTCACATCGATATCCATGCCGAGCCCGTCTGCAACGGCCTTTTCCACCACCATGATCTTCCTGGCTTTCACATTGGCTTCCTTGATGAGATCGTAAAAGGCTCTCTTCTCCACCTCCGTGATATCCGTCGGCACAGCGATATAGAAATCCGCAGGTTTTAAGTTTCCTCTGGAAATCTCGGTAACAAAAAGCCTGACAAGTTCTTCCATGTTTCTGATGTCAGCGATCACGCCGTTGCAAAGCGGATGGCTGATCTGTATGTTGGACGGCGCCTTTTCATACATTTCATAAGCGGAATTGCCGTATGCAAAAACGCTTTTCTTATTCATAATTGCGATCATGTTTTTTTCAATCATGATCGTGTCGTCGGACAGACTGTAGATTTTAATATTGCTCGTCCCTAAATCGATACCGAATGCATTGCCCTGCACCATTTCTTTCTCCTTCCTTTATAAAAGCCCGGCCTCCCGGAAACTGTAATATTTTTCTTCACTGATAATGATGTGATCCACCAGTTCAAGCTGCATCATTTCCCCAAGCTTTGCCAATCTATGGGTGATCTCGGCGTCCTCCCTGCTGGGGGTTACATCGCCGCTTGGATGATTATGAAGAAGCATGAAAAACACCGCCTGATATTGCAGCGCCTGTAAAAAAACTTCCCTGGGAGACACCGGCGCCGTATTCACAGTTCCGATGGAAAGGACTTTTTCGTGAATCAGCTTTCCCTTTCCGTCCAGCAGCAGAAGCACGGCCTTTTCCACACTGCTGTCGCTGCCGGCGAACAGCGGCCTGCAATAGTCCGCCGCAGAAGCGGGATCCGGGAACGTTTTCATTTCTCTGCGCTGTCCCATCATCATGCGCCTGGCAAGTTCCGTTACGCAGCAAATCCTGACAGCCTTCACTTCGCCGATCCCTTTGACCTGCTGAAGCTGCGCCGGAGAAAGCTGCGTCAGTCCGCCAAGTCCCGTTCGGGAACCCTTCGGAAGCGCCAGCACTTTTTCCGCCAGCGCAAGCGCCGGGCAATTCTGATGCGCCTGCGGCGCCGCCGTTTCCGGCGCAGGACCCGTACGAAGTAAAATCGCCAGAAGTTCCGCGTCCGTTAATGATTCTGCCCCTTTTTGAATAAATTTTTCATAGGGAAGTTCTTCGTTTGACTTTTTTTTCATATCAGCCTCCGCTTTCTCTCTCCAAAAGCATGCGGCAGGCAAATACTCCCAAAATGTTAAATCACTCTGTAAATCAAAATGGCGGCCACGATTCCGAGAATGCTGGCGATCGTAATGCGGATCGTGAAGGCAAAGGTGATGCTGATGATGCCCAGATCCAGAATCATCGGACTGCTCAGTCCGAAGGTCTGTCCGAAGTTTAAAAAGGAATTCGGCGCCATGCTCCCCAGAAATCCGCCCAGTACAATTCCGGCCAGAACCAGAATCAGGAAAGTCCATCCATTCTTACCCGTAATTTTTCTCATTTTCTGTTATCCTTTTGTATTTGAAACTTCTATCATATTAACATAATTCCCTTTTTCTGTATAGAAACAAAAGGGAATTTTTTTCGCATCGTCCGACCGGAAGAGGCAAATTCCGCCCTTTTTTGTCAAAATCAGTTCCGTCATACGACAGTTTGCCCGCTGTCCGATAAAAAAGCATCTATTTTTTCACGGGGAAATACGCCTTTGTCCATACAGCGCTGCAGGGATTTTAAAATGCCGAATTTGGCGTGCTGCCAGGTCAGCCCTCCCTGAAAATAGACCGCGTAGGGCGGCTTTAATGGGCCGTCCGCAGACAACTCGATGGACGAACCTGACACAAAGGCGCCTGCCGCCATGATGACCTGGCTGTCATAACCCGGCATATCCCAAGGCTCGGGGGTCACAAAGCTGTCCACCGGAGCGGCATATTGAATGCCCTCGCAAAAAGCGATCAGTCCTTCCGGCGTACCGAATTCCACCGCCTGTATGATATCGTGACGCATGGTCTGTCCGTCCGGAACCACTTTAAATCCCAGCTTTTCATAGAGATTGGCCGCAAAAATCGCGCCCTTTAAAGCCCCCGCCGTCACCGTGGGGGCCAGAAACAGGCCCTGATAAAAGGAAGGCAGCGCGTTTAAGGAAGCGCCCACTTCTTTGCCGAGTCCCGGAGAAGTCAGCCGGTAGGCCGCATTTTCCACGCACTCTTTTTTTCCTACAATATAACCGCCGATCGGCGCCAGTCCGCCGCCGGGATTTTTGATGAGAGAGCCGACGCACATATCCGCCCCCACATCCGTAGGCTCTATGGTTTCCGTAAATTCTCCGTAGCAGTTGTCCACCATACAGATCACATCCGGTTTGATTCCCTTAATAAAAGCGATCAGCTCACCGATCTGCGCCACTGAAAGGGTCGGTCTTGTCTGGTAGCCTTTGGAACGCTGAATGGTGGCAAGTCTGGTCTTCGGCCCGATCGCCGCCCGGATGCCCTCCCAGTCAAAACTTCCGTCCTCCTTTAAATCAACCTGGCGGTAGCTGATTCCGTATTCCTTTAAGGAGCCTTTGGACTCCCGGATGCCGATGACCTCTTCCAGCGTGTCATAGGGCTTTCCCACGGGAGACAAAAGTTCATCTCCGGGGCGCAGATTGCTCATCAGCGCCAGAGCCAGCGCGTGGGTGCCGCAGGTGATCTGTGGCCGCACCAGGGCGTCCTCCGCATGAAACACCGCCGCATATACCGCTTCCAGCGTTTCCCTTCCCAGATCGTTGTAGCCGTAACCGGTGGTTCCCAGAAGACAGGCTTCGCTCACCTTGCAGTCCTGCATGGCTTTTACCACCTTCAACTGGTTATATTCCGCTCTTTTGTCAATCTGCAAAAAACGCTTCTCCAGCGTTTGAAGCGTCCTTTCCCCGTATTCGTATATCTTTTCAGAAATTCCCATGGAAGCATACATGTCGCGCATGCTTTCCTGCGAAAGATCATTTGTCATTGTCTCAATTCCTCCACCTGGCAGGTCAAAAACTGTAGAATGTTATTTTCATCCAAAAACTGCCCTCTGTCAACCCAGATCACATTTTTTTCACGTTTGAACCAGGTGAGCTGGCGTTTGGCAAAATGCCGGGTATCCCGCTTGATTAAGTAAACGGCCCGTTCCAGATCGTATTCTCCGTCCAGAAAGGCCAATATTTCCTTATAACCCAATCCCTGCATGGAAACCATGTCCCTTTTCAGCCCTCTGTCCCGAAGCGCCCGCACTTCCTCCACCAGTCCGGCTTCCATCATGGCGTCCACCCGGCGGTCGATGCGTTCATACATTTTGGCCCGGTCATCCGTCAAAACAAAATATTTTGCGCGGTACGCCGGTTCCTTCTGCCGTTCCGTCTCGTTGTGAAGGGAAATCTGCGAGCCGGTCTGTTCATAGAATTCCAGCGCCCGGATGACACGCTTCACGTTATTGGGATGAATCTGCTCCGCGGCCTTTGGATCCACCGCCGCCAGCCTGTCATGCAGCTTCTGCGCGCCTTCTTTTTTGGCAAACGCTTCCAGTTCTTTGCGGAAAGCATCGTTTTCCTCTGTCTCGGTAAAATCGATGTCATAAAGCACGGACTGGATATAAAAACCCGTGCCTCCGACGAGCAGCGGCAGCTTTCCCCGGCTCACAATATCCGCAATCGCTTCTCTGGCCAGCTTCTGAAACAGCACCACATTAAATTCTTCTTCCGGTTCCAGCACATCGATCAGATGATGACAAACCCCATCCATTTCTTCCTTTGTCACTTTTGCGGAGCCGATATCCATATGACGGTATACCTGCATGGAATCGGCGGAAATAATCTCTGCGTTCACCGCTTTTGCCAGCTTCACGGAAAGCGCCGTTTTTCCGACTGCGGTCGGTCCGGTCAAAACAATCAAAGGAAGCTTCTGCATCTCTTTTTCCCGCATCATACGATCCTCTTAAATTTCTTTTCCAGTTCCTGCTTCGTCATCGTAATCATGGTCGGCCTTCCGTGGGGACAATGATAGGGATTGTCCAGCGCAAGAAGCTGTTCCAGAAGTTCCTCCATTTCAGCCTTGTCCATCCTGTGATTTCCCTTCACTGCGGACTTGCACGCCATCGTCGCAATCCGCTCCGAAACCGCCTGCGGCGTGCCGGGCTTTTGTTCCGACACCAGTTCGTTTAAGATTTCCTGCAGAAGTTCGCCGCTCAAATTGCCGTACAGATCGCAGGGCACGCTGCGGATCGCATAGGAATTGCCGCCGAAAGGCTCGATCTCAAATCCGATCTGCAAAAAATATTCCTGATATCGCTTTAACAGTTCCGCCTCCGGATTGGAAAGCGTCACAATCACGGGCGGCATGAGATTCTGGCTGTCAGCCTTACCTTCCCGCAGCTTCTTCATCAGCACTTCATATTTCACTTTTTCATGGGCGGCATGCTGGTCAATCAGAATCATTTTATCCTGATAAGAAGCGATCCAATAGGTATCGAATATCTGGCCGATGATCTGATATTGCTGCACCGCTTTCCGGGAAAGAATCCGCTCCTCAAAAAGATCCATCTGCTTCGCATTAGCGATTTCCGGCGCTTTTGTTTCGTATTCCAGCCGTTCCTCCTTCACCATCGCTTCCAGCCGCTTTTTTTCAAAAGGTTGCGGCGGCAACCTTTTTGGCTGAGGCGGCAGACTTTTTTGCTGCTGCTGCGGTTGGGCGGGCTGCCCGGAAGGGGAGCCTTCCGGTGCGGCTGTTCTTTGTACTGTATCAGACATGCGCCGCTGCTCCTGTCCGGAGCCTGCAGTTGGCCGGGGCATGGAAAGAAGCTGTTGCGCCAGCTTCTGCGCTTCCATTTGCGCGGTTTTCGTCTCCTGCGCCAATGTTTTTTCCTGTGTGTTCTCAGGCGCGGGCGCG
Organism: Eubacteriales bacterium; assembly: GCA_030524745.1. Lineage (GTDB taxonomy): Bacteria > Bacillota > Clostridia > Lachnospirales > Lachnospiraceae > Gallintestinimicrobium. Next base: position 44,648 of record JAUNGC010000008.1, on the reverse strand, counting down.
GCTTCGGCCGGTTTTGTTTTCTCTTCTGACAGGGTCACGGCCGGAATCATCTCCCTGCCGTGCAGCGCCTCCTGCACGCGGCGGCTTAAAAAGTCAAAGATCTGCTGGTTGTCGGAAAACCGCACTTCCATTTTGGAAGGATGAACGTTGACGTCCACGTTCTCCGTATCGATCGTAAAGTGCAGAAACGCCATCGGAAATTTATGCTGCATCAGCCAGGACTGATATCCATTTTCCAACCCTTTGGATAAAATCTGACTCTTGATATATCTGTTGTTTACAAAGAAAAATTCAAAATTCCGGTTCGGGCGGACAAGCTGGGGCGTTCCCAGAAGTCCTTCCACCTTTATGCCGTTTTCCTCCGCGCAGAAAGGAAAAATCTCTTTTGCGATTTCCCTGCCATAAATGCGGTAGACCACTTCTTTTAAGTCGCCGCTTCCGGAGGTGGAAAAGCGGGTCTGGCGGTTGATCAGAAACTGAAAGGAAACATCCGGCCTCGCCAGCGCCATATGCTCCATCAGATCGGCCACATAGCCCCCTTCTGTAGCGGGCGTTTTTAAAAATTTCCGCCGGGCCGGCGTATTGAAGAACAAATCCCGGATGATGATTGTCGTGCCGTCCGGCGCTCCAACCTCGGCAAAATCCCGTTCCCGCTCTCCCTCGATGCAATAGCGCACGCCTGTCAGGGCGTCCCTGGTTTTGGTAATCATTTCCACCATGCCCACGGCTGATATGGAAGAAAGCGCCTCGCCGCGGAATCCCATGCTGCGGATGCAGGTTAAATCTTCCACATTTCTGATTTTGCTGGTGGCATGGCGCAGAAAAGCTTTTTGCACCTGGCTTTTTTCGATGCCGGAGCCGTTGTCCGTCACCCGGATGAAGGTGGTGCCGCCGTCTTTAATTTCCACCGTGACCGCCGTCGCGCCCGCATCGCAGGCGTTTTCCACCAGTTCTTTTACCACGCTGGCAGGCCTCTCCACCACTTCGCCCGCCGCAATATGATCGATCGTTTTGCTGTCAAGAACTGCAATTTCTGCCATTTTATAACCGTGCCTTTCTGTAACAGTTCAGCCGGGCCGAACTGTCGCCGTATCGCTGCCGTCAGTTCTGATTGTCGCTGCCCCACCGGTTTTTCAGCTTATTCTGAAGCCGGTACAGGGTGTTTAACGCATCCAGGGGCATCATGGTGCTGATCTCCACATTTTTCAATTCTTCCAGCACATCTTCATCTTTGACCGTATCGAACAGGGAAATCTGCTCCAGATCCACCTCGTCGTAGTGCTTCTGCTTCTTCGCAGGCGCGTCCATATCCACGGAAATGCTCTGCACTTTCTCCGTAATGTCGTTATCCGAAAGCTGCTCCACGATCTCCTTTGCCCGGTCGATGACCATATCCGGCACGCCGGCAAGCTTGGCCACCTGAATGCCGTAACTCTTGTCCGCGCCGCCCTTTATGATTTTGCGCAGGAAAACGATATCGTCCCCCTTTTCCTTGACCGCGATGCAGTAATTGTTCACATTGTTGATTTTTCCTTCCAGTTCCGTCAATTCATGATAATGGGTGGCAAAAAGCGTCTTCGCGCCCAGAATCTTCCGGTTGCTGATATGCTCGATCACGGCCCAGGCGATAGAAAGGCCGTCAAAGGTGGAAGTTCCCCTGCCGATTTCGTCCAGCACCAGCAGGCTTTTGGACGTGGCGTTGCGCAGAATGTTTGCCACCTCGTTCATCTCCACCATGAAGGTGGACTGACCGCTGGCCAGATCGTCCGACGCTCCCACGCGGGTAAAAATCCGGTCCACAATGCTGATATTCGCCGTTTTCGCCGGCACAAAGCTGCCGATCTGCGCCATCAGAACGATCAGCGCGGTCTGCCGCATATAGGTGGATTTTCCCGCCATATTCGGCCCGGTAATGACGGCGATACAATGCTTTTGATTATCCAGATAGGTATCATTTGCAATGAACATATCGTTCTCGATCATCCGTTCCACCACCGGATGTCTGCCGTCCTTGATATCAATGATCCCCTTTTCATTGAGGGTCGGGCGCACATAGTGATAACGTTCCGCCACAAGGGACAGGGAAGCAAACACGTCCAGCCGCGCAACCGCCTTGGCCGTGCGCTGAATCCGCTCGATCTGCGCCGCAATCGTATCCCGCACTTCGCAGAATTTATCATATTCCAGCGCGGTCAGCTTGTCCTCCGCGTTTAAGATCATATCTTCCAGTTCCTTCAGCCGCGGCGTGGTATAGCGTTCCGCATTCGCCAGCGTCTGCTTGCGCATATAATCATCCGGCACCAGATTCTTATAAGAATTGGTCACTTCCAGATAATAGCCGAACACTTTATTGAATTTGATTCGCAGATTTTTGATGCCGGTGCGTTCCCGCTCCTTTTCTTCCAGTTGGGCCAACCAGTTTTTGCCTTCGGTCTTGGCGGCCCTTAACTGATCGATCGTTTCGTCGAAGCCCTCCTTAATGAGTCCGCCTTCCCGGATGGAAATCGGCGGTTCCTCCGTGATCGAGCGGCTGATCAGATCGAAAAGATCGGAAAGATCGTCCAGATCCTCTTCTATCCCGGAAAGCTGTTTTGCCTTAAAGTCCTTCAGAACCGTTTTGATGGGCGGGATCATTTCCATGGAACTGGCAAACGCGATCAGATCTCTGGGATTGGCCGTCTTATAGCTGACCTTTCCCAGAAGGCGTTCCATATCGTAGATCGGATTCAAGTATTCCCGCAGTTCTTCTCTGGACATCGGTTCTTTCGAGAGTTCCTCCACCGCGTCCAGCCGTTCTTCCATTTCCTCTTTGTTGATCAGAGGCTGTTCGATATAGCTGCGCAGCATTCTTGCCCCCATGGCAGTCTTCGTTTTGTCCAGCACCCACAAAAGAGACCCTCTTTTCTGCTTTTCCCGGAGGGTTTCCGTCAGTTCCAGATTGCGGCGCGTGGAAGAATCCAGCAGCATGAAGCGGCTGGACAGATAGGGATACAAATGAGTAAAATGGGCCAGCGAATTTTTCTGGGTATCATACAGATACTGCATCAATCCTCCCGCCGCGACAAGGCCGCTTTGGAATTCCTCCACGCCCAGCCCCGTTAAAGTGGAAACATGAAAATGCTTTTGCAGACATTTCCTGCACAGATCTTCGTCGAAATAATGCGGATCCAGCGAATAAATCGTAATGGAAAGCCGGGTGCGCAGATCGTCCAGATCCATACCGCTCACCAGAAAGGCGTCGTTGCAGATGATTTCGGAAGGATGATATTTGTTGATTTCATCCAGAAGCTTTTTTAAGTCTTCCACCTCCGTCACATAATAGTCGCCTGTGGTGACGTCCGCGATGGAAATCCCGATCTTTCCGGTAAAATAGGCAATACACATCAAAAAGTTATTCTTCGTCTCTTCCAGCGCCTGCACATTCAAATTGGTGCCGGGCGTCACGATCCGCACCACTTCCCGCTTCACCAGCCCTTTTGCCAGCTTCGGGTCTTCCATCTGCTCGCAGATCGCCACTTTATAGCCTTTATTGACCAGCTTGGTCAAATATCCTTCCACCGCATGATAGGGAATGCCGCACATAGGCGCCCGTTCTTCCAGTCCGCAGTTCTTTCCTGTCAGCGTAATTTCCAGTTCCCGGGACGCGGTCTTTGCATCCTCAAAAAACATTTCATAAAAATCGCCCAGCCGGTAAAACAGAATACAGTCCGGATACTGCTGTTTTGTCTCCAGATACTTCTGCATCATAGGGGTCATTTCCGTCATTTGTGTCTCTCCTTATCTTCTGTCAAACGTTGCGGCTTTGCCTTATGACAAATCGCTGCACAGACGCCCGGTATAGTAAAAACCATGGCATTCTTCCAGCACCACGTCCACAATCGTTCCGATCAGCGCAGGATCGCCCGGAAAATGGACGATCGTATTGTTGGAAAGCCTTCCGGTCAAAAGGGAACTGTCCTGCTCGTTGACTTCTTCCACCAATGCTGGCAGCGTCTGTCCTTCCAGTCTTGCGACCTGCTCTCTGGCCGTATCCTGCACCGTCTTTAATACCCGGTCGAAGCCTTCTTTTATCACCTCTTCCGGCACCTGATTTTCAAACGCGGCAGCCGGCGTGCCGGTCCGTTTGGAATAAATGAAGGTGAATGCGTTATCAAATTTCACCCGGTTGATCACGTCGATGGTCTCGTCCACATCAGCCGGCGTCTCTCCGGGAAAGCCCACGATGATATCCGTGGTCAGGGAAATATCCGGAATTTCCCGCTTGATTTTCAGTGCCAGATCCAGATACTGCTCCTTTGTATAACGCCGGTTCATTTCCTTTAAAATTCGGGTGGAACCGGACTGCAGCGGCAGATGCAGATGACGGCAGATCTTTTTGGAATGCTTCATCACCTCGATCAGTTCATCCGACAGATCCTTCGGATGGGAGGTCATAAAACGAATCCGTTCAAGCCCTTCAATTTTTTCCACTTCCTGCAAAAGCTGTGCAAAGCTGATGGGATTCTCCAGATTTTTTCCGTAAGAATTCACATTCTGACCCAGCAGCATGATTTCCACCACGCCGTCCGCCACAAGGCCTTCGATTTCCCGTATAATATCCTTCGGTTCCCGGCTCCTCTCTCTTCCCCGCACATAGGGAACGATACAGTAGCTGCAGAAATTGTTGCAGCCAAACATGATGTTGATGCCGGATTTGAAAGGATATTTGCGCTCCACCGGAAGATCCTCCACGATCTGATCCGTGTCCTTCCAGATATCGATCAACATCCGGTCGTTCTCAAACATGCCGCATAACAGTTCCGGAAATTTGAAAATATTATGGGTGCCGAAAATCAAATCCACAAAACGGTAGCTTTTCTGAATTTTTTCGATCACGGTGGGTTCCTGCATCATGCAGCCGCACAGCGCGATTTTCTTATGAGGGTTTTTCTTTTTCATACTGTTTAAAAAGCCCAGTCTTCCGTATACCCTCTGGTTCGCGTTGTCCCGCACCGTGCAGGTGTTGTAGATGACAAAGTCCGCCGTTTCGTCGTCGGTCAGTTCATAACCCGCCGCTTCCAGAATGCCGGAAAGCTTCTCGGAGTCCCGGGCGTTCATCTGGCAGCCGAAGGTGTTGACGCAGCAGGTGGGTTTTCTGCCCAATCGTTCGGCCTCTTTTTCCACATAGGTTCTTGCTTTCTTTATGAAGTAATACTGGCGCGCGTGCTCCTGTGCCGGTATGGGGTCGCTTAAGTCAATCTTTTCCAGGACGGATTCCAGTTCTGCGTTGTTTTTCATTTTTACCTTCCCTTCGCTCAAAATCGTACTCTTAAATATACCATATATAATCGTAAAAATCAATGAAGGCGAATTTTCAAAAAAATAACCCTGATATGTAGAATCGCTTCCTATCAGGGTTACATTTCCATAACGTTTAATCGGGATTCCCCGCATAAAGGGACACGATATTTTTCAGGATTTCCACGCAGCTCTCCATGGATTCCACGCAGGCGTACTCAAAACGCCCATGGAAATTCGCGCCTCCCGTGCACAGATTCGGACAGGGAAGTCCTATGAAGGAAAGCCTCGCGCCGTCGGTGCCGCCGCGGATCGGAGAGATCTTAGGCGCAACGCCCGCCATTTCCATCGCCTTTACCGCATTGTCGATCAGATGCGCGTTATCGGGAAGGATTTTTTCCTTCATATTATAATAGCTGTCTTTCATCTGCACTTCAAATATTTTTCTGCCGTATTTCTCATTTAAAAACTGTGCGCATTTCAAAAACAGCGCTTTCTTCTGTTCAAATTTTTCTCTGGAATGATCGCGGATGATGTAATCCACAACCACCCGCTCCACGCTGCCGCTTATGGAATCGGGATGGAAAAATCCTTCATAGCCTTCCGTAAACGCCGGCGCTTCCTGGACAGGAAGCAGACTCTGGAACTCCTGCGCCAGCAATACCGCGTTTAACATTTTGTTTTTTGCGCTGCCGGGATGCACGCTGCAGCCGTTCACGATCAGCTTTACGCCCGCCGCGTTGAAATTTTCATATTCCAGTTCGCCCAGTTCGCCGCCGTCCACAGTATAAGCGAAATCCGCGCCGAAAGCTTCCACATCGAAGTGATCCACGCCCTGTCCCACTTCCTCATCCGGCGTAAATCCGATCCGGACCGTTCCGTGCTCCGCTTCGGGGTGGGTCAGCAGATATTCTGCCAGCGTCATAATTTCCGCCACGCCGGCCTTATCGTCCGCGCCCAGAAGCGTGGTGCCGTCGGTGACAATCAGACTTTTTCCCACCAGACGATCCAGTTCCGGATTTTCCGCCCTGCTAAGGACGATATTCTGCGCCTCGTTTAACAGGATATCCCCGCCGGAATAGTTTTCCACGATGCGCGGCTTTACATCCTTCCCGCTGACTGCCGGAGAAGTGTCCATATGGGAAATGAAACCGATCACCGGCGCCGCATTTTTGTCCGGAAGATTGGACTGAATGGTCGCATATACATAGCAATACGTTTCATCGAACACAACATCCGACGCGCCCATGGCCTTTAATTCCTCAGCCAGCAGTCTGCCGAGATTTTTCTGCTTTTCGGTGCTGGGAAAACATTCCTGATTCTCCGCGGACTGCGTGTCTATTTTCACATATCTTAAAAATTTTTCTATAACGCTGGTCATAATGCCTCCATAATCTTGTCCGTATATTCCCGAATCAGCTTTGTGGACTCTTTAAAGCGGGTCAGTTCTCCCGGCGTCATATGAATTTCCAGCACATCCGACGCGCCGCTTCTGTTGAGCACCACGGGAACGCCTGCAAACACATCCGACTCCCCGTATTCTCCTTCCAGAAGCGTGGAAACAGGGATGATGCGGTTTTCATCGTTCAAAATGGCCTTAATGATGCCTGCACATGCCGTCGCAATGCCATAACAGGTAGTGCCCTTGCGGTTCAGAATTTCCCAGCCTTCTCCCGCGGTTTTCTTCACCAGTTCATCCAGATCCACATCGCCTACCATCCCTTTATTGTCTGCGATAACGTCAAAAAACGGCTTTCCCGCAATGGTAACCGTAGACCAGGGAACCATCTGGGAATCTCCGTGCTCGCCCATGGAATAGGCATGCACGCTTCTGGGATCCACGTTGACCAGTTGGCCGATGAAATTTTTCAGGCGGGCGGAATCAATGGCAGTACCTGTTCCGATGACCTGATTTTTGGGCAGACCGGACAGTTTATAGACATAGTGGGCAATGATATCAACCGGGTTGGAAATGATGAGGAAGATTCCGTCAAAACCGCTTTCCATGATCGGCTTTACAATAGATCTGCAGATGCCGGCGCTGGCCTCCAGCGTATCCAGACGGGTCTGACCCTTTCTCGGGGGCGCCCCTGCCGTCACGACGATAATATCCATATCTCCGCACTCCGCATAAGTGCCGGTTTTCACTCTCACGTTGCGCCCAAGATATTCGATGGAATCGTGCAGATCCAGCATTTCTCCCAGCGCCCGCTCCTCATTGATATCTATCATCATAATCTCATCACAGATTCCCTGAGTTTCCAGGCTGAATGCGGTAGCCGATCCGACCAGACCGCATCCTACGATTGCGACTTTCTTTTTTGTCATTTTCATAGCAGTTTTCTCCTTTTTCAGCTACGCACCTGTCCGTTTCCGCGGATGGTATACTTATAAGCGGTCAACTCCTTCAATCCCATAGGGCCTCTCGCATGCAGCTTCTGGGTGCTGATTCCGATTTCCGCGCCGAAGCCGAATTCAAAGCCGTCCGTGAACCGGGTAGACGCATTGACATAGACGCAGGCCGAATCCACACCGTTTAAAAACTGTTCGGCATGGGCTTCATTTTCCGTAATGATCGCATCGGAATGTCCCGTATTATAACGGTTAATGTGGTCAATCGCTTCCTCCACAGAATCCACCGTTTTCATGGACAGAATATAATCCAGATACTCCGTTCCGTAATCTTCCTCGGTCGCCGCCAGGCAATCTTCCTCTCCAATCACGCTGCGAATCCGTTCATCGGCGCGCATCTCCACATGATGTTCCTGCAGCGCCTTTTTCAGCGCCGGTAAAAGCGCTTCCCGCACTTTGTCATGAATCACCAGAGATTCACAGGCGTTGCAAACGCCGATCCGCTGGGTTTTCGCATTGATGATGATGTTGACCGCTTTGGTCAAATCCGCATCCTCGTCCACAAAGATGTGACAGTTTCCCGTTCCGGTTTCAATCACAGGCACCGTGCTGTTTTCCACCACGGCGCGGATCAGCCCGGCTCCGCCTCTGGGGATCAATACATCCACATAGCCGTTTAAACGCATAAACGCGTTGGTGACCGCCCGGTCCGTATCCTTAATCAACTGAATTGCATCCGGATTGATTCCGACGCCCAAAAGAGCGTCGCGCAGCACAGCTTCAATGGCAATATTGGAAAAAAGCGCATCCCGGCCGCCCTTTAAAATCACGGCATTGCCGGCCTTAAAGCAAAGTCCGAAGGCATCTGCCGTCACATTGGGGCGGGATTCATAGATGATGCCGATCACGCCCAAAGGCACGCGCCGTTTGCTGATTTCCAGGCCGTTTGGCCGTTTAAAGGTTTCCAGAGTTTCTCCGATGGGATCGGGCAGATGGGCGATCTGTACAAGTCCCTCCGCCATTGCCGCCACCCTTTGTTCGTTCAGAGCCAGCCTGTCCAGCATACCGGGATGCATGCCGTTTTTTCGTCCCTCTTCCAGGTCCTTTTCATTCGCCTTCAATATCTCGCCGGTACGTTCCAGCAGCGCGTCTGCCGCCGCCGTCAGCGCCCGGTCCTTTTCTTCACTTGTCAAAGCGCCCAGCACATATTTGGCGGCAATCGCCTTTTTTCCCATTTCCTGCAGATTGGTCATTCCTTTTTCCTCCTTTCAAAGTCAATTTGTATCATTCGGGCAAAAGCCCGCTCTCCCTCGTCAATATTATGAAAAAATGACAGCATCCATGACAATGTCATGGGCTTTTGGTTCAATCCGCTCTGTAAGCTGACACGCGAAGCACAGCCCGATACAGTACGGTCTTTCCGCTTTCAAAAAACGCGCCAGATAGCGGTCATAATATCCCCCGCCGTAGCCGATTCTGTGACCCGTCCGGTCAAAAACGGTTCCCGGCGCCAAAAGCAGTACATTTCCCTTTTCCCGTCCGTCAAAAGCGGGGGCATCCGCTTTTGGTTCCAAAATTCCGTGAAAGCCTGCCGTCAGTTCTTCCATGGAGAAAATTTGGTAAAATTCCATTTCTTTTCCTTCCACTCTGGGACAGAAAACCCGTTTTCCCTGCGCCAGTGCGGTTCGGATCAGTTCCGGCGTGGATATCTCTTCTCCATAAGAGACATAAACAAGAATGGTATCCGCCGTCCGATATCTTTCATGCGCCAAAAGCAGCCCGGTGACGGCTGCGCTCTTTTGCATCCGTTCTTCTTTTGACATCCCGCGGCGCAGGCGGATTTTCTCCCGGCGCAGTTCAGTGACTGTTTGACTGTCCGCCATACTTTTCTCCCAGGTTTTCCACCGTTCCGTCTTCCTGTTCAATGCTGATATTATTTAACTGGCTTTTCACATTCGCCCGCACGGAAGCGATAAACTCCTTCCGCAGCGACTGCTGTTCCGCTTTTTCCGCCTCCGTCAGCCCCACGGATTTGGATTTATGATAAAGTTCGTTGATCCGCCTGATTTTGTCTTCCATATTGATATCCTCAGCCCTTTCTGTCATGCATTTCTTCCAGAAACGCCGACAGGTTAAATGTTTCATCTTTCTCAGCCATAAAAAGCGTGCCGAAATTGCGGCCGTCCATGATCCGGTGTATGATGCGGATATCGCTGCTGTTTGCGATAATCATGTCCGCGCCGCTGCTGGTGGCGATCTTCGCGGCCCCAAGCTTCGTGGACATGCCGCCCGTCCCCACCGTGCTTCCGGTGCTTTTCTTTCCCATCTGCATGAAAGAATCGTCCAGATGCCGCACCGTCTCCACAAAGACCGCGTTGGGATTCTGCCTCGGATCGTCGGTATAAAGCCCGTCGATGTCCGACAAAAGAATCAAAAGATCGGCGCCGATCATGGACGCCACCACCGCCGAAAGGGTATCGTTATCTCCTATTTCAATTTCATGAGTCGCCACCGTATCGTTTTCATTGACGATCGGGATCACTCCCAGCTTAAAAAGTTCTTCAAAGGTATTCTGGGCGTTGGTCCGGTTCATTTCATCATCGACCGTATGACGGGTCATCAGAATCTGCGCCGCCACCTGATTGTATTCCGCAAATATTTTCTGGTAGGCCATCATCAGTCTGGCCTGTCCCACCGCGGCGCAGGCCTGCTTCACCGCAATCGGATTTTCCTCCATCGCAGAGTGCGTCAGATTGACGGCCTTTCTGCCCTGCGCGATTGCGCCGGAGGTCACCAGCGCCACATCCTTTCCCTGATTGCGCAGATTACACAACTCCCGCACCAGCACGTCCAGTCTGATATAGTCCAGATCTCCCGTCTGCGCATGCTGCAGGGACGAAGACCCGATTTTCACCACAATCCGCTTTTTCTCCCGGATCATTTCCCGGTCATTTTTCATAAGTTCTCCTCATTTCTGCACGCAATCGTGCATATTTTCATCTTCAACCTTAAAAAGGCGCATATTCTGCCGCAATCACTTCCGCAATCCGCATACCGTCCATGGCGGCCGATGTGATGCCGCCCGCATATCCCGCGCCCTCGCCGCAGGGATAAAGCCCGCGGATATTGGACTGAAAGGTTTCGTCCCGCCTGATCCTGACCGGCGAAGAAGTCCGGCTTTCAATGCCGGATACCAGAACATTTTCATCGTCAAATCCCGGAATGATCCTGCCAAACTGCTCCATTCCCTCTCTAAAAGAATCCCTGACCGCTTCCGGCAGAACGGACGCCACATCCGCAAACTGCCAGTCGCCCTTCATACAGGGCGCAAAGTCTTCGGGCACATGTCCGCTTGTGGCTTTTTTAGAAAAATCGCCGTAACGCTGCACCGGAATACGGCCCCTTCCCGCCTGCCATGCGGCTTCTTCCAGCCGGCGCTGAAACGCGACGCCCGCCAGCGGCCCGTCCGCGCCGTAATCCTTTGGCGTGACGGAAACAATAATCGCGCTGTTGGCATTATGGGAATCCCGACTGCTGTAACTCATTCCGTTGACCACCATCCGCCCCGGTTCCGTACTGGCATTGACCACATAACCGCCGGGACACATACAGAAGGAATAGACGCCCCGCCCGTTCTGTGTCTGCGCCGTCACCTTATAGGGAGACGGCGGCAAATGCTCCGGCTCCGGACTGCCGTACTGCGCGGCATTAATCAGCGTCTGCGGATGCTCTGTCCGAAGGCCCACGGCAAAGGCTTTCGCTTCCATGTCCGCTCCCATCTCATGAAGCCATGCAAAGGTATCCCGGGCGCTGTGCCCGATCGCCAGCACCACCGCCTGCGCAGGAATTTCCCTGCCGTCAGCCAGGACAACGCCGCTTATATGTCCCTGATTCGTCAACAGGGCGTCCACGCGGCTTTCAAAGAAAACCTCGCCGCCCCGGCTTTCAATCTGTTTTCGCATATTTTTGACTACACCGGTCAGAACATCCGTGCCGATATGAGGTTTGGCTTCATACAAAATTTCCGGCTGCGCGCCGTTTTCCACAAAGATGGAAAGAGCCTCCCGCCCCCGTCCGTCCTTGTCCTTAATCAGCGTGTTCAGCTTTCCGTCGGAAAACGTGCCTGCGCCGCCTTCCCCGAAGGAAACATTGGATTCAGGATTCAGCGGAGAACCGTTCCAGAAGGCTTCCACATCCTTCTGCCGTAAATCCACAGACTTTCCTCTTTCCAGCACGATCGGGCGATACCCGTGCTGTGCCAGCAGATATCCGCAAAACAGGCCGGCCGGACCGCTTCCGATGATTACGGGACGATGCGTCAGCTTCTTCTGTCCGCTTTCGGGAAACCGGTACTTTTTTTCGGACGCGACCGATACGTTGCTGTTATGACAGCGGGCCACGCATTTTTCCTCTCCGATGCCTTTTATTTTCAGATCCACCGCATAGGACAGCCATATTTCCGGTTTCTTTCTGGCGTCAATGGACTGCCTGCGGATGGTCAGTTTTTCAATTTGCTCTCTTTTTATTTTCAGCGTCCGGGCGCAGTGCTCATATAACGCTTCCGAAGAATGTCCCGGCGGCAATTTCAACTGATTAATTCGTATCATCTTTTCTCTCATTCTGCCGTCTGCGCGGCATTTATACTCACGGACAGCCTTTTGCCGCGGCGCTGCCTGCGATAAAACCGCTGCTCCATGCCCACTGCAGGTTATAACCGCCGCAACGGCCGTCCACATCCAGCATTTCCCCGCACAGAAAAAGGCCGGGAATTTGCTTTGCCTGCAGATTTTCGTCCAGCCGGGCCAGAGAAACGCCGCCCATGCACACCTGCGACTGCTCCATCGGGTTGCTTCCCACGACCGAAACCTTCAATCCCCGCATCCGTTCAAACATGGAAAAAATCCGTTTCTTTGTATCCTCCGAAACGATATCTCCGGGCTTTAAGCCGCATTCCGCCAGCAAAACCTGCACGATTTTCTTATGTAATATTCCGCTTCCCAAAAGGCCTGCGCTTTTGCCTCTGCATACTTCATATTGTCTTTGGCTGAAAGCCTTCCATTCCGATGCCGCGATTTCCGGCAGGAAATTGATGACAGCCTCCACCTGCCTTTTCTCATACAGCGCTTCGCTGGCATACCGGCTGAACTGAAAGACCGGAATCCCCGAAATCCCATAGTCGGTCAACTGCAATTCTCCGGTTTCCTCATAAACCTTCTTCCGGTTGCCGTCCGCAATGCGCAGCGTGATGGCAGCCATGCACCGAACGCCCGCCAGCGCCTTAAAAAAACGTTCCCCGCAGCGCAGCCCGGTCAGCGCCGGAAGCGGCTCATAAAGCGGCAGCCCCATATCTTTTGCCAGATCAAAAACGCCAAGGCCTTCCTTCCCGTTGATTCCGGCGCCGCTTCCGCCGGAAAGGATCAAAGAGTCAAAGGAAAAGTTTCCCTGATTGGCAGAAACCAGAAAGCCTTTTTTCCCTTTTTCGATTTTGGATATCTTACATTCACAGACGATCCGGACCGAGAGCCGGTCCAGTTCCCCCAGAAAAAGATCCAGAACCGCAGACGCCTGCATGCTGCGGGGATACAGATACCCGTTCCGGTCTGTTAAAAGCATGCCTATATCCTGAAAAAACGCGATTGTTTCCGCTACGCCGAATTGTTCAAAATACCGGGAAAGCTTTCCGATATCATGACTTCTGTAATCCCGTTCCACACAAAAGTCCCGGTTCGACAGATTGCATCTGCCGTTTCCGGTGGCCAGTATTTTCTTCCCGACACGGTCTCTCTTCTCCAGAATGGTAACCTGCGCGCCGCTTCTCGCCGCAGCGACTGCCGCCATCATCCCGGAAGCGCCGCCTCCGATAATGCCGATCCGTCTCATTCCGGTAGCCGCCTTTCGTTATGTTGCTCTCCATGAGATTTCTACGGCGGGCAGCGGCGCGGAGACAGGGCAGCGGTACGCAGGTCCTGGCCCAGACCGTTGGAAACGCGCCGGTTCTTGGGCTGCGTCCTTTGCAGCCCTATGTACCGCTGCGCATTTCCCGAACGCAAGCGCGTCCGGGAAGGACCTGCGTACCGCCACCCTGTCTCCGCGCCGCTGCCCGCTGTAGAAATTGCATAGGGTCTAAAACTGTAACTATCATACTACTAACTTGCATAAGACTCAAGAAAATTTTCCAAATCCGCTTTTCCCGGAAGTTCCTTTCCCCGCAGAATTTCGTTCCGCAATTCCTGGGGCAGTTCCCTTCCGTCTATGGATGTCCGCATATAAACGGTGCTTTGGTCTTCTTCATAAACAATTACTTTATTTTCGGCCAAAGCAAGATAAAATTTTTCCGTCTTCTGCGGTTTTTGATAATACTTTTTCAAAACAATCCGGTTTTCCGAAAAAGAGATCACCTCCACATCCGACAGGCCTGCTCTGCGCTCCAGCAACGTAGGCGCCTCCGATTCATCCGCGATACACTTCAAAAATTCTTCCCGGTTCATTCCGATATATTTTTCCGCAACTTTACCAGCCGTTTCCGTCTCTTCCCGGGTTTGCAGATCGTAGTTGTGCACCACAAGAAGCGTATCGCAGGTAATCCGGCCTGAAGCAGCCGAAGCTTCCAGCGCATTATCCGCGTCCGCGTTGCCGGATGACAGTTCTGCATTTGCCTGCTGTCCCGGATAAAACCATTCCTGATATTTTATATGTCCGTAAAATCCTGCCGCAAGAAGCAGGCAGGAATAAAATAAAAAGCCGATTCTTTTTATTTGGCGCATATCCTCACCTCATAAAAAGTATCAGCTCATTTTTATTTTCTTATTCCTATTTTTACATGATGTGCAACAGCTTTGCAACCGCAATGATTTTCTCGCCGCCCCAGAAAGCGCGCAATTCCCTCGGCGTAGCTCCTTTGATGCGGACGACCGTCACAAAATACGCCAAAAAACCTGTCAGCGCGCTCACCAGCACGTTGACCGTACCGGGTGCATTTTTCAAAAGCGCAAGACCAACAATCGCGCAGACCGCCGCCATCACCGCTCCTCCCATACAGGGAGCCAGAAAAATCCTGAGCCAACTGATCCGAATCCTGATATGCCTCTGCACGGAAAACATAAAACTCAACGTCAGCGCAAATGCCAGAATAATATTCGCATACAGCACGCCATAAATTCCCAGATCCAGAAGTTCCAACAGGAAAAATAAGGCAAACAAATGAATCACCACCGCTAATGCGGTATTAAGAATGAGGGAAAAGGTCATATCCATGCTGTACAAAACCGCTCCCAGCGCAACCGCGAGTCCGTAAAATATCACGGAAGCACATCCGATGCGCATAAGCAGGGCTGCCGTTTCTATATCGCCTGTGGAAAAGAATGCGCTCATCAGCGGCTGCGCCAGAACGGCCATAAATACTGCAGCCGGTACCAGAAAAAGAGTTGCGCAGCGCAGAGTTACCATGCATCTTTCCCTGCTTTTCTTCAGATTCCGCTTCAGATAACCGACCTTCAGTCCCGGAAGCATCCGCATGGCAAAAGCGACGGACAGAAATATGGGAAGCAGAAAAATCACGCGTACTTTTCCGGTATATATGCCCCAGATCTGTAACAAATTTGTCTGCGCTTCTTCTTTGGAAATCCGTAAAAACAGCAGATTCTGTCCAATCATACCGATCGAGATCAGAAAAACCGGCGCCAGAACCGGCAAAGATTTCAGGAATATTCCCTGATAGGCCTGCAAAGCCTTCTCGCCTTTGCCGCCGTCATCTGACAGAGCCATATGACGGATGGAGGGCCTCATTTTCCACCATGCAAGGAGCGCTGCAACCGCGCCGGGAACCGCCGCGATCAGCAGGCCCAAAGCGCCGCCCAGAGCGCCATACGCCGCGCCGTACTGCTCATTTTGCAAAAAGGCTCCCACTTTTTGTCCGTATTCATAAAAAGGAACGGCAAAAACAGGTCCGGCCAGAAACAGGAGCAGGCAAAACACCAGTCTCACAAAATCCACGGATTTATCTGCGCCGAATCCGTCCATGCCCCCGGAAAGCGTCAGTAAAAGGATGACCGGCAAAAGAGCCGGCAAAAATCCTCTGAAAGCCAGTCCCGCAAGGGGAACGCCCATCACAGTCCCCATCAGAAAATCAGAGAGCAAAAAGCCCAACAGCCAAATGCCAAGACAACAGACCAGGCCGACCAGCGCCGCCAGGCGCACAAACTTTGCCGCGCCTTTTACGCTTCCCCGTTCTAGGCGTGAAAGCGCCATGGAAGACACCGCATGAAAGGTTCCCAGCCCCACAGGCACAAAAAGCAGAAAAAACCAGTCAAACGCGATGGAATAATATGCGTTTCCGAAATCCCCGAACAAATTCGTCAGTCCTATTCGCCAAAAACAGCACAAAACGGTCGCAATACCGGCCAGAATACCGATCAGATTATCCGGCAATTCGATTCTTCTTAATTGTTTTTTATGATTCTTTTTTCCTGCCATAATTTCCGTCTATCCTCTGGTAATTCCAAGACCGTTTAATACGGCGTCCTGTTTTTCTTCCATCACTTTGGCTTCTTCTGAAACCTCATGGTCGTATCCGCACAGATGAAGCATGCTGTGGGCGACCAGAAAAGCGAATTCCCGCTTCACGGAATGCCCGAAAGCCTGCGCCTGGCTGTAAATGCGGTCAGCCGATAAAATGATATCTCCCAGAATCAGTTCCCCGCTGTCCGGCTGAAAATAGTCCGCTTCATTCTCTTCCACGATCCCGAAATCCGCTTCTTTTTTAAACGGAATATTGGGAAAACTCAGCACGTCTGTCTCCCGGTCGATTCCGCGGTATTCCCGGTTATACATGCGGATCCCCTCCTGATCGGTGATGAGAACGTTCACTTCCGCTTCATAAGGACATCCCTCGCTGTCCAGAACCGCTTCCGCCACCTGCGCTACCAGTTTTTTTGTATCAAACGGAAAGCTGACTTCCGTTTCGTTTTCCACATAAAAGGTCATCTTTCCCGGCTCCTCTTCTGTACTCTGGGCACCTTATTCTGATGCGCCTGTATTCTCCCCTGCCTGTAAGCTTCCTTTGCTTCATAAGCTTCGTATGCTTTCACGATCTTCTGAACCAGCGGATGTCTGACCACATCCCGGCTTGTCAGCGTGCAGAATGCGATATCCTCAAGGCCGGAAAGCACTTTTACCGCAACGTCCAGACCGGATTTTGTTCCCGGCGACAGATCCTTCTGGGACGCGTCTCCGGTCACAACCACCTTGGAACCGAAACCGATTCTGGTCAAAAACATCTTCATTTGCGCAGGCGTGGTGTTCTGCGCCTCATCCAGGATAATATAGGCGTTGTCCAGCGTCCGGCCTCTCATATAAGCCAGAGGCGCGACCTCGATCAGCCCCTTCTCCATGTTCTTCTGGAAGCTTTCCGCGCCCATGATCTGATAAAGGGCGTCGTATAAAGGACGCAGATAAGGATCCACCTTGCTTTGCAGGTCGCCGGGCAGAAAGCCGAGTTTCTCTCCCGCCTCTATGGCCGGTCTGGTCAGAATGATTCTCTCCACTTCGTTATTTTTAAAAGCCGTGATCGCCATCGCCATGGCCAGATACGTTTTTCCTGTGCCGGCCGGTCCCAGACCGAATACGATCATCTTATCCCGGATCGCATCCACATATTGTTTCTGCCCTAAAGTCTTTGGTTTGACAGGCTTGCCGCTTACCGTGTGGCAGATCAGTTCGCTGTCGATTTCCAGCAGCGCATTTTCGTGATTTTCCATACTCATCGCAATCGCATAATCCACATTCTGTTCCTGAATCTGGTTTCCTCTCCTTGATAATTCCAAAAGCTGCAACAAGACGGCGGCTGCCCGCTTCACCTGCCGCTCATTTCCTTTTACCCGGACAGCGCCGTCCCGGTCTATGATATCCACGCCAAAAGCGCGTTCCAGTTTCTTTAAATAACAGTCAAACTGCCCGAAAATATTCCGTATATGGGCAGTTTCCATATTCAGTACCTCTTCTTGAAACGCCATCTGATAACTCCAATGCTTATGGCTCCTGTGCTTCGTTCTCCAGGTTCTGGGTGACAGGCTGCAGTAAAACGGCTTCTTCCTTTACCGTCAGACTGCCCTGCATGACGAGCGCATTCGCTTTTCTTACTATTGTAACATCTTTTTGAATAATTTGTACCCCCTTTTCTTCCAAACCCGCTATTATTTTTTCCAGACGGCCATTCAGCAGCAAAACCGCGCTGTTTTCGTCGTACATGGCGTCCACTGTCAGATATTCCCGGCAGCAAATCGTTCCGGTAAACACCGGAAGATCGATCTGTCCGAAAAGCCTGAGCCTTTTTTGTTCCATCACTTCGTCGAACTTCACAAAATGACATTCCCCAAAAGGAAAACGATACCTTTTTCCCGCCAGTGAAAAGAAAGTGTATGTTTTCTCGCGTCCGGTATAATTTTTATACTGATAGGCCAGCTTCTGCGTCAGATATACCGGTTCGCTGCATTGAATCAGAATGTCTGCATCCGCGACCGTACGTTCCCATTCCCGTACCGTGCCGTCGTCATTATTGACCGGCACCAGTCCGCTCACTAAAAGAGTTCCTTTTTCCACCTCGTCTCCCCGCTTCACCTGCGGAACGCCGGATCTGGTTAAAATCTCTACAACGATTCCGTCTTTGGCGGCGACCAGTTCCGCTCCGTCCGTAAACTTTTGCGCGCTCTCTTCCCGTTCCTCCTGCGTCGGCAGATCATTTTCCTTAATCTGGACGGTGATCTTTGTCCCATCCAGTTTGGCTGACGTCCATGTCACCTGCGAAAAAGCTTCCCGGATGGAAGCCTCCAGTTCTTCCAGATTCAGTTCGCTTTTTTTTACGCCGTAATCCACGCCCTGCGCGGAAAGAAAGCGATATAATTCGTCGTCTGTTATCATCCGGTTCCCTTCAAACTGAATGGACCAGATAAACCGGGACATGAAAAACAAAAAGAAGAGACAGAAAAAAATGCCGCATACGAACATTTTTCGTTTCCTCACATCCTGCATAAAAAAAGGCAGCCCATGTCTTTCCAGCACGGCTACCTTTGTCTTCGTTTTCCGCACAATATCTCTGATCGCAAAAAAATCCGAAAGAGCAAGATACATCGTATAGTAACCGCCGTAGCCTGCTACTCCCCACAGAATAATCCCTCTGTTGGTGCACAGATTCATAAATCGTTCCGGAGAATATCCCCAGACCTTTATTTTCACATAACCTTTGAAATATCGGATAATTCCTATCATACCGCCTCCATCAAAGATATTTTATTTCGGAGATTTTCCCCTCAATTTTCATATCTTCATTCGTATAATAGACAATGCGGAGACACTGACCGCATATGGCGATCCGGCACGCCTTGCCCTGCAGCATAATGCAGTCAGGCGTATATTCCAAAATCCCTCTGTAATTTTCCACCAGCACCTGATCGGCTCCCATCACCGTCACGATAGACGCCCCCATCATCATATCTCTGGGAAGCTTTAAGGAATCGACGATCAATTCTTTCGCGCGCTTTTGAGTCGCGTTTTTTGCCGCCTGTGCGGCTTTTTCTTTTCTGCTCATACTTTAACATATGAACATCCCGCGCCTCTTATCACTTTTTTTCGTGGAATTTCCTATCGCATAAAAGAACCGGAACAGTTTCCCTGTCCCGGTTCTGATATCACGCTAAAACAGCCTATAAGATTTTATTATCTTCCCGCTCTTTTTTTCCGGAGTATATTCATGCCTCCTACTGCCGCAATTGCGCAAACGGCAAGCAGTAAGGCGATTACAGCGACTGCGACGGGCGCATTGTCTCCGGTCGCTGCAGAAGGAGCCGGCGCATTTGAAGCGGAATTCGCGCCTTCTGCGCTGTCGGATGCAACAGCGGAATCCGCCTTGGAAGCCGAAGCGCTTCCTGCCGCTGATGCGTCAGAGGAAGTTCCGGACCCGGAGGAAGAATTGGAACCGGAAGAAGAACCGGAACCGGAGGATCCGCTGCCGGATTCTCCCGGTTTTTCGCCCGCTTCACTGCCGGATACCAATACTACGGTACCGCCGTCCGCCGCTGCCGGAACAGACACGGCGACTGTACCATCCGCTCCCACTTCATATGTCGCGCCGCTATACAGATCTTTATAAACGCTTCCTGCCTTACCGCTTACAGGAATCTGTAAAGTCCGGGCGTCGGACTGAAGATTCATTCCGACATAAAGCGTCGTGCCGCCGTAGCTTCTGGTAAATACATTATACTGATCGGCATCAGACATGATGACAGACTGTCTGTCGCCGCGCGTAAATACAGAAGTATAGGCATTCCTGATGGCGAGCATGGTTTTGTAATGATTGTACATGCTGTTGTCGTCGTTTTGCTGCGCTGCCAGTTCCTCCCAGTCAAAGTCATACCGGTTGGTCTGATAAGGGTAATTGTTCTCGCCGTTTTGACCGATCTCTTCCCCATAATAGATAACCGGCTGTCCTTTTGCGGTAATTGTCAGCGTCGCCGCCAATTTCAGAAGCTTTTGCGCATCTTCCGCAGACAGTCCTTTTTCTTTTTGCAGAAGGTAGAAAAGCCCGTCTTCGTCATGGCTATTGATGAAGGAACTCATCGTTGCCGTATTATTAATCGCCGTATTTCTCTTTTCCAACTGCGTTTCAACGGATGAAATATTCCCCGCCAGGAAATCTGCCGCAAAACCGTTAAAGTCAAAGTCTAACAGCGCGTCCATTCTTCCGGTGCCAAGTTCGTCCGCGGTATTGGCATATCCTGCGCCGGAGTATTCGCCGGTCATCTTAAACGCCGGATTTACTTCCGTTACAGAATTCTTAAAGGCTGACCAGGTGGTTCCCTCTACATGTTTTACCGTATCGACACGATAATAGTCAATATCGTATTTATTCATCCAGTCGGTCTGCCACTGAATAAGCTGATCTCTTACCACAGGATCTTCCGTTACGAAATCAGGCAGTCCGGAAAGCGATGCGTATACGTCGCTTCCGCTTACGGTATTGCTTTCGTCACGAATCATGGTAACGCCGTCCAGTAATCCGTTAAAATATGCTTCCGTATTATAGCCGGCATGGTTAATCACCACGTCAACCATAATCTTCATGCCTTTTGCATGCGCCGCGCTAAGGAGCGCAGAAAACTCTTCTTCGGTTCCGAGATGACTGTTGAGTTTTGTAAAATCGCTCGCCCAATATCCATGATAACCGGTGGATTCAATTATTCCGCCGTCTTTTTCGGTTGTGATATCGGAATTTTCCACAATCGGCGTAATCCAGATTGTATTGACGCCCAACTCCTTCAGGTAATCCAGCTTCTGGTTCAAACCGGCAAAATCGCCGCCATGATAGCTTAAGCTTCCGTCTTTGTTTACCCCTGCATTGTTGGAATCACTGCCGTCAAAGAAACGGTCTGTCACAGCAAAATAAATGATCGCTTCATCCCAGTCAAAATCGCCTGCTGTCTTGACACGTTCCGTAACCGTAACAGCAGCATCCGCCTGATAAACGCTTCCATAAATGTCCTTTAAGGTAACCGGAATCTTCTTTTCACCCGCTTCTGTGGTATACAGGCAGGCAATCGTCGCCGCCATCAGTTCCGGATCGATATCGATTGTTCCCAGTCCCAGTTCGGATAAGTCCGCCGTAATGCTCGCAATTTCTTCTTTTGTAATGGCGGAATCATCATCGCCGGCAAAGCTTACGCTCAGTACGTTATTTTCGTTATAATTCATAGAAGAATTTAATACGGATGCTTCAATTTCACCGTCATAGGCTTTGTAGGTAAGAACAGAATTCGTTCCATCCTCCGTTGTTCTTTCATTAAAAGCATCTAATAAATTCGCTCCATCCACTACGTAATGATATTCGTAGTCGCCTGCAACCAGGCCTTCATAATCATAATAATACCGTTCGTTTTCAGCATCATAGGACATCTCGTATGTCGTGCCGTTAATGACGATCTGCACTTTTCCCTGCAGGCTGTCCAACGTGCCGTCACGGAAAAGCGTATCATCCCTGTAATAGAAATGGATCCGGTCGTTTGCACCATCCATCTCATAGCCGGTATTATAGGGCAGGACTACTGTTATGCCCTCTCCCTGCACAAATTTAGCCTTCACAACGGTCTGATCTGCCGGAACATTGATATAATGATCGCCGCCGTCCTTTTCCAGCCAGTCATTTGCGCCAACATCGGAACATTTTCTCATACAGAAGGATAATAACAGATCGACATCATAATCTGCCACCGGGACCTCGATGAGATGTTTTCCATTCTTATCCTCGCCGTAAAGTTCGGTTTCACTGCTGATTCCGGTATTCCAGGAATAGATGTTCCAGCCCTCATAATCTTTGGCAGGTCTGTCATATTCTACGATAACATAGCGTCCTCTTAATTCTTTGATCGTCGGAAGCTGCGTATAGGTATTCGCATCATCCCCATATACAATATAGAGATTGCATTCTTCCGCTTCTTCGGTATTTTCAAAATAGTGATTTCCCGTTTGCCAGGACCAGTCGTCGCCGGATCTGGCAATGATTCCAAGATTCACAACGGACGTCTTCAGCGTTGCCTTTAACCACTGGTTTCCATCTTCCAGCGTCTCGAGTGTCTCAAACGGCACGGCACCAATATTGCCGCCGTTGTTTTCCCATACCCAGAGATCGGCAGCATTGACATCCATATGCGCAGCGTTCTGGTCGTAATAGTAAATATGATAGGTATAAACCTTGTCCTTTACGCTGACAGTTACTTTAGAAGTATAAGCATCATAAGATGCAGTCAAAACGACGGTCTCCACAGCGGAACCTGCTGCAACCGTTATCATTCCATCCGTGATGGTGACGCTGTCTGCCAGAGACGCATCCTCTAAAGAATAAGAAACCGCAACGTCTGCAGCCGTCCCCTGCTCGTCATATAATTTTAATGTTTCGGGAAGCTGTACTTCCTTTCCTCTTTCCGCATCAATCGACGCGTCAGCCAGACCGGCAACAACCACTTTGCTGTTTCCGCCTTCTGTCTGTTCATTCACGGGGTCTGTAATCCATGCGCCGTCAACCGTAAATTTATACTGATAAACGCCCGGCGCCTGTTCAGGAGTGGTTACCGTCCACACGCCTTCCCCATCGTCTTTGGTCATGGCAAGGCCGGTGGTCCAGTCAGTTCCGTTTAAAGTCCCCATCAAACGGACATCCTGCGCATCCTTGTAGGCTTCTGTCGCATCCAGTTTCACAGTCACGGTTCTGTCAGCATTCACAACAGGGCTCTGAATCGTGCTGCCCGCATTCGGATTGACCGGAGCGTTGCTCGTACAGGATTGCCAATCTGCAGGACTCTCAATGAAATTTCCGCTCGCATCAACCCACTTTTCGGTCGTCTCTTCCGTTGGCGTAAAGCAGATATTTCCGGTCTGTGATCCGCTATTATTATTGAATATCAGATTAAACGCATTGCGTTTCATGGTAATCGTAAAACTATACCAGCCAGCATTCAGCGCATCCGCCTCCACGACAGCGCCCGGCCAGGAACCTGCATAGGTATAACCGCTGATCGGAGACCAGGACGATCCCTCTGTCAAATAGGCATAAACCGCATCCCAGTCTGCAGAGTTCTGAAAATGCATAATAATCGTAGCATTTTCAAAAGCCGGCTCTTCCGGTCCTTCGGGATCCTCGGGTTCTTCCGAATCATCGGGCTCCGTATCAGACACTGTAATCGTATTGCTTGCGCTGACATCTGCATATGTAATCCAGACCTCTGTGTCGCCGCTCACATTCACGCTGAAATTCGACGTCTGATTGGAACTGCCCCATGCTCCGCAGTTAAACAGACCGTTCACCTCTGTAATATCCTGCGTCAGGTTCACTTCGAATGTATACCAACCCTCTTTTTCCGCATCCTTACCGATTTCGACGCCGAACTCGTTATTCACGGCATCTTCATAACCGGCGATTGCAGCCCAGCTTGAACCTGCGCCATACTTTGCGTTCACAGTATCCCAACTCATCTCATTCCTGAAATGAACGGTGAGTACGTTGTTGTCACCTTCCGCATTGGCAACAAGACTTCCCCACTGTGAAAGCGTTCCCATGGTCAGCACCATTGCAAACGCGAGCATAAAGCATAGAATGCGTTCTACAATCGGGCACTTCTGAAAAACTCTTCTTTTTCTGTGCATACCTTTTCTCCTTCTTCCGAAACCTCTCCTTGCAGGATAGACTTCATTTTTTCAATTATTTATTATATTTAAAAGAAAATTAATACACAATTAAGATTTTTCAGAACTTAAAGTTCTTAAAAAATTGACATGTTTCCCAATTTTTGTTATTTCCTATTTACCCAATGTATTACGCCTGAAATCAACCAAATTGATAAATCGCGCATTCTCACTACCACATTATTTGTGATACGGTTCATGGCAGGATATGCGGAATCCTCTGTAAATCTGTTCCAGCAAAATAACCCTCATTAACTGATGGGGAAAGGTCAGATCGGAAAAACTCATCTTTTCGTCCACCGCGCGCAGCACTTCGTCATGCAGGCCGAGGGAGCCGCCGATCACAAAGATGATATGGCTTTTTCCGGATACCGCCAGATGGTCCAGTTTTTTGGAAAAGGCGACAGAATCCAGTTTTTTTCCGTCAATCGCCAGCGCAATCCGGTAGGCGTCCTGCTGCAGGTACTTTTGCAGCCGTTTTCCTTCTTTTTCCTTTACCAGTTCTTCCTCCGCTTTGCTGCCGCCGTCTTCCGTCTTTTCATCTTCCACTTCAATGATCTGAAGTTTGCAATAACGCCCCAGTCTTTTCACATATTCCCCCAGAGCATCCCGGTAAAACTTTTCCTTCACTTTTCCGACTGCAAGCACTGTAATTCTCATACAAATCTCCGTTTTTATTCTTGAAAACCGCATGCGCCCCGCAAAAAAACGGGGCGCATGAACTGATATTCAATTCTCATATATTTTGGAATACATTTCATCGATGAAGTGATCCAGATAGCCGTCCTCCAAAGCCGGGAACGCTTCCATAATCTTTGCTTTCATCGCTTCCGCGCGCTTAAAATAACGCATTTCTTCCGCGCTTTCTTCCAGATCCGGCACGCCTGCATCGATCTGCGCTGCGCTTAAATTTTCCGCGCACCAGGTCAGAAGTTCTTCGTGCTGTCCGCTTTCCTTTTCCGCCTTTTTGAGCAGCTTCTGATAGGAACGCCACGACTGAATTCCAAGCACGAGAAAAATCACAAACAACGCGCCCATCACGAGACAGGTCATAAGCTGGCTGGAAGGGTTCAAACGAATCGGCAGCACGCCGGATATCAAAAGTCCCAGGGCAACAAGCCCGAGAACGCCCACAACGATCAGGGTATAAGCGCCGGACTTGTATTCTTCGGCCTTTTTGGAAGCTTCCTCATAGGTGCCTTCTGCTTCCGAACCGCGCATCATTCTGCCCAGATGTACGGCGTTTGCCATATCTTCCGGTAATTCTTCCGGTTCCTTTGCCGCTTCAAAAAGCAGTTCTTCGGAAGCGGATTCTTCCCCATTCTCCTCATCCGCAGTCTCTTCCGGGCCATCTGCCAGCCGTCCCTCTTTCCGCATCATCTGATAGAAAACCGGAACGGCCTTTTCCGCCATTTTCCGCTCGGCGGCATCCACATAAACGTTATACAGTCCGTCTTCTGCTGAAGGCTCCATTCTCACTCCGGTAATCCGGTTGCTTTTCAGGAAAACGATCATCTGCTCCAGATCTTCCATCGGTCCGGTACAAAGGGGAGACTGGTCAAGTTCCTCCAAAGACGCCACCAGACCGCAGCCGCAGTCGGCGCAGACGCTGACACCCTCCACGTATTCATTTTTACATTTTGGACACCATGGCATAATCGGATTCCTCCTTATTTATTGGAAAGATATTCGTGAATTCCTTTCGCGCCGGCCTTTCCTGCTCCCATGGCAAGGATGACTGTCGCCGCGCCGGTCACCGCGTCGCCGCCTGCAAATACGCCTTCCTTTGTGGTCTGTCCGTTTTCTTCCTCTGCCACGATACATTTCCACTTATTCGTTTCCAGTCCTTCCGTTGTAGAGGAGATCAGCGGATTGGGGGAAGTACCCAGCGCCATAATGACCGTATCCAGATCCAGCGTAAACTCGGAACCTTTCACCTCAACAGGGCGTCTTCTTCCGGAAGCGTCGGGCTCGCCCAATTCCATGCGGACGCAGGTCATGCCCTTAACCCAGCCTTTTTCATCTTCGAGAATTTCGACCGGATTGGTCAACAAATCAAAGATAATGCCTTCTTCCTTTGCATGATGCACTTCTTCCACACGCGCAGGAAGTTCCGCTTCGCTTCTTCTGTACACAATATGTACCTCTGCGCCGAGACGCAGCGCGGTTCTGGCCGCATCCATCGCAACGTTGCCGCCGCCCACAACGGCCACCTTTTTGCTTTCCATAATCGGAGTCGGAGAATTGGAATCAAACGCCTTCATCAGATTGCTTCTGGTCAGATATTCGTTTGCGGAGAATACGCCGTTGGCGTTTTCGCCGGGAATTCCCATAAATTTAGGCAGACCGGCGCCGGAACCGATGAATACCGCATCGAACCCTTCTTCGCTCATGAGTTCATCGATCGTTACGGATTTGCCGACAATGACGTTCGTCTCGATCTTCACGCCCAGAGACTTCACATTTTCAATTTCCTTCTTCACGACCTCTTCTTTGGGAAGACGGAATTCCGGAATACCATATACGAGCACGCCGCCCGCTTCATGCAGCGCTTCAAAAATCGTCACATCATATCCAAGCTTTGCCAGGTCGCCTGCACAGGTAAGTCCTGCCGGGCCGGAACCGATGACCGCAACCTTCTTTCCGTTCTTTTCCTTTGCGCCTTCGGGCTTGATTTGCTGTTCTCTCGCCCAGTCCGCGACAAAACGTTCCAGTTTGCCGATGGAAACGGGTTCTCCCTTGATTCCGCGGATACATTTTCCTTCGCACTGGCTCTCCTGCGGACAAACGCGGCCGCATACGGCGGGAAGCGCGCTGGACTCACTGATCACCTGATAAGCGCTTTCGATATCTCCGTGTTTTACTTTATCGATAAAGCCGGGAATGTTGATGGATACCGGACAGCCTTTGACACACTGCGCATTTTTACAGCCGATGCATCTGTTGGCCTCTTCCATCGCTTCTTCTTTGTTATATCCAAGACATACTTCTTCAAAATTGGCAGCGCGCACCTTCGCTTCCTGCTCCCGGACAGCTACCTTCTTTAAAACGTCACCCATGTTTCTTACTCCTTTCAACCTTCGCAATTTCCGCAGCCGCCATGATGGGTATCCCCTTCTTTGGCAGCAAGATATGCTCTGCCTTCGGCTGTTCTGTAAATCTGCTGGCGCTGCATCGCCTCGTCAAAGTTCACCTCATGGCCGTCAAATTCAGGACCGTCCACACAGGCAAATTTCACCTTGCCGCCCACGCTGACACGGCAGGCGCCGCACATGCCGGTTCCGTCCACCATGATCGGATTTAAGCTGACGATGGTGGGAATATTGAGTTCTTTTGTCAGTTTGCAGACAAACTTCATCATAATCATGGGACCGATTGCGATACACACGTCATAGTGTTTGCCTTCCTGCTCCACCAGGTCCTGAATGGTTTTCGTCACCATGCCGCTTCTGCCGTAAGAACCGTCATCCGTGGTCACATAAAGGTTTCCGGCAACAGCTTCCATTTCTTTTTCCAGAATGAGAATATCTTTCGTCTTTGCGCCTACGATGACGTCCGCCGCCACGCCCTGTTCGTGCAGCCATTTCACCTGCGGATATACCGGCGCGGTACCGACGCCTCCCGCCACAAACAGAATGCTCTTGTTTTTGAGTTCGTCGGCCGTTTCCATTGTCAGTTCGGAAGGACATCCCAGCGGTCCGACCACATCGCAGAAAGTGTCTCCAGCCTGCAGTTTGGCCATTTCATAAGTTCCCGCTCCCACAACCTGAAACACGATCGTAACCGTTCCTCTTTCCCTGTCATAGTCGCAGATGGTAAGAGGAATGCGCTCGCCGTCCTTATCCGTGCGCACGATCAGAAACTGTCCGGGCAGACATGACTTTGCAATGCGCGGCGCTTCCACTTCCATCAGATAGATGTTCGCAGTAAGTTCTCTTGCTTCTAAAATAGGATACATATTTCTTTCACCTTTCCGTCCTCTTGGGACAATGTATTTAAGACTCGTTCTCTTCTGTATCTGTCCCCAGAGGTTCAATCGTATACAGTTTGAAAGTCTTATCTTCCTGTTGTACTGCCCGATAACATTCGCCGGACATATAATTGACCACATAATCGTTTCCGGTCGCATTGCTGGTCCCGGCGATCTCCTCATAATACTCCCGATAAAGATAATAGTTATGATCGTTAATGGTCAGCGTATATTTATATGTATAAAAGTTGCGCCCGCTTTTCTCAGGAACTTCCCCCTGCAGGCTTAACAAAAGACCGGCATTTTTAAGCATGAGCAAAAGCTGATTGGAAGCCGCTTCCATACTCAGCACCGGATGCAATTCCAGCGTGTAGCGCCGTTCCATAATTTCGCTGCATACTCCTCCCGGCGTGATTGCGACAAAACGGAACTGTGAATTTCCCACAGGCATCCAGACCGGTTCCGTATAAAGCGTACTGCCGCTGTCCGGTTCGGATCTGTCAGTCGTGTAATATACCGTACAATCCTGCGGTATTTCCACTTCTATTAATGTCGGGGACTGATAAGTTCCGGAATCCGGCATCACGACAGGCGCGTCGGGAAGCACCACATCAATGTAATATTCCTCTGTCATGACCGGACTTTTCACACCATATTGATTCACAAAAAAGGCTTTTATCATATGAGGCCCGGCATCCATCAGGAGCGGAAGCGTATAAATTTCGCTCTTTTCATCCGGCTGACTGCCATCCAGGGTATAATAAACCGTCCCCGTTCCGTTGCAGATGAGTTTTACGCTGATGATCTCCTGATAGGTTCCCCCTTTCATATCCGTTTCCGGCGGGTTCGCCATATAATCCAGATATTGATTGCGGATTTCTCTGTCATTACAGTTCTGTATCAATTCACTGATTTTTTCATACTGTTCCTGAGATTCATAAATTGTCACCAGTCTCCTGTAAGCGTCTGCATTGGAACCGTCCAGCGCTATCGTCTCCAGACAGATCCTTTCCGCCTCCTGAAACTCTCCCATTGCATAATAGCATCCGGAAAGCCCGTTCAAATAGGAAACATTGGCCGGCGATAGTTCCAGCGCCCTCTCAAAATATCCGGCAGCCTCTTCACAACGTCCTTTTTCCAAAGCGTTCACCGCTTTTTTATACTGGAAATCCGGCAGAAAATACGAAACGCCTTTCACGGCAAAAAAGAGGATTCCGGCCGCAAAAATCCACATAAGAAAGCGAAATACCGGTTTCTTTTTCTTTTTGGGTCCGGCAGTTCGGGATCTCTTTTTTCTCTTTGGAGCGGGTTCTTCCGTTTCTTTTTCTTTTACAGGAACCATGATCTCTGTTGCCACATCCGACAATGTTTTACGTATGCTGTTTTCGATTTCGGGTTCAAATTCCGGCACAATCCGTATTTCCTCACCGCAGTGTTCACAATACAGTTGCCCTTCCTTCATCTGTTCCCCACAGTTGGGACACTTCATAACAGTTCCTTTCCAGCCAGCCCGCCCGGGCATGGAAATTTCTTCCACGCCTTTATGATAAACGAAGACGCACGCTTTCCAGACAATTATGCATCAGCATCGCAATCGTCATCGGCCCGACGCCTCCCGGCACCGGAGTGATCGCTCCTGCCGTTTCAAAAACATCTGCATAGTCCACATCGCCGCACAGCTTATTATTCTCATCCCGATGCATGCCTACATCGATCACAACCGCTCCCGCTTTGACAAACTCCTTCGTGATCATTTTCCTCTGTCCGATTGCGACTATTAAAATATCCGCGCGCCTGGTCACCTCCGGAAGGTTTTTCGTATGAGAATGGGCGATCGTAACGGTGCCGTTCTCTTTCAGCAAAAGCTGTGCCATCGGTTTGCCGACGATGTTGCTTCTGCCGATCACCACACATTCTTTCCCGTCTATATCAATGCCGGAACGCTTCAAAAGCTGGATAATCCCGGCGGGAGTGCCGGGCAGAAATCCCTTTTCTCCTGTGGAAAGCGCTCCCACATTATAAGGATGAAATCCGTCCACATCTTTTTTGGGATCGATCGCTGCGATCACCTTCTTTTCCGAAATGTGAGCCGGAAGGGGAAGCTGTACCAGAATGCCGTCCACATCTTCTCTGCCGTTTAATTCTTCCACCAGAGAAAGAAGTTCTTCTTCGCTGGTCTGTTCCGGAATTTCATAGGCGAGACTACGGATGCCCAGTTCCGTACAGGTGCGTTTTTTATTGCGCACATAAACGCAGGACGCCGGATCTTCGCCGACCTGAATTACCGCCAGCGTGACGGTAATTCCCTGTTTCGCAAACTCCGCTACGCCCGCCTTCACTTCTTCTTTGATCTGCGCAGCGATCGCTTTTCCATCAATGATCTTTGCCATATGCGGTTTCTCTCCCTTTAAAAAAGTCCTGTTATTTTGCCGGAAGCGTCCACATCGATGCCGTATGCCGCAGGCTTTTTCCCGAGCCCGGGCATTGTCATGACCGCTCCGGTCAATACAACCACAAACCCCGCGCCGGCGGAAACATAAACTTCCCGGACGCTGATCTCAAAGCCCTGCGGTCTTCCCAGCAGCTCCGCATTGTCAGAGAGGGAATATTGGGTTTTCGCCATGCAGACGGGCAATTCTCCAAATCCCAGTTCTTCCAGCTTCTGTATCTGCTTCGCTGCGCCGGGCGCATAGGCTACGCCGTCGGCGCCGTAAATTTCCTTTGCTACGATCGAAATTTTTTCCCGGATCGGAAGCTTTTCGTCATAGAGCACATGGAAGTTGCTCTTCTTTTCTTCCAGAGTCTTCAGCACCTTTTCGGCCAAAGCGATTCCGCCCATTCCTCCTTTTTCCCAGACTTCGGAAAGCGCGAATTCACAGCCGCGCTCCTCGCAGAAATTGCGGACAAATTCCGTCTCCGCTTCCGTATCGGTCACAAAGGAATTTAAGGTGACAACGACCGGAACGCCGTATTTTTGTAAATTTTCGATATGCTTTTCCAGATTGACGATTCCTTTTTCAAGGGCGTCCAGATTTTCTTTGGAAAGTTCCGCTTTTGGCACGCCGCCATTATACTTCAGCGCGCGCACGGTGGCCACCAGCACGACCGCGTCCGGCCGCAATCCCGCTTTGCGGCATTTGATATCAAAAAACTTCTCCGCCCCCAGATCCGCGCCGAAGCCCGCTTCCGTGATTACATAATCCGCCATCTTCAGGGCCGTCTTCGTTGCCCGGACGCTGTTGCAGCCGTGCGCAATATTGGCGAAGGGACCGCCGTGTACGATCGCAGGCGTATGTTCCAGCGTCTGAATCAGATTCGGCTTGAGCGCGTCTTTCAAAAGCGCAGCCATCGCGCCGACCGCCTGCAAATCCCCCGCCGTCACCGGCTTTCCTTCAAAATTGTAAGCCACTACGATTTTGGAAAGCCGATCCTTCAAGTCCTCCATATCGTCCGCCAGACACAAAACCGCCATGATCTCGGACGCTACCGTGATGACAAAATGGTCTTCCCGGACAGTGCCGTCCGTTTTGCTGCCAAGCCCCACCACGATGTTGCGCAGCACGCGGTCATTCATGTCCAGACAACGTTTCCACACAACCTGTCTGGTATCGATTCCCAGTTCATTTCCCTGCTGGATATGATTATCAAGAAGCGCCGCCAGCAAATTGTTGGCCGAAGTGATCGCATGGAAATCTCCGGTAAAGTGCAGGTTTAAATCCTCCATGGGCACCACCTGCGCATATCCGCCTCCTGCTGCGCCGCCCTTGATGCCAAAGCAGGGCCCCAGGGAAGGCTCTCTCAATGCGATGACCGCCTTTTTGCCAAGCTGACCGAAGGCTTCGCCGAGTCCGACGCTGGTCGTGGTCTTTCCCTCCCCGGCGGGAGTGGGATTGATCGCCGTCACCAGTATCAGCTTTCCGTCAGGATTTTCCTGAATGGACCGGATATATCCGTCTGAAATTTTCGCCTTATACTTGCCGTACAATTCCAGATCGTCCTCTCCGATTCCCAGCTTCGCCGCAACATTCACGATCGGTTCCATGACCGCTTCCTGCGCGATTTCAATGTCTGTCTTCATAAATTGTTCCTCCTCATTTTCGGGAATGATTTTCAGGTGTTTCTTCCATATATATTACAATGGCGCTGTAATCATTATATTGTTTCTTCCACAAACTGTTCAAACTCATCCATTGACATCAGCACTTTGCGCGGCTTGGTCCCTTCCTCTTCTCCCACCACCCCGGCTTCCGCAAGCTGATCCATAATTCTTGCCGCACGGTTAAAGCCGATTTTGAACACCCGCTGCAACATGCCGATGGAAGCTTTGTTCTTGTCAATGATAAATTTTCCCGCCTCCACAAAATGTTCGTCATATTCTGTGCCGGAAGAGGAAGACGAGCCGCCGGAACCGGTGCTGAAATTTTTGAGTTTTTCTTCAATATCTTCGCTGTAAATATTTCCGATCGCCTGATTTTTCAGGAAATCCACCACATCGGAAACTTCGTTGTCCGATACGAACGCGCCCTGCACGCGCACGGGTTTGGAATAACCCTGGGGATAAAAAAGCATGTCCCCTTTTCCCAGCAGTTTCTCCGCGCCATTCATATCCAGAATCGTACGGGAATCCACACCGCTGGAAACGGCGAAAGCCACGCGGCTCGGCATATTGGCTTTAATCAGTCCGGTGATGACGTCGACGGAAGGTCGCTGCGTCGCAATAATCAGGTGAATGCCTGCGGCGCGGGCAAGCTGTGCCAGGCGGCAGATGGACTCTTCCACTTCGCCGGGCGCTACCATCATCAGATCCGCCAGTTCATCCACGATAATGACAATCTGTGGCATCCTTGCCGGAGCATCCGCCGCTCCTTTTTCCCGCATTTCATCCGCCTTTTTATTGAATCCTTTCAGATCCCGGACATTATAATCCGCGAATTTCTTATACCGGTCCGTCATTTCCGCAACGCCCCACTGCAGTGCTGCGGAGGCCTTCTTCGGATCGGTCACAACCGGAATGAGCAGATGCGGAATCCCGTTGTAGACGCTCAGTTCCACCACTTTGGGGTCCACCAGAATCAGCTTCACCTCATTCGGATTGGCTTTATATAAAATGCTCATAATCAGCGTATTGATGCAGACTGATTTTCCGGAACCGGTCGCGCCCGCAATCAGCATATGGGGCATTTTTGCGATATCGGAAACCACCGCTTTTCCGGCGATATCCTTTCCTACCGCAAACGCGATTCTGGAAGGAAAATCCTTAAATTCTTTCGTTTCCAGCAGTTCCCGCAGGCCCACCGCCGTATTTTCTTTATTGGGCACTTCAATACCGATCGCAGCTTTCCCCGGAATCGGAGCCTCAATCCGGATATCCGTAGCGGCCAGATTCAGTTTGATATCATCGGCCAGTCCCACAATCTTACTGACCTTAACCCCCTGTTCCGGCTGCAATTCATAGCGGGTGACCGCAGGGCCCTGGCTGATATCCGTTATGCTCACCCGCACGCCGAAAGTCTGAAGTGTTTCCTGCAGCCGTATCGCAGTCTCCTTCAGTTCCCTGGTGCTGTCCACACTTTTACCGCCCGATTTATGTAACAGGCTTATAGGCGGAAACTGATAGGGTCTGTTTGCCGCCTTCGGCGCTGCCTTTTCCAGCTTCGCCATCTGCTGCCCCACCGCCGTCGCTTCCGCCGCAGTGGCCGGTTTCGGCGCGGAATATGCTCTGGGGCGTTCCTTCCCCCTGCTTTCCTCAAACGAAACAATATCCGCCGCCTTTTTTTCCGCCGCAGCGCGTCCGGAAACCATGGCAGGGCTGACTTCCTTCATATCCCGGTAAACGTCCGCTTCCTGCGCGATAATATTTTCCGTGGATACCGGAAGATCGCTTTGCAGCAGTTCAATATCGGAAGGTAATTCCTCCGTTTCAAACGGACGTCCCCAGAATGCGTCCTCTTCCCGCTCTTCTGCGCGCAAATGCTCCGGTTCATCCGGCTGTTGGCTCATGGTATGTATCCGTATTTCGTCAAAACTGTTTTCCGGCTCGCCCATGGGAGTCACTTCATGTACCTCGACCTTTTCCGGCGTCGGAGTTTCCAGGGTGATTTCATGTATATCGTCTCTGGACTTCTGTTTGTTTGCGCTTTCCTTCAGGCTGGTATCCAGCATCACGCCGGAAACCTTCCTGTCCATCCGCAGAATCCGTTCCGCTTCCTCCCGCGCAGCCGCCTCTTCTTTCAGTCTGGCCCGCTCCTGCTTTCTGGCCGCCGCTTCCTCTTTTCTGTTCCGGCTCTCTTCCCGTCTCCTGACAGCTTCCTCCTGCCTTCTGGCCTGGGACTCCACCCGGCGTTCTCTGCGCACCTGCACATCCGAAACCGCCGTTTCATAGACGCGCCGTCCGGAAGATTTCACTCCTCCTACCAGGGATTTTTCCGTAATCACGACCAGACAGATAATCGCCAGCACCAAAAGCAATAAAACGGTTCCCACCATACCCAGAAAATGATGTAGCACCCAGGCCAGGCTGCCGGCCGCCACGCCGCCGCCGGCCTTATCCGTCCCGCAGGTTTCATACAGGTTCTTGATGGAATAGGCCTCCTCCATGGTCCCGGAATATCCGATCAGTTCAAAGACAATGCCCAACACGAAAAAAAGAACGACGCCGGCTGTCAGCTTCATAATGGCAATCCGGTTTCCCTGGTTGGATATTCCGAATGCGATGGCGATAAAAGCCAGCACCGGAACTGCATAAGCAGTCAGTCCGAAAATCCCGAACATTACGCGGCTGACCGCGTCGCCTACAACGCCGATCACGCCGAAATTGCACAGAAATAAAAGCACTGTCAGCGCAAACACACCGATCAGCACGATTTCATTTTTAATCGCGCTTTCCTCCGGCGTGACTGCGGCAGGCTGTTTTGCTTTGGTAGTGTTTTGACTTCTTCCCCGGCCCGATTGGGCGGCAGAAGTTTTTCTGCTTCTCTGAGCAGATGATGCCATAATAATCTCCTCCATTGATCCGGCCAAAATACAGACCAGATCTAGTCTAGTATATCACTTTATTTTTCTCTTGTCACTATTGCTGTTTTTCTTTTTCTTTCTTTCCGCCAGTTCATGGACTTTCCGGATCGCTTCCTGTATGCCTCCCACTTCCGATATGATTCCCTCTTTGACAGCCTCCCGTCCAACCAGGATCGTGCCCAGGTCTTTTGTCAGCATTCCCTGATTCATCATCAGATCCTCCATCCGCCGCTGCGTCACATTGCAATGGCTGCAGACAAATCCGGTAATTCTGTCCTGAATCTGCTTAAAATAGTCGAAGGTCTGAGGCGCGCCGATCACGGTTCCGTTCATCCGCACCGGATGAATGACCATTGTTCCGGTAGGCACAATAAAAGAATAATCCGTGCTGACAGCGATCGGAACCCCGATGGAATGACTGCCTCCCAGCACCAGCGATACGGTCGGCTTGCTCAGCGAAGCGATCATCTCCGCGATGGCAAGTCCCGCTTCCACATCGCCGCCCATCGTGTTTAAAAGCACC
Organism: Eubacteriales bacterium; assembly: GCA_030524745.1. GTDB lineage: Bacteria > Bacillota > Clostridia > Lachnospirales > Lachnospiraceae > Gallintestinimicrobium. The sequence continues at coordinate 9,288 of JAUNGC010000008.1, read as the reverse complement.
AGCAATCCGTCAATGTGGCTGCTGTCTTCAATCGCGGCAAGCTGCGGCAAAATATGTTCATATTTCGTCGTTTTGGAGGAACTGCTTAAATTATCATGTCCTTCAATTTCTCCGATAATCGTCAGCAGATGAATGGCGCTTTCCGAATCGCGGCGTTCCAGCGTCATCTGTCCGGTTTCCTCCACGCGCTCGTCTCTGTGTTTTTCCTGCTCTTCTTTTTTTCCCATAAAAAATCACCCCTGCATGAATCCTTTCCTGATCTTAAGGGAAGTATGTGCAGGAGCGCTTTTTTTATACCTTTTCAGATATCAAAATCATCCTGATCCGACACCGGAACGTCATAAAACATCTGATCCTCCCGGGGTTCAAAACCATAACTCATTTCCTTTTTCACATGGCGTTTCGGCACCGGAAGCGGATTGTCCAGATATTCGCCCGGTTTTTTGGGTAAAACGCCTTTCTGTTCCGTTTCTTTTTTTTCTTCGTCTAACATCTTCTCCACCCTCTCATCCAAAGCATCTTCTCCCTCTTCCGCAAAGCCTTCCCGGCTTTCCGCCAAAAACATCCTTCGAACGCCGTAGCCGGCCGTCACGCCCAGAAGCACAAAGCGGATTCCCTGTTCCTGCAGCGGCGCATTTCCCAGCGTTTCCAGAATCACGGTCAGCGCAAGCGGCCAGATCCACTGCCGTCCGTTTCCCCGGTTGGTTTCTGTGTCAGATGCGCCGAATACAGCCAGAAACGCAAGAAGGTACGGCGGTATAATCATCCAGTAATCCGCCAGGGTCGGCGAATGAAGCAGCGCGTCATATTCCCGCGTGGTCCCTGACAACATCCAGCCCTCTAATATACGCAGGCATTTTTCCGGCAAGCTTTGTCCTTCGCCGAAAAAGTAAACCGAACAGCCAAAGCAGAGAAAAAAGCCGATCAATACCGCGCAGCCAAAACCGGCGGCAGCCTTTTTTCTGATTTTTTTTGGCAGTCTGCCGATTCCGCTTCCCATAAGGAACAGCAGAACGCAAAGCTGCGTATTGACAAAGGCGGCGGCGCCGAGAAATAATCCGGCAATGAAAGCCGGGGTGTAAACGGCTCCGTTCCATGCTGCGCCGCTGATCCGTCCAAGGCAGAAGGCGCAGATCCATATCAAAAAGCCAAAGAAAAAAAGCATCATACTTTGCGGCTCCGCCATATAGACGCTATTATGAAAAACGGGCAGATAAATCACAAAAACGAGCGTCGTTACCGCACATATCGTCCCCGACAGCAGGCGGATACCCATATAAAGAAAGAAAACCCCCAACACCTGGAAACTCAGATTGCACAAAAAAACCGCGTCTGTTTCAAACAGAAATTGCATAAGAAAAGATACGATTCCGGCATATAACTCTCCGGAAAAAAGACCGGGCAGCCCCAAAAAGACGTCCGTTTCCGTTCTCGCAACGGCAACAGGCGCCAAAAAAATCCTCACATTCACCAATACCGCCATAAGAAGTATCAGGCAAATGCCGTCTTTTGGAGAGATTTTTTTCGTCGTCTCAAATATTCCGGCGACCGCTTTTTTTCTGGTATCCGCGCTGTGATTCTCAGCGGATAAACCAAATTTACCTGCCAGAAGCTTGATCGGCAGGTAAACGAAAAGCAATACGGCGCCAATCAGCGCCGCCGTCAGCGCATAATATGCATAAACGGACAGCCCCAGCATTTTGGTCAGCGAGGCTGTCGTTCCGGAAAATCCCAGACACAAAACACATGTAAATACAAACCAGGAAATCGTGCTCTTTTTTCTCATATCGCCCCCAATTTCCGCCCAAACAAAGCTGCCTTACGGCAATTCTTACAATGCCTGTTCCAGATCCGCGATGATATCATTCACATTTTCAATACCGACGGAAAGACGGATCAGATCGGGCGCCACACCCGCTTCCTTTAACTGCTCGTCATTCATCTGCCGGTGCGTATGGCTTGCCGGATGGAGCACGCAGGTGCGCGCATCCGCAACGTGCGTCACGATCGCCGCCAGCTTCAGATGATCCATCATCTCTTCCGCCGCTTTCCGGCCGCCCTTTAAGCCGAAGGAAATGACGCCGCAGGTGCCGTCCGGCATATATTTCTGCGCCAGTTCATAATATTTGCTGCTCTTTAAGCCCGGATAATTCACCCATGCCACTTTCTCATGCCGCTCTAAAAATTCCGCAACCTTCAGCGCGTTTTCACAGTGGCGCGGCATGCGCAGATGCAGCGTTTCCAAACCGATATTTAAAAGGAACGCGTTCTGCGGCGACTGGATGGAACCCAGATCCCGCATCAGTTGAGAAGTCGCTTTCGTAATGTAAGCAGCCTTTCCGAACTTTTCCGTATAAACGATGCCGTGATACGATTCATCCGGCGTGCACAGTCCCGGGAATTTATCCGGATAAGCCGCCCAGTCAAAATTGCCGGAATCCACAATCGCGCCGCCCACGCACATCGCATGACCGTCCATATATTTGGTTGTGGAATGGGTTACGATGTCCGCGCCCCACTGAAACGAATTGCAGTTAATCGGCGTAGGGAAAGTGTTATCCACAATCAGCGGAACCTGATGCGCATGCGCTGCCTTTGCAAACTTCTCAATGTCCAGCACCACCAGCGCCGGATTGGCAATCGTTTCCGCCAGCACGCATTTGGTATTCGGCAAAAATGCCTGACATAATGTATCATAATCAGAATCAGGATCCACCACGGTACAGGAAATCCCCATCTTCTTCATGGTGCAGGTCAGCAGATTAAAGGTGCCGCCATACACCGTGGAAGACAAAACCACATGATCGCCGGCCTCGCAGATGTTAAAGACCGCATAATAGTTTGCAGCCTGTCCGGAAGAAGTGAGCATAGCCGCCACACCGCCCTCCAGTTCGCAGATTTTCTGCGCCACGCTGTCATTGGTCGGATTCGCCAGGCGGGTATAAAAATATCCGCTTTCTTCCAGATCAAAAAGACGTCCCATCTGCTCGGAAGTTTCATATTTAAAGGTGGTACTCTGATAAATCGGGAGCACTCTGGGCTCTCCGTTTTTGGGTTTCCATCCGGACTGGATACAGATCGTTTCCTTATTCATTCCTTACTCCTCGTCCCAGTTGTGATATACCGCCTGCACGTCGTCGTCTTCATCCAGAAGATCCAGCGTTCTCTGCAGATTTTTCAAAGCGGTTTCGTCGGTCAGCGTCACATAGTTCTGCGGAATCATGGTAACTTCTGCCTGCGCCATCTGAATGCCTTCCTTTTCCAGCGCAGAGCGCACCTCTTCAAAGGAATCCGGATCGGTCAGCACTTCAAAGCTGTCCTCTTCCTCCGAGAAATCCTCCGCCCCTGCATCCAGCGCCAGCATCATCAGATCATCCGCTTCCATTTCACACTCTTCTTTGTCGATGATGATCTGTCCTTTTTTATCAAACATGAAAGACACGCATCCGGGCGTGCCGATATTTCCGTTTCCTTTGGTGAACGCGCTTCTCACGTTCGCTGCGGTTCTGTTCTTATTGTCCGTCAGAGCGTCCACAATGATCGCAATGCCGTTGGGGCCGTATCCTTCATAGGTCACATATTCATAGTTGACATTTCCCACATCTCCGGCAGCTTTCTTGATGCCGCGCTCAATGGTATCGTTTGGCATATTGTTGGATTTTGCCTTCGCAATCACCTGGGAAAGTTTAAAATTATTGGCAGGATCCGGGCCGCCTTCCTTTACCGCAACGGCGATTTCTCTTCCGATGATCGTAAAGATTTTGCCCTTCGCCGCATCGTTCTTTTCTTTCTTATGCTTGATGTTGGCAAATTTTGAATGTCCTGACATGTCTCTTCTCCTTATTCTTTGGATTTATTATCTTCTGGTTCCTCTTGGGCAGACTCAGGCTTCATAAGCCTGGTCACCAGAACCTGGGTGATCATTTTGTTTTCAATCGATAAAATTTTAAAATTATAGCCGTCCACTGTCGTATCAAACTGTTCGTCAGGCGCGGGAATGTGTTCCAGCTTTGCGATGAGAAAGCCGTTGATGGTTTCAAATTCTTCCTCGTCAAAACAAATGCCGAACCGTTCTTCCAGATCTTCCAGCCGGGTTTTTCCCTCTATCACATATTCATCCTGACTCTTTTGCTGGATGCAGACTTCCTCGTCGTCATATTCATCCAGGATATTGCCGACGATTTCTTCCAGAATATCTTCCATGGCGATCAGGCCGGAGGTTTGTCCGTATTCATCCACCACGATCACCATTTGTAGCTTCATGGACTGCATCGTTTTAAACAGCGCGTCGATCTTGCGCGTTTCCGGAATGAAGCGCACCTGCCTGAGCAGTCCCGGAATTTCTTCCAGCGGCTTATCCGAATCAATCTGCTGTTGTCTGCGAAGGGCGTCCTTCATATGTAAAACGCCGATGATATGATCGATATTTTCTTTATAGACCGGATACCGGCTGTTATTGCCGTTTAGCATGAACGCCACCGCCTCGCCGAAGGACATCCGGCAGTCTATGGCAACGATATCTCTCCGGTTCGTCATGATATCCGTGGCTTCTTTATCCCCGAATTCAAAAATATTCGTTATCATCTCGGCCTCGCTGGCCTGAATGACGCCCTGCTCATGGCCTTCATTGACCATGGAAATGATTTCATCTTCGGTCACATCGCTGTGTCCGTCGTCTTCCCGGATGCCGAAAAGCAAAAGCACGCCGCGTGAAGTCAGCGTCACAAGAAACGTAAGGGGAGAAAGCAGCGTCTTTAGCACCCATACAAAACCGACCAGCCGGTAGGCCCACTTCTCCGGTGCTCTTGCCGCCAGCTTTTTCGGGATCAGCACGCCGAAAACAAGCAGAATATAAAGGATCAGAAGAACTGCCGCAAAAAAGGAAACCGCCGGCAAAAGTCCATATAAAAACCAGGAAGAATCTTCGTTCCAGTTCTTCATCATGCCGTCTGCAAAATCACGAAGAAAAGCCCCGAAGCTTCTTAAAAAATAGCCGCCGACGATCAGATTCACAAACGTGACGATCACCTGCACCATATTCACATAGCTTTCCGATCCGTGAATCAGACGGCACAGCCGGATTGATTTCTTATTGCCATCTTCCAGCGCTCTGCGCTCTTCTTCTTTCACATTGAGATTCTGTATTGCAGAACCGAATCCATAAATCGCCGCATCCAGAATCAGCAGCGCCAAAAACAACAGTATACTGGCAGTAGGTCCGCCATCGTCCATACGATCAACTCCTTTTTACAGCCTATCATAACATCTTCACACAAAAACGTCAAGAAAGTAAAAAAAGGCCGTTTTCCCTTATGTATCCAATTCCAGACTCACCTTCAGCGCCCGGTTCACTTTTATCATCATCGCATGATCCAAATGACATACTTTGTCTTTCAGCCGCTTTTTATCTATTGTGCGAAGCTGTTCCAGCAAAATGACCGAATCCTTTTCAATATCGTACTGATCTGAAAGAATTTCAATGTGCGTCGGCAGCTTCGCTTTATTCATTTTTGACGTGATAGCGGCGCAGATCACCGTCGGACTGTGGCGGTTGCCCACGTCATTCTGAATAATCAGGACCGGTCTGATACCGCCCTGTTCCGATCCGACCACCGGCCTTAAATCCGCATAATAAATATCTCCACGTTTCACAGCATTACCTTCCTCCTGTTAATCTCATAATCAGAGTATTACCCGTTTTTTCGGAAGGTATTCCGCATCATTCATAATCTGAAAAATAATCCTTTGTGGAAATCACATTTCCGCCTTTTTGATAAATACGGGGAATCCGCTTTCCCAGACAGCAGGCCAGTTCATAATTAAAGCGGCCCGATTTTTCCCCCAGTTCCTCCATCGTGATCTGTTCCGTCATATCCCGGCCGATCAATGTGACCTTCGTTCCGGTTCTTACGTCCGGAATCTTCGTCACATCCACCATAAACTGATCCATACAGATCCTTCCCAAAATGCGGGCGCGCTTTCCGTTTATCAAAACATCTCCGACATTGGACAATCCCCGGGGATAACCGTCTCCATATCCCACCGGTATTGTCGCCACGCGCATGTTATGCGGCGTTGTAAAAGTGCCGCCGTAGCTGATCTGCCTGCCCGCCTCCAGCTCCTTTACAAATGCCACATGACTGTATAAAGAAAGAACCGGCTTCAGCGAAACGATATCCTTTCCGACTTCTTCCGAAGGCCACAGTCCATACAGAATAATGCCGGCGCGCACCGCGCTCATATTGGCCTCCCGAAGTTCCAGGATGCCGGCGCTGTTGGAGCAGTGGACGACCGGAACAGTCAATCCCAGTTCCGCCCTGATCCGTTCCGTAAACGCCGCAAACTGATGAAGCTGTTCATAAGCGCTCGCCTTATCCGCCTCGTCCGCCCGGGCAAAATGCGTGAAAATTCCTTCCACCGTAAGGCCCGGCGTTTCAAAAGCCCGTTTCACAAACGCCAGCCCCGAATCATCCGGGCGGACGCCGATGCGGGACATGCCGGTATCCACCGCAATATGTACGATCATGTTCTTTTGAAGACGCCGCGCAGCAGCTTTCATATCGGAGAGCATTTCATCGGTAAAAACCGCCGCCCGGATTTCTTCCCGGATCATATCTTCATATTCAGCAGGAAAGGTATAACCCAATACAAGGATCGGTTTTGTAATGCCGGCTCTTCTTAAGATAATGCCTTCCGCCGCCGTCGCAACCGCAAAACCGCTCACCTTTTCGTCCCGCTCCATCTCTTTTGCCAGCGGAACAGCGCCATGCCCGTATCCGTCCGTTTTGACGACGCCGATCAAAGAAGTATCAGGCGCGATATTTTTCTCCATTTCTCTTAAATTCCATAAGAAAGCATCCAGATCGATCTGCGCCCATACCCTGTCATAACCTTTCATATTCCATTCCTTCTTTCCATTCCGCCTGCGCAACGAGGCAGCCGGTTATAAAAGCAGCGAAGGCACCATTTGTGCAATATCTCCGGCCTTCATGCTGTATTCGCTCTTCACATGGGCCGCCTTATCTCCGGCCAGCCCGTGCAGATACACGCCGACACAGACAGCGGTAAAAAAATCCGGCTCCTGCGCTGCGAGCGCCGCCACGATGCCGGTCAGCACGTCGCCGCTCCCCGCCGTGGCCATGCCGCTGTTGCCGCTTTGATTGACGTATAGTTTTCCCGCCGGATCCGCCGCAAAGGTTCTTGCCCCTTTGCATAACACGACGGCCCGAAGCCGCTGCGCCCAACGGGTGATGATCCCTTCCGGATCCGCAAGCGCTTCTTTTGTCGTGCAGCCTGCCAGCCTGGCCAGTTCGCCGGGATGGGGCGTCAAAGCCAGTTTCCGTCTTGTAGCCGCTTCCTTCTGCCGCATGTTAAGTTCCGTCAGAAGTTCTGCATCCTGCGCCAGAATGTTGATTCCATCCGCATCCAGAATCAGCGGCTTTGTCGTCTCCCGGATCAGATAGCGAAGCTGTTCCTTTGCCTTTTCCCCCGTGGAAAGCCCCGGTCCGGCCGCAATCACGTCCGCCCAGTCTGCCGCCTCCCGGATATTCTCCGTTGTCATCGCTTCCGGCAGCGTCTGCTGCAAAATCATGCGGTTGGACTCCGGACCGACGATCTTTACCATACCGCATCCTGCCGCAAACGCGCCTTCCCCCGATAAAACGGCGGCGCCCGCCATTCCTTCGCAGCCGGCCAGCAGCGCAATTTTTCCGAACGTTCCCTTATTGCCGTCCGCTGGGCGCGCAGGCATCAGTTCCGATACCTCTTCCGTAAAGGTAAAGATGTGCGGAGGCTGCTGTAAAAAGCTGTCCTGCGTGATGCCGATTGACGCTTTCACCACCCGTCCCGCATAACGCACGCCGGGATACAATAAAGTTCCCAGCTTTAAAAATCCAAACGACACCGTCACGTCCGCCTGCACCGCGGCTCCCATCACGCGGCCGCTGTCCGCATGGATGCCGGAAGGGATATCCACGGAAAAGACAAACGTATTTTTCCGGTTAATATATTCCACGCATTCCAGACAGAAGCCGGAAAGTTCTCTGGAAAGTCCGACGCCGAAAAGCGCGTCGACTATAATATCATATTCTTCATCCGGCAAATTGCGCCTGATCACGCCGCCGTATGCGCGGACGCTTTCCATCTGCTGCTGCGTCTGTACCGTCGCTTTTTCTTCTTTTCCTGCCAGAACAAAATCCACCGAAAAACCGTCCTGCATCAAAAGCCGCCCCAGAGCGAACCCGTCGCCCCCGTTATTGCCGCAGCCGGCAACGACCAGCACCCGTCTTTTGGCCGTCATTCCTGTTCCCTTAAGCGACTGCTCCAGATTCTTTTGCCTTTTTAAAATCTCGTCCCGGCAGGCCAGCGCCGCCCGTTCCATCAGCACAATGGAAGGAATTTTAAAATATTCGCTTGTATTTGTATCGAAACGCCGCATCTCCTGTGCGGTTACCACATATTCCATCTATGTCTCCCCGTTCCCTAACCATTTAAGCCTGCCCGGAAGGCCGCTCTTTTTCCGCTTCATACCGGTTGATATTATAAGAAAGGCGCATCAGACTGTCGGAGAGATGCACGTTTTCCACCTGAACGCCCTCCGGCACTGCGAGGTCCACATGCGCGAAGTTCCAGATCGCCTTAATCCCGACGGACGTCAATTGAGAAGCCACCTTCTCCGCTTCCGTTTTCGGAATCGTCAAAACGGCGATATCCACGTTGTTCTGCCGCACAAAGTCCGCCATTTCCTCCATGGGGCGCACTCTGATTCCCCGGATATTTTTTCCGTAAAGCGCAGGATTGACGTCAAACAGTCCCGTGAAAATAAAACCTCTCCGCTCAAAGTTCATATAATTGGCGAGGGCCTGTCCCAGATTGCCCGCTCCTACGATAATCAGATGATGGGTCTTGTCCAGACCGAGTATTTTCCCGATTTCCGTATAAAGATATTCCACATTATACCCGTATCCCTGCTGTCCGAAACCGCCGAAATTGTTGAAATCCTGACGGATCTGCGACGCCGTTACATTCATGATTCTCGACAGTTCCTGCGAGGAAATCCGCTCCACACCGTCGTCCTTTAATTCTCCAAGATACCGGAAATATCTGGGAAGCCTGCCGATCACGGCCTGTGAAATCTCTTTAACCATCAACTTTTACGCCTCCTTATGCTGAACAGTAACTATTTTACCTCTCTGTTAAATCTCTGTCAATGTGCACGTTGCATTGGATCGTCTGTAAACGGTAGATAGTCCGTACCTATACAAAACTGGAGCAAACCTGTATGATAGA
>JAUNGC010000060.1 GCA_030524745.1 Eubacteriales bacterium | reverse complement strand
TTTTTTCAAGTGAATTTCCATCTTAAAAAGTGACATTTTCAAAAGTTATTGACAGGGGTATTTCGTCTGCATGTATCTTTGGCAGTATAATTATGCCGCGTTATAAGGCCGAAAAAACCCTTGAAAACAGATGTTTTCAAGGGTTTTATTGATTTTCTTATAAGCCTTCTTATTATCTCTTTGAGAACTGAGGCGCTCTTCTTGCGGCTTTGAGACCGTATTTCTTTCTCTCTTTCATACGAGGGTCACGTGTCAGATAGCCAGCCTTCTTCAGAACCGGTCTGTAATCCGGATCTGCCTGCAGAAGCGCTCTTGCGATGCCGTGACGGATAGCGCCTGCCTGACCGGTATAGCCGCCGCCCTTTACATTTACCAGCACGTCGAACTTGTCAACGTTGTCTGTCGCTACAAGAGGCTGACGAACGATAACCTTTAAGGTCTCCAGACCGAAGTATTCGTCAATGCTTCTTTTATTTATTGTAACGTTGCCATTGCCGGGTACAAGATATACTCTGGCGATGGAGCTTTTTCTTCTTCCTGTTCCATAATATTTTGCTGCGTTAGCCATTGTCTAATTCCTCCTTCTCGATCCCTCAGTTAAAATGTCAAAACTTCAGGCTTCTGTGCCTCATGCTTGTGTTCGGGGCCAGCATACACATGAAGTTTGGTGAACATCTCTCTTCCTAAAGGTCCTTTGGGAAGCATGCCCTTTACCGCAAGTTCGATCACCTGCTCAGGCTTCTTGTTCAGCTTTTCTCTTAAGGTTGCTTCTTTCATGCCGCCTACATAATCAGAATGATGATAGTAAATCTTCTGATCCAGCTTCTTGCCAGTTACTTTGATCTTCTCTGCGTTGATGACGATCACATAATCGCCGGTATCAACATGAGGAGTAAACTCAGGTTTGTTCTTTCCTCTTAATACTTTGGCAACTTCGGATGCCAGGCGGCCCAGTGTCTGGCCTTCTGCATCTACAACGTACCATTTTCTATCAATCTTAGCCGGGTTAGCCATAAATGTTTTCATAGTGTACCTCCATACAGATTCGGGTTCATTGTCTGCGTGCGTTTTCCGAACCGGGAATTGAACGGAAAACTGTTTATAACGAATGCGTTGTGCCTTGCAAAACCGCATAATTTCAATGCTTCTCCGGGGCTGGTGAAACATTTTTTAAACATCGTCACATTGAGTAATTATATTATACGCTTCCGCGTGTGTCAATCTTTTTTTGCTGAAAAACACGCATTTTTTAATGGTTCAGCTACGCCGGACTGTTACTGCAAACCCCTATTCAAATCGCCTGCGTCATCACAGCATTTTAAGTCAGCCCGGACGGTACAATATCGTTACAGGAATTCATAAGCGGTCAATGTCAGGCCCCTGGCCGGAGCGGTCGGTCCGCTTGCGCTTCTGTCGCAGGCTTCCAGTATTTCCTTCATCCGTTCCGGCGGATACTTTCCGGCTCCGATTTCCAAAAGCGTTCCGGCAATAATGCGCACCATATTATAAAGAAATCCTGTTCCGGACACCCGGATCGTAATGATATGATTTTCTCTTGTCACCGCCAGTTTTGTGATCGTTCTGACCGTCGTTTCCGCCTGCGTATGAATGCTGCAAAAACTCTTAAAATCGTGTTCTCCTATCAGATATTGCGCCGCTTCCTGCATCTTCCGGACATCCAGCGCGGAATATGTGAAATGCGCATAGAACCGGTCCAGAGGATCAGGAAATTCTTCATTCAGAATACGGTACTCATAGGTTTTCAGACTCCTGCACTTACGCGGATGCCAGTCAGGCTCCACTTCTTTAGAACCGCGAATCCGGATATCCTCCGGCAGCCGCTGGTTCAACGCGTAAGAAAATTTGCCGGCGGGCATTCTCATATGGGTGTTAAACACCGCATAGTTGCACCGCGCATGTACGCCTGCATCCGTGCGGCTGGCTCCAATCACTTCAATATGTTCTCCCGTCAGCGCCGACAGCGCGCGGTTCAACTCCGCCTCTATTGTAACGCCGTTTGGCTGATACTGCCAGCCGTTATAGCGGGTCCCGTCATAAGCGACAATTAAGCAGATACGACGGCTCGAAGGTAATGCATCCTCTCCCGGACCGTCAGGCATCCGTCCGCCGTGCGATTTTGCCTGCGCGTTTGCTTCCTGTATCATAAGGGTAAAATCCTTCCCACTACGATTGCTGCAGCCAGATATACGACCAGAACGCCATACGCCGCATAATCATTTTTCTGATAAATTAACGGCTTCATCTTTGTGCGTCCCTCTCCGCCGCGATAGCAGCGGGCTTCCATCGCCATAGCCAGATCGTTCGCCCGCCGGAACGCCGCAATGAACAGCGGCACCAGCAGGGGAACCATGGCCTTCGCCTTCTGGATCACATTGCCGCTTTCAAAATCCGCTCCCCTGGCAATCTGTGCCTTCATGATCTTATCCGTCTCTTCCAGCAAAATCGGAATAAAGCGCAGGGCAATGGACATCATCATCGCCACCTCATGCACCGGCACTTTGATTTTCTTTAAAGGTTTTAACAGACTTTCCATTCCATCCGTCAGATGATTCGGAGTCGTCGTCAGCGTCATCAGGGAGGACCCTATAATGAGCATGACCAGCCGGACCGCCATCTGCGCCGCCATCCTGATTCCGGCATCCGTAATGCGCAGTTTCCAGAAGGAAATCACCGGTGTTCCAGGCGTCAGAAACAGGTTGAACACCACCGCAAACAGCATCAGGAAAACGATGGATTTCATTCCTTTTACCATAAACCGGAACGGAACTTTAGACAAAAAGATGCAAAGCGCAAGAAAAGCCGCGGCCAGCAGATAGCCCCACACATTATTCACGACAAATAAAGAAATGATAAAGGCCAGCGTACCCACGAGTTTTACCCGGCAATCCATCTTATGCAGAACGGATTCCGTCTGATAATATTGTCCTAACGTAATATCTCTTAACATCTGCTTTCTTCCTTCACCGCTTTTAAAATCGTATCCCTGGCTTCCAGTATGGTCGTCGCATTGATATCCACATCAAATCCGCTTTCCTTCAGTTTATGCAGAATATACGTGACCTGCGGCGCTGCCAGTCCCACTGCTTCCAGTTCTTTCACATGTCCGAACACTTCTCTTGGCACGTCGTCATACAGGACATGTCCCTTATTCATGACGATGATCCGTTCCACATAATTTGCCACGTCTTCCATGCTGTGGGAAACGAGCACCACACTGATTCCGGTCTCTTTTTTCAAATGGGCGATCTGTCCCAGAATCTCATCCCTTCCCCGCGGATCCAGTCCTGCCGTCGGCTCGTCCAGCACCAGAATTTTGGGCTGCATCGCCAGAACGCCGGCTATCGCTACGCGGCGTTTCTGTCCGCCCGACAGTTCAAACGGCGACTGTTTATAATATTCCTCCGGAAAACCGACCAGTTCCAGCGCTCTTTTCGCCCTGGCTTCCACTTCCTCTTTGGGAAGTCCCAGATTTTTGGGGCCGAAACAAACATCCGAAAAAACGTCCACTTCAAAAAGCTGATGCTCCGGATACTGGAAAACGAGTCCCACATTGCTGCGCAGTTCCTTCTTGGGAAAATCCTTTTCCCAGATATTTCTGCCGTCATAAGTGATCGTTCCTTCCGTCGGTTCCATCAATCCGTTCAGATGCTGCACCAGCGTGGATTTCCCGGAGCCCGTATGTCCGATCATACCGATAAACTGTCCGTCCGGTATCTCCAGACAGATATCGTCCAGCGCGCGTACCGGCAGTTTTGTATCGCTTCCATAAACATAACTCACATGTTCCAGTTTTAAAGACATTTTTTCAGTTCCTCCGTCAGTTCATCCGCTGTCAGAATGCCATCCGGCAGGGGCAGGCCGCTCTTTTTCAGTTCATAGGCCAGCAACGTCACCTGCGGCACGTCCAGCCGCAGCTTCTTTAACCGTTCCACCTGGGAAAAAACTTCCCGCGGCGTTCCTTCCATCACAACCTTTCCCTCATCCATCACAAATACCCGGTCCGCGAAAATCACTTCTTCCATATAATGTGTAATCAGGATGACCGTCACGCCTTCCACATCGTTGAGCGCACGGGCCGCCCGGATCACATCTTTTCGCCCGTTCGGGTCCAGCATGGCGGTCGGCTCGTCCAGCACAATACATTTGGGATGCATCGCCAGCACGCCCGCGATGGAAACTCGCTGCTTCTGTCCGCCCGACAGCTTATTCGGAGAATGCTTACGGTATGCATACATCCCTACCGCTTTCAGACTTTCTTCCACTCTCTCCCAGATTTCCTTTGTGGGAACGCCCATATTTTCAGGACCAAATCCCACGTCTTCCTCCACGACCTGTCCGATGATCTGATTGTCCGGATTCTGAAATACCATGCCTGCGCTTTGACGCACGTTCCAGATATTCTCTTCCTGTCTGGTATCCTTCCCGTCCACAATAATAGAGCCCTCCGTCGGCAGCAGCAGCGCATTGATGTGCTTTGCCAGCGTGGACTTGCCGGAACCGTTATGTCCCAATATGGCGATAAAATCCCCCGGCTTCACGGAAAGGCTCACGTCGCTGACCGCCCTCGTGACGCCTTCCACATTTCCTTCCTCATCATGACGGATATAGTCGTAACTCAAATGATTTGTTTCTATGATTTTCATGTCTGTTCCTATATGATCTCTTTATTCCCAAACTCAAAATACAGCGTTTTGTATCTGTTTCATTGTAACAGCCAAATCCCGGCATGGCAAGTATAACTATTTTCTGTATCACTATTTTCTGATTACGCCCAAACTGTTTTCTGATTGTGCCGGGCAATAATCCGAACTGCCAATAACTCGGGCTTGTCTGAATCCCTGCGCTTTAGTATAATCAGATCGAAACGCCCTTTTCATAAGACGGCGCGTTCCGAAAATACCCACAGCAGAGGTTTCTTATGAAGAAAAAAACAAATGATTTCGGAAACGATTCCATTCCGGTATTGGTACTCAAGATTTCCATTCCCTTCATGTTCGCACAGTTTGTAAACGTGCTCTACAGCATTGTAGACCGCATCTATATCGGAAATATCCCGGTGATCGGCGATGTATCCCTGGCAGGCGCCGGAGTCTGCGCGCCGATTATTACGCTTTTGTCCTCTTTTGCCACATTAATCGGCATCGGCGGGTCCGTCCTTTTTTCCATGCGCCTTGGCGCAGGCGACAAGGACAGGGCGAAAGTCATACTTGCCAACAGCTTCTCTCTGCTGATTCTGTTTTCCGCCGTCCTCACCGTCTTATTTCTGCTGACAAAGGACGCGTTGCTTTTGTGGTTCGGCGCGAGCGAAACCATCTATCCTTACGCAAATACTTATATGACAATTTATACGCTGGGCACCTTTTTCGCCCTGCTTTCCATGGGAATGAATTATTTTATCACTGCGCAGGGCTTTCCGATGCTGGGAATGGCAACCACATTGATCGGCGCCATCGTCAATATCATCCTGGACCCCGTTTTCATTTTTGCTTTTCATTTGAACATTGCCGGAGCCGCCCTGGCGACCGTTATCGCCCAGTTTGCCTCCTGCCTTTTTGTGCTCTGCACGCTGCGCTCCTTAAGGATGCCGATTCCGCTGACGCTCGCAAAACCGGATAAACCGCTCGCACTGAAAATTATACGGATGGGATTTTCTCCCTTCTTAATTCTGGCTACGGACAGCATTATTATCATTGCCATGAACGCCGTGCTGCAATATCACGGCGGCCCTGAATATGGCGACACGCTGATTACCTGTGCAACCATCGTGCAAAGCTACATGCTGCTGATAACCTCACCCATGCTCGGCATCACCGGCGGCTCTCAGCCTCTGATCAGCTTCAATTACGGCGCAAACAAGGCTGACCGAATCCGTAAATCCATTTTCTGCGTGCTGGCGCTCTGTGTCTGCTTCACCACAGTCATGTTTGCGCTTTCCCGCATCATCCCCCAATATTTTGTGCGGATTTTCACCGGCAATCCGGAATACATTCAACTTTCCGTATGGGGAATCCGGATCTTTACGCTGGCGGTCATTCCTTTAAGCTTCCAATACGTTTTTGTGGACGCCCTGACCGCGTTGAGCCTGACCGGACATTCGTTATCTCTCTCCCTGTTCCGGAAAATAACTTATTTTCTGGCCACCTGTATTTTCCCGCTGCTCTTCACCGCGCAATCGGCTTTTTTCGCGGAGCCTTTTGCCGATACGATCGCCGCCGTCACCTCCAGCATCACATTCCTTTTCGTGTATAAAAAATATCTGAGCGGAAAAGGAAATCTGACCGGCATGCACTCCTGAAAACATACCCTCTCATTTCAAAAAATCCCAGCTTTTCAGGCTGGGATTTTTGTAACGCGCGGCATAAGACCGCTTTCATTTTTAATTAGATTAACTCAAGTACAACTTCCAGTGCGCCGTCGCCCTTACGCTGGCCAACTTTAACGATTCTTGTATAACCGCCCTTACGGTCCGCATACTTGGGTGCGATTTCATCGAATACCTTTGCAGGCATATCAACGTATTTGGTGTTTCTCTTTCTGCCCGCTGCTTCTGCAGGAACTTCCTTTACAGGATAGAAAACCTTCAGCATCTGACGTCTTGCATGGAGTCTGGAAGGAAGATCCTTTTTAATCTCTTTTTCCACTTCATCGTAAACGGTAACTTTCTTGCCGTCTACCACTTCTTTTACCCTCTTGCCGTCTTTGTCTTTGCGGGGAACCTTCGCAGTCACCTTAACCATCTCGAAGTTATCCTTTTCCTTGATGCCCATTGCGATAATGCCTTCGGCAATCTTGCGGACTTCCTTCGCCTTCGCCTCAGTGGTAACGATTCTGCCTCTGTAAAGCAGGCTTGTTACCTGGCTTCTCAGTAAAGCCTTTCTCTGATCAGATGTTCTGCCTAATTTTCTGTACTTTGCCATTTTCTTATATTCCTTTCATTCTTGGTACATCCGGCAACGCTCATCGGGCTTACTTACCGGACGCATTTCTATGCCGTTCTCTCCCATTGGGAAATTCCGGCGGCCAATCATGTTACGACAGGAGGCTGCGCCGCCTGCCTTTATACATCAACGCGCTCTTTGGTCTTACCGTCAGTGTATCAGTGGAGCCTTCGGGCTCTAACGGGTACCTTCGTGAACCTTCGGTTCCCGAAGTAGCGCTCGCCCTTCGGGCTCGCTTCATTCTTCGCTGGGTCTGAAGTGGAATCCCAGTTCGCTGATCTTTGCCTGAACCTCTTCCAGTGATTTCCGGCCCAGATTACGGACTTTCATCATATCTTCAGGGGTCTTGTTAATTAATTCTTCTACCGTGTTAATACCAGCACGCTTTAAGCAGTTATAGGAACGAACAGAGAGTTCAAGTTCATCAATGCTCATTTCCAATACTTTTTCCTTTTCGTCGTCTTCCTTTTCCACCATGACTTCTGCGGTCTTGGCATTCTCGGATAAATCGATGAAAAGACTTAAGTGTTCGCTAAGTACCTTTGCAGCTAAACTGACAGCTTCATCGGGAGCCAATGTTCCGTTTGTATAAACATCCAGTGTGAGTTTATCATAGTCAGTCACCTGACCCACACGAGTGTTCTGCACTGCCATATTAACTCTTTCTACAGGAGTGTAAATAGAATCGATTGCGATGACGCCGATAGGCAGATCTTCGCTCTTATTCTTATCCGAGCTGACATAGCCTCTGCCCCTGGTAATGGTCAGTTCCATGTACAGCTTGCTCTCCT
>JAUNGC010000030.1 GCA_030524745.1 Eubacteriales bacterium | reverse complement strand
GAGAACGGAAAAAATAAAGAAAGGACTGGCGGAGGTGAAACAGCCTCCGCCAGTTGTGCATAGCGGGGAAAAAGAAGGATACTTTATTGCCGTAAAATATAAAAACGACACTTGTTTGGGAATAAACGACTCTTGACGAACATAAAGGATGCGTTTAAAATGATAAAAGGTATTCAGGAAATGCGATTTCTGAAGCGTGCAGGTTATCGTCCGGTCATGTGGAAGGGCGTAACATTTGGAGAATTCAATGGAAAATGAGAAGAAACCGATGCAGCCCCAACTGCGTCGCTTCCTGTATCAGAAGGCAGCGAGAAACAGGGTGCCGGTCAGCGGTACTTTTGAACTGACTCCGCGGTGCAATATGAATTGCCGGATGTGCTATATCCGGATGTCAGAAAAGGAGATGCGTGCCAGAGGAAGGGAATATACCGCGCAGGAGTGGATTTCAATGGGCCGGATCTGCAGGGAGCAGGGGATGCTTTTTTTGCTGCTTACCGGCGGAGAACCGTTTCTGAGAAAGGATTTCAAAGAGATATATACGGAATTGAGTGGGATGGGGTTCGTCATTTCCATCAATTCCAACGGAACGATGATTGCGCCGGAGACGGTTGCATGGCTGAAGGAGAATCCTCCTTCCAGAATGAATATTACGTTATATGGCGCCAGTAATGAAACTTATGAAAGACTGTGTCGGAATCCGCAGGGATTTGACCAGGCCGTGCGCGCGATAGATCTCCTTTTGGAGGCCGGGATTTATGTGAACATTAACGCTACCTTTACCCCGTATAATGTTTCGGATATGGAAAAGATCTATGCGTTTGCCAAAGGGCGAGGCCTGACGGTGACGTCCACTTCGTATATGTTTCCGCCGGTGCGCAGCGCGAAAGAAGGCGCGTTGGATGAGACCGCAAGGTTCACGGCCCGGGAAGCGGGAGCGGCGTTGTTTCACTCTAAAAAATGCTGGCTGGAACCGGAGGCCTTTGAGGTCTTTTTGCAGAGAATGAAACAGGGCGTGAAGCCGGAAGAGGACGGAGAAGAGTGCTCCCGGACGCCGGACGAGCATATGGGCTGTATGGCGGGACGGTCCTCCTTCTGGATTACCTGGGACGGCAGGATGACTCCCTGCGGTATGATGAATCATCCGGTGGCGCGTCCCTTTGAAGACGGGTTTGTTCCGTCCTGGAATCATATATGCGACCGGACGGCGCAGATTCTGCTGCCGGCGGAGTGCACGAACTGTAAGAAGCGGTTTGCCTGCATGGTCTGCGGTGCGCTGACGATTGCAGAAGGACAGGGGGATTCCACCAGAAAACCTGCGTATCTGTGCGATATGACGGACGCATATCTGGCATTGTGCGGGCAGAATTCTGCCTCCGGGCGCTTATGCGGCGATATGGAAAGGACAGAAAATGGCAAAATATAAAAAGAAAAAACGGAAACGGAACGATAAGGCGATCATAGCAGTTGCGGCGCTGGCGGCGGTAATTGTGATTGCCGTGATTGCGGTGGTGTTGGTCAGAACAGGGAAAAGCGCGGTGCAAACCGCCGCCACACAGGACGGCGGATCTGACAGCCCGGGCGGCGCTAAAACAGGCGGGTCTGTCAATACCAGCGGGGAAATCATGGATGACAGCGCGGTGCGGGAACTGGCAGAAGGGGAAAATCCGGAAGACATTGAGATACAGGTAAAAACTTCCGCAGGTTATGTGGAACCCGGTAAAGATACGCTGGATATTCAGAAGATTCAGGGATTTACCACACAGGCGGGCGGAGAAGAATCAAATCCGGAATCCGCAGAAAGCAGCGGTCAGGCGGGAACTGTTTTGTCCGATCCGAACTTATCCGTCAACGCTGTCGGCAGCTATACGGGAAATTTTCTGGAAGACGGTAGCGACGAGCCGGTTGCGGACGTCGCGTCAATTCTGATTACGAACAACTCTGCCCAGATGCTTCAGGTTGGTCAGGTTACGTTCCAAGTAAATGATACGGAAACTGCCACCTTTAAAGTAACGAATCTTCCGGCAGGAACTTCTGCGCTGGTGATGGAACAGAACAGGAGAGAATATAAAGAGGACGACGATTATTCCTATGGGAATACTGCGACGGCCTATATTGATTCCCCGTCTCTGGAAAGCGATAAATTCGACATCGAGATGGAGAACGGAAAGGTCCGGGTGATTAATAAGACGGATCAGGCTTATTCCAGAGTATATGTATATTATAAATATGTACAGATGGGCGGCGCCTATAAGGGCGGTATTACATACCGGACGCCTGTGGAAAATGTGCCGGCGAACGGCTCGGCAGAGGCGGTGGCGGGACATATGAATCCCGACGGCACGCTGGTCGTGGACGTACAGATTGCGGAATAAGGGAAAAAGATGAACAGCAGAGTTGTTGCAAATGAGGTATATATTCCCGTCGTGAGAGAACTGCTGGAAGAGGGGAAAGAGGTTTCGCTGACGGTCAGCGGCAACAGCATGTCGCCTTTCTTTATTCATACGCGGGACAAGGTCTTACTGGGGCCGGTTGATGACGGCATGCACAAAGGCGACATCGCAATTTTCCAGAGGAAAAGCGGACAGTTTGTTTTACACCGTATATGCCGGGTTTCAGAGGAAGGGCAATACTTCTTTATCGGGGATGCGCAGACGCAGGCGGAAGGGCCGGTTGGCAGAAATCAGATTTTTGGAAAAGTGAAGGCGGTTTGCCGAAAGGGAACATGGCTGAAACCGGGAGATTTCTGGTGGGAGTTTTTTGAACATGTGTGGCTGCGGATGATTCCGGCCAGGCGACTGGCCTGCAGATGTTATGATACTCTGAAAAAACTGACAGGCGGCTTGCAAAACCGGAAAAAAGGACTGGAAGGATAGCATGAAGATTGAAAAGAGTTTTGTATTGAGAGAAATAGCGGGCGAGTACATTATTGTGCCCACCGGGAATACGGCCCTGGACTTTAACGGGCTGATTACGGTGAATGAGGTAGGAATGTTTCTCTGGAATCTGCTGCAGTCCGAAGTGACGGTGGAAGATCTGATTCGTAAGACCATGGAGGAGTACGAGGTGGATCGGGAAACCGTCAAAGGCGATATCGAGGAGTTCCTGGAGAAACTGAAAACAAACGGGATTTTGAATTGAGTTCTCCGGCGTGCTGCGATATGCAGGATGAACGGCAGCAACTGCGCAAAAGAGAACATAAATTGCCACAATTTTCTGTTTCTTTTTTGTATAGAGAATGAGTATAATGAAAGAAAGCGAAGGATGAAATTTCTGTTCAGAGGGGAAAAAAATGGATGCAGGAAGAGAAAGTAATCTGAAACTGACCAGAGCACAAAGAATCTATCTGGTAATCAAATATATTTTGGATTTTGTTTTGGCGTTGATGGCGATTGTGGTGTTATGCCCCATATATCTGATTATCGCGCTGGCGATTGTGATTGATGATCCGGGACCGGTCATTTTTTCGCAGAACAGAATCGGCGCGCATAAGAAGATTTTTAAACTGTACAAATTCAGAACGATGAAGGTCAGCACGCCGCATGATGTGCCGACGCATCTGCTGGATCATCCCGAGCAGTATATTACGCGGGTTGGAAGAGTGCTGCGGAAAACTTCTCTGGATGAGTTGCCTCAGTTTTTCAATATTTTGTTCGGGCAGCTTTCCCTGTGCGCGCCGAGACCGGCGCTGTATAATCAGTACGACCTGATTGCGGAGCGGGATAAATGCGGTGCGAACGATATTCGGCCCGGACTGACCGGATGGGCGCAGATTAATGGCCGGGATGAATTGGAGATTGTAGAGAAGGCAAAGCTGGATCAGTATTACATAGAGCATATCGGTTTTATAATGGACGTGAAGTGCTTTTTTGGGACGTTTCTGCCGGTGCTTTTTCAGGAGGGAATTGTGGAAGGCTCCCATAAAGAAGAGAATTATGTTTCCGCTGAAGCGGCAGTGATTCAGGAAAGTGAAGAAATCTATGCCGCGGAATCCGGAAATGTTGTTGTACAGCAGCAGAATGCCGGCTGAATGTAATTGCGATACAAAAGGAAGCGGATGAGCCGTTGGCGGAAAGATGAAAATATCTTTGGTCAGCGGCTTAGCTGTATCAAAAATGCCGGAAACGGCGGGAGGGACTATGAAGAGGAAGGCGGGCAGGAAAAAGAAAAAGGCGGACAGAGGAAAAATTCTGATCTGCGGCATAGCGGGCGCGGCAGTGGTGCTTCTGGCGGTATGTGTGTTTTGGGCTCTTTCCGGAGGCGGGAAGCTGAACGAGATTGCCGGAGTTTCCGGAGAAGAAAGCGTTCCGGAAGGGAGTGTTCCGGAAGAAATGCGGATGTCTGACGGCAGCGTAGCGGGCGTGATGATGCAGGAGACCGTTTCTGCCCAGGAGGCGGAGCAGTTCTTAAAAGAGATGGAGGGGACGCAGGTAAAGGTAGAGCAGCAAACTTTGCCCGAGCCGTCTGCGGAGACTTTCCGGGAAGAAGAGATCCAGGGGTATGTGAAACAGACGGAAAAACCGGCCCGGCTTACGAGAGATGATATTGAAATCATATCTGTCGGAAATTACAGCGGAATTTTTGTGGAAGACGGCAGTAATGACGCCGTCGTGGACGTTGCATCCGCATTGGTGAGAAATAATTCCGATGAAATGCTTTTGGCCGCAACCTTTACTTTCAGGGTAAACGATTCAGAGACGGCCGAGTTTGTGGTCAGCAACCTGCCGGCGGGGACAACGGCTCTGGTACAGGAGAAGAACAGAAGGACTTTTTCGCAGTCAGACGTATATGTTCTGGAAGATGACGCGTATGGTATGGCGGAGAATGAACAGCTTCAGACCGATAAATTTAAGGTTACCGGAAGCGACGGCATGCTGACGCTGGAGAATCTGACGCAGCAGTCTTATCAGAAGGTATATGTGTATTACAAATATGTTCAGCAGGGCGGGGCTTTTCTGGGAGGCGTGACGTTCCGGACGGCGCTGGAAGAGATTGGCCCGGGAGAAACGGCGGCGGTGGAGGCCGGACATTTTTCGGAAGGCATCAGCCAGGTCGTTATGGTGGAAATCGCAGAATAATCCATATTCGTTGAAAAAAATTATAAGATTATGCGGTGAGAAAGGATTCCGTTTTCAATTTTTGGGAAAAATGTGCCCCAAAACTGAAAACGGAATTTTTTGCATTCTCTTGCTGTTTTTTGAATAAAAATGTCAGACTTGTCTGATTTGGTCAAAATTTCGTTTTTCTTGTTGTAAAGGTTTACAGAAAATATTAAAATTTACCCAAAAGAACGGCTAAATGGGACGCTGTTTTATTAAAAATGCCGAGAAGGGGTAATGCTATGAGGAAAATGAAAAGGAAATGGAAAAGAAACTTATCGCTGCTGCTGGCCGTGGTCATCATTGCGGCGGGAATTTCCCGGGGCAAAATCGGGGTGACGGAGGTAAAAGCGGCAGGAAACGGACCTCTGACGACATATACCTTTGAGCAGCTTGTGGAGATGTCGAATATACCCGTGATGAATCTGACGCTTGCGGACCCTGAGGAATACGACGCGCTGAAGACGGTCAAGGACAAACAGAATATCAGCCGGTTTGAACTGGCCAATACAAACGGAAAGGGCGAGGATATCAGTCTGGAGGCGACAGTGGATGAAACTTCGGGAAAAGCAGTTTATCCGCTGACGGCGAAAGGACGCGGCAATTCAAGCTGGACGATGCCCACCGGTAAAAAGCCGTATAATCTGAAGTTCGACAAGAAGCAGGATCTTTTGGGAATGGGGAAGGCAAAATCCTGGTGTTTGATTGCAAACTGGGTGGATACTACATTTTTGCGCAATTATATGGCGTATCAACTGGCATGCGCGTTGGGAATGGGAACGCCTGACTGCGAGATGGTTGCGCTCTGCATCGACGGGGAATTTGAAGGTATTTATCTGCTGACGGAGAAGGTTGGTCTGAATGAATACAGAACGGAGATCCCGGCGGGAGAAAATGACGGGGATAAAAACGGGGACGGCGTTGTGACGGAGATCATTGTGGAGTCCGACAGCCGCGCCTATGAGAATGCGGAGCCGGGGGCTTTTACAACTGCAGGCGGCGTATATTTTGTTCCCAAAGACCCTGACCCGGAGGATCTGGGCGAGACGGAACTGGCGGAAATCGAGAAGGAAATCAACGCAATGGAAGCGGCGATTTTATCCGGGACCAATTATGAACAGTTTATTGATGTGGATAGCTGGGTGGATACCTACATTGTGAATGAACTGGCTAAGAATCCGGATTTTGGCTTCGGATATCAGGCCTGCTATTCTTCCTCTTATCTGTATTTCAGAGAGGGCGGCAAGGTGTATGCCGGTCCGGTGTGGGACTTTGACATCGCATACGGCCGCAATAACTATGGAATTCTGGAGGCCGAAGGATACCGGGATACCGCAGGCGCGCAGGGATATCTGACGAGAGAGACAAAATATTATAAGGAATTATTTGAGAATACGGATTTCGAAGAGAGAGTAATCAAAAGGTGGAAGCAGATCAGGGAGACGATATTGCCTGTTTGGGCCGAAGACACCTTCCAGGAAGGCTATGAAGCGGCAAAAGCGCTATCTTCCGTTGATTTTGAAATCTGGGGCGACTATACGGCGCGCGTGGCCGGTACCTTCGACGTGGGCCGGAGCACGCTGGATTTTGAAGGGGAAGCCGCATATGTCAAGGCGTTTATTCAGGACAGGATCGCCTGGCTGGATACGGTCTGGAATGTGGACGAAGTCGAGAAAAAATACAGCGGAACATGGACAAGATGGGATACCTCGTCGTCCGGGGGATATCGGTCTTACGATGAATTGACGGCAGCCTTTTCGGGTGAAAGCATAAAAAATGATCCGGAGGATATTTGGGACGGCGGATACGGAGGAACGGAAAAGAGCGGTACGCAGGAGATTGTCAGAGGAGAGATGCAGGAGGAAATCCCGGCCGTGGATCTGGCGGAGCCTGTAACGATCAGAATGGAGCCCCAGCGGCAAAAAAACAGTTGGGACGATAATTATACGGTGGTTTCCAACGTATATGAGTGGTGGAAAGACAAAGAAGCGGGCGGCGGTCTCGGAAATAAGGCGGATTTGTCTCTGACTGTGGAGCAGTCCGGACGTTATGTCGGTGTGACCAGCCAGTTGTGGTATTTGGGAAATGACACGCCTTTTGAAATGGGCGAAAAGACTCAGGTATACATTGCGGATGTGGGGACGGACGGCTCTGTGACCCTGTACGACGGGCAACTGACGATTTCAGAGAGCGCAAGAGAGGTACGGATTGCGGGTACGAATTACGGAAAACTGGAAGCCGGCGGAGATGGTTTCGTGGTGAGTTTTCAGGCGGATCAAAGCGGTAATACCGGAACGGCATTGGGCGGAACGGGAGAAAAACAGTTTGGCATTTATCTGCCGGAAGAGGTTGCACCGGCGCAGGAGGACGGCCCTGGGGAAGGCTGCCTGAAAGTGACCCTGCGTCCGGAAACAAGCAATTATCCCGATGTGCCGCTGAAGCAGGAAATAACCTATATTCAGACAGAAGGGGAAAGCCCGTCAGAGTGGTCTGTGGAGGGCGATTCCGTCTTATTTGATGAAGCGACCGGAAAAGTGACCGCGATAAAGGAAGGCGCAGCGACAATTACGGCGAAGACAAAGGACGGACTGGAAAGCAGCGTGAGAATTCTCGTCGTGGAAGAAATCTCAGACCGGATCGAATATGAGGCCGATCCTGCGCGGGGCAAATATTTCGGAAACGGGGAAGATGTAGCGCTGACAGCGACAGCGGAAGAACAGGGAAGCTGGGCTACCATCCGTCCGGGAACGCTGACCAGACTGAACTACCGGTTTACCATGACGGAAGCGGAAGCCGCGAATGCTTCCGACTTTACATGGAAAACAAAGGACGGCAGCGAAATCATCGGCGGGGCCGCGGAATATTATGTTTTTGTAAACGGCAGCCCGCTCTTTGCAGCAGCGGCGGACGGATCAGAAGTGGAAATGAAGGGATTTGACGCCTCGAATACGGCCGTCATCGGCGGGACTGCCATTCCCGAAGGAAAATGCGCCTATATGCAGGGAAAAGCCGGAAGCACGAAAGACATGCTCAAGGGAATGGAAGACTTGGTGCAGGCGGACGAGAACAATATCGATATTTTTATTGATACAAAAGACGGATGCGCAACCGCCCGCCCTTATTTTGCCGGGAAAAACAGGGTGGATGCGGCGGAACCGGAAGAGCCGGATGATCCGGACAAAATGGAGTATGATTTCCATTTTCTGAATCGTCCGGATGCGATTCAAATGGCGGATATGAGCACTTATGTGCTGTATACGGAATTTGAACCTGCCGACGTTCCGGATAAGAATGTGAAATGGACGTGCTCTGATCCGGCAGTGGTGGGCATATTGGGAAACGGTCTGCTGATTGCGAAGAAACCGGGGACGGTTGTCATTGAGGCGGTGAGCGAATATAATCCGAAGAAATCCGCATTCGTAACGGTAACCGTTTACCCGGCGGCCGTTACGGTCAAAGCAACGGGGAGTCAATATACGACTGTCGGAAAGGATCTGATTCTGGAAGCGGCGGTCAGTCCCAGGGTTTCGGACCAGACGGTGAAATGGTCCGTCATAAAGGGCGAAGAGTGCGCAATTCTGGAAGGAAATGTGCTGAAGCCGGTAAAAGCGGGCGTCGTTACGGTGAAGGCGGTGAGCAATTATAATCCGCAGTGCGATACGACAGTGGAAATTGTAATTGAAGGGGACGGCGCGGTAAAAACCGTCTATGCGCCCATCTACAGCAAAGAGACGGCAGAATATCCGGTGGGAGCCGTCGTATATTATCCGGGAGACGAATGCTATTATGTTTATCATAATCCCTGGGCTGCCGCTTATCAGAATACCGGGGCGTTTCCCGGGGCGGGCTGGTCGAAAGTGACGACGGATCTTTCCGGACAGATCAGGGAAGGCGCAAACGAATATTATCATAACGATCTTGGAACGATCATTCAGAAGGATGGCAGGTATTATACGCCTTTGGGAGATGATTATTGGGAACATTGGATCAATCCGGGTGGAAATAACGCCTATTGGAACATCGTTCCGGATGAATATGCGCAGTATTTTGGCACTGGAATCGCCTATTAAAGGAAAAGAAAAGAGGTTTGCTTCTCCACGCAGGAAGCAAACCTCTTTTTTTAAGGTTTAACGTTTCACCTTTGGGATCAGTCAAAAAAACGCAAAAGTAGCCAATGACAAATGAAATAATATTAATTTAAAATGGTAATAAGTTACAAAATGGATTCGTGTAATTTGGATAGTGAGCTGAAATAAGGGAGGAAAGGAATGAAAAATGGAAGAAGGTTATTGGCATTTGTTCTCGCGCTTGCAATGATACTTACGGGGGCGCCGGGAACTGCCGGAGTAGTCAGGGCAGAAGCTGCGGCGCCGGATCGTATCAGTCTGGAGATCGGAGAAACGTATGTGGTCGAAGCATATACGAACGCCGATACGCCTGTTTCTTCGAATACAGAGATTGCAACGGCGGCAATTGACTGGAGCAACGATGGGAAAGTGGTCGTTACCGCGCTGGAGGCCGGCGAGACGACCGTTACCTTTGGACATAACGGAAATAATTATGCAATTGCCGTGACTGTGAACGGAGGCGACTCCGATGAAGTGCCGCCGGCGGAGGAGGAGACGAACGTCGGAACGACGGATATACCGGATGACGGAGATGTGCAGGGAACGGCAGGGGAGACGGAAAACGGGGAAGGTTTAGAGGAGCCGGATCTGTATGAACTTACTTTGTCTGAGGAAGAAATCTGGCTGCAGCAGGGAGCAAGCTGTATTGTCAGCGGCGTCACAAATGAGAGCGGAGGCTGGCTGCTCTATCAGCTTGAAGGAGGCGCGGCCGACAGCTATAACGGTTATGTGAGAATTAACGGGCAATGGGGAATCGTCATACCAAGCGGAACATCGATTCAGATCGCCGCGACAGGGGATGCGCCTGTGGGAGACGTCAGAATCCAGGTCCAGATTTCAAACGGCGGCGGCTGGACCGCATTGGAAGGCAGCCCCACGAAATATATTACGGTCCATGTCGTGGAACCGGTGGAAGAACCGTCCGTTTCGCTGAATCCCAAAAGTCTTTCTTTTGCGCATGGAGAGACAAAAAGCATCGCGGCGGTCACGGCGAATCTTCCGGACAATGCGGTAATTCGCTGGTCAGTATATCCGGAGGAACTGGTAGAAATTTCACAGGATGAAAATGATGCGGAAACTATTACGCTGACGGCGGGCCAGACGGACGGCGGCGCCGTGCTTTCGGCAGAGGTTGTGGACCGGACGACGGGCGATGCGGTTAAGGATTCCACAGGGAAAGCGGTACTTGCCACGGCAAATCTGTATATTTCTGAGACGGAAATTCATGATGGAAAAAAGTGGGTGCTGGACACATCCGGCCAGTTGGAAGAGAATGGCAGATATGCGTTTGCGGCCCCTGACCAGGATTATGTGCTGATTGATGACAGCAATCAGATGGGAACGGAAGCGATTGCGACAGAGTATGACGGAACGATCGCCGCCATTACCAATGAACAGGCGATATGGACATATGCGAGACGGATTTTTACCGGAAACGCGCATACGCTGGATACGCTGAGCGGAATCAGCAATCTGAACAACGTGCAACTGGACGCCGAAAACGGCAAAATTATGATAGGCAGCAGCGGTTCCGGCGAGTACATCCACTTTGACGGAACTGCGTTTACAAAAGCGGCCGGCGTGTGGAATCCGGATATTGCGTCTTACGGCTTACGTCTTTATAAAGAAGTGGACGCGCAGGCCGAGTTGTCGGCAGAATTTTATATTACCGATAACATAGATCTGGAAGCGGGAGATGAAAGGGTTATATATGTAGGGCGGACCGGCGCGCCCGAAGAGACCGGCGTGCCGGTTGCGTATGACGGCTGGTTTGCCCCGGAGAATATTGCGGATGAACAGGGCGCGCCTTCCGGAAGTCAATTGGAAGGGCTGACGCTTGTGAAGGTGACGGTCGGCGGCGTTTCTTATACGGGCGATGAACTGGAAAATCTCAAGCTTATCCCGGGAAAAGATGAAGAGATCAAATATTATTATCTGAGCAGCGCTTTCCAGGTAAAAGCGCAGTTCTATCTGGTAACGGCGGACGGTCTCATTACCAGCGATAAGATTTTCAAAGAACCTGAAAGCGGAACGCCCGGAACGGTAGAAGACGGAATCACGCTTGTGGGAGAATGCGTCCTTGAACTTGACAGAACCGGTGAAGCGAACCTGCTGAATGATCCGGTCAATACATTTGGCCTGACGGAGGAGATGGCGAGCACTGCGGACGATTATAAGAAGCTGACGAATGCGGTCGCGTGTGAATTGGTGGATGTCAGAAGCGGAAGGCTGATAAGCCCCGTTAACGCTCCCGGCATGCAGAGACCATGGACGTATGCGTCCTCCCGGACCGACGCCTGTAACTATATGTCGAATGAAAGCGGCTGGGAGTTCAGCGTGGATGCGGAGAATGCCCCGCAGAATCTGGAAGAAGGCGTATTAACGGCGGCTGATCTGGATAATTCGGGCATCATTAAGTTCATTTATCTGGCGGCAGAGAGAGTGAATATTGAATATTATTATCTGGAAAGAGAGAACAACGGGCGGGAAAAAGCAACGTTGTTGGGAACGTCCTATACCAGAAAGGACGCGTCTTATAAAATTTATCCGCCGGTCTTTAACGGCCAGACGATCACCGAAGGGGACGCGGTCAATCAGATTACGCTGACGGATCCCTGGCCGTCTGGCGTCCCGGAAAGGACGGCGCTGGTGAATAAGGCCATGCGCCTGTATGATGAAAATGACAAGCTGATAAAAGAGATTTCATCCGTTGCGACGGAACTGCAGCTGATTCAGAACTCCGATGCAAACGACCCGCTGCCGGGATCGATGTTCACCCTGAAAATTTATTACGTCAGGCCGGCGGAAAGAACGGAAAATGCCATCCAGCTTCCCGTTACTTTCCGGGATTTCAAAGGCGACGGCGTTTTGTTTGAATTTGAACTGGGCGGGGCGTCCCGCGCTTATAATCTGTACGGCGTAGAAGGAGCGGATCATCCGAACGGAGCTGGAACGGAGAGAACCACCGGACTGCTGAAGGACAGCCTGGAAAACGGAAAACCCGTTTATCAGGACAGGACCGTTGCATATGTGGCCGGTCTCATCAACAGCGGAAACTATGAACCCTACCATTTCTCCGAATGCTATACCAATATTACGGATAAAGTGTTTACAGCAGGGCATGCGGCGCTGGGAAGCATGGATAGTGTGAATGCGGCGCTGGCGGACGACGGCGAAGTGACGTTTGAGGAAATAACGGACGCATATACCGGCGCGTATTATATGCTCAGCCACATCTGGGCGGACGACGGCACGGACGACGCTTCCAAAGATTACAATGTGCGGGTGCCCGAAGTGCATACCCTCAGGCTGCAGGAATATTCTGACGGCGTGGATACTTTTTATGAGTACAATGCCAACACATATGAGACGGTAGTTGAGGGAGGCGTAGTTAAAAATACGGAAACGCCCGTGAGCGAGCCGCCTGCCGCAAACGCATATTTTCACCCGATCGACGGTCTGGGGTACGGAAATGTCTGTCAGGAATACAGCAACAGCATGAATTTCCTGTTTACAACGGTCGGAGAAGGGAAGTTTGTTTATAATGAAGGGAAAAACCTGTACTTCGATTTCAGCGGAGACGATGACGTATATCTCTTCATTAACGGAAAACTGGCCCTGGACGACGGCGGTGCGCATGCGATGGAATCTGCCAGCGTCAACCTCAATGAGGTAAAAGACAGTCTGGGACTGCAGGAAGGCGGTATCTACGATTTCACGTTCTTCCATGCGGAAAGAAGAAGTACGGGATCTAACTTTAAAATCAGAACCAATATTGAAGTGACTGCGCCCTCCATGGTGACGCAGAAGCTGGCGTATCAGGATGGCGAGAGAAAGCAAAACGGCGCCGTTGTGGAAGCGGGAGAGCCGGTGAATTATGAATTCATCCTGAACAACGACGGAACGGAGCATATGTTCAACCTCTCCTTTAATGACGAGAGCCTGGGCGTCAGAATGTATCCGAAAGGAGCGAAGGCAAACTGCAAGCTTGACGGCGTTGCCGACGCAAGAACGGTTTCGCTTGGACATGCGGAGGCGGTTGGAGAAATCATCGCCAATCCGATCAGCGCGGGCGACGTGACCGTGACCATTTTTGAGAATGGCGAAAACGGCGACGAGTATCCTGCAATTCAGAACTATAAGTTTGAATGGGATGAGGAAAACGCCACCTACTGGCCGGAACTGAACGGAACGGAGTTTATAGAAGACGAAGCGATCAAAGAAGGAACGGTCGGATACGGCTCTTTCAATAAAGTGAAAATATCCGATAAATATGCGGAACTGTACGGAATGGCGGGAAGCGAGGAGGAGCATCTGGCGCTTCTGCGGGAAATTCTTCTGAACGGCCTCGCATCCGGACAATCGATGGTGTTGGAAGGATTCAGCCGCACGCTGGATAAAAATCAGACTTTTACAAACCGGCTCAATACGTTTGGAACTGATTCCCAGAACCGCACGGTTACGGGCACGGCGTCGACGACGGTTCGTACATTGAACGTGGAAAATAAAATTTTCGTCATCGATTACGGCAAGACGGTGCGTTATGAGGAGAGTAAGATTTTTTCCGAAGCGGAACTTCAGAATACCTATTTGAAACTGAACGTAGACGGCGCATGGAAAAAACTGGAGGAAACGCCCGTTGCACAGGGAATATTCGGATCGGCTGCGCTTGGAGCCAGAGACGGCATCAAATATTTTGAATATACCCTGCAGCGGTTTATGAGCGGACCGGATGCGTTTAAAATCGGCGTAGAGCCTTATGAAACGGATTCGGAAGGAAATATCGTAACGTCTGGTCAGGAGCCGGAAACGCTGGAAAAAACCGTGACGATGATGCCGGCTTCCAATATTTACTATGAAGAGAATTTCTCTGACAGCAGAAAGGTGGATACTGCAGTCAATGCAAAGAGCGACCTGATTTCCGATACGGGCATTATTTACAGCGGAAACTGGGAATTGGTGACGACTCCGGCAGGCGGTTCCTATGATGAGAACGGCTTCTATGCGCCGGGCGAAAACGTGACGGCGGCCGACGGATTTGCAGGCGATATCGACGAACAGGCGGGAATGGCGACAGAGGGAGATTACGCTTACGGATACGATCCTCATTACGACAATAAGACGGACTTTTCCAACAAGACAGCCTGGATGGCGGATTCCACAAACGGCGTGGCGAAGATGTATTTCCAGTTCAAAGGAGACGGCATCGATATTTACAGCCGTACCAATACGGAAACAGGACTGATCCGTTTTAACCTGTATCAGAATCAGAACGGAACCTGGAAGCTGATTAAGATGCAGGATGTGGACATGCTTTATAAGATGGGAGATCTGTATCAGGTGCCGGTTGTGAGTTTCAGCGGGAAGAATCTTTCCAAATTTACGTACGGCGAGTATCGGGTGGAAATTCTTGTGGGTAGTACAAAAGAAGATGAGAACAGTAAGAAGCGAACGCTCTTTTATCTGGACGGAATCAGAGTTTATAATCCTGCCGGACATTCTGCGGAAACGGAAAGAGAGTATGCGAAGAACGGAGAAGCGAACGCCGACTATACAGAAATCAGGGATATTCTGCTGGATCAGTGTACCGGCGAAGCAATGTACGGCGCAGTATATATAGACAGCCAGAGTGTGGAGCAGCAGTTTGATCCCCAGAATCCGGGGGAACAGGTCGTATCCGAAGTTGCGGCCTATGAAGAATACGGGCCGAAACATGAGGTTTATTTGCGGAGCAACGGATCCGGTACGTTTACGTCGATCGCCTTTGACGTAGCTTATCAGACCGGGATGAATCTCCAGATTGGCGCAAAGGCGACAGAAAATTCCGGTGGGACCGGTACAAATGCGGCCAGACTGACGGTCAGCGTTGCGGAAAAGCAAAATCAGACAAATTACCGGACGACGGAAATCACGCTGAATTCCACGTCAGATATGTATTATGGAATCGCATTGCCTGAAGCGGCAGACGGAGCGGTTCTGACCGTCACGATCTCGAATTGGGGAATGGCGGAATCGGATGCCAATAATTTTGCGGCGCTGACAAAACTGAAGCAGAGTTTTGGACAGACCGGCGCGGCGGCGAGCGAATATACGGTGGATGAGCAGACTGCCGCAGTAGCGTTCCGGATGCTCAACAGCATGATGCTGCGGAGCGCGCCGTCAGATGATGCGGCGGATGCGGACGTATCGCCAAAGACAGAGGAGACGGCGGAAGAGGTAGAGACAACAGCGGCAGAACAGACTGGAGAAGAAACGGAGACAACAGCGGCAGAACAAACCGGAGAAGAAACGGAAGTAAATTCCGGTCAGGAGCAAGCTGAAATCGGAGAGCCGTCTCAGGAGGTAGAGTTGACGGAAGCGCCTGACGGGAACGGAGGACAAGAGATCAGTCCTCCGGCGGAAAAAGACAGCACAGAGACTTCACAGACGCCGGAAAAAAATGATTCGGAGAATGTGACAATACTTGGGAAAATCAAGTCGTTTTTGGGCGGCCTTATAGGAAGAATCGGAAATCTATTCAGATTTTAGATAACAGGGAGGAAGAACGAAAATGAAAAAGCCATATCAAAAGCCTGAGGTTTGTGTGGAGAATTTTGTGCTTGCCAATAATATTGCGTCTAATTGTACCGGCGACATTGTACCCACTCTTTCTAATGGGTATACTTGTAAAGCGAATGACTCTTTCGGAACGTTTCATAGTGAGTATATCTGTGAGTGGACTGTCTCAGAGGAAGAGTATAATGATTCGGAGTATGAGGGCATTTGCTATAACACGCCGAGCGGCAATGTTGTGATTTTCAGCAACTAAAAAATAAAACAGGGCTGCATGCCGGCGGACGGCAATGCAGCCCTGTCACTATGAGAGATGAAGAAAATATATCAAATACTGGAGCATTATCTGTCGGTGGAGGCAGATTTTGAATGGAAAGACAACGGTAATTTATCTCCCTTTCTGGGAGACGGCGTTCCGGATGTGCGGGTGAAACTGCTGGAAGGAATCCGGACGGATTTTCGGGGCATGAAAAGCGCCGGAAGGCAGAACTGGACGGAAGAATTGCAGGAGCCCGCAAGCGGGCGCTGGGTCAGAGTACTGCTTCGCAAAGGGAAATCCGGATTGCGTCCCAAAGCGGTGCTGGCGGAGAAATCAGACGATTTCTGGACGGTAGAAATAGCGGAAACCTATATGGAATATGTAAAGTCGGGAAAGGCTTTCACCGAACTGCTTCCGCTGGACCGGATTGCGAACCGGTGGGACGCCGTTATGCTTCATTCTTCCCTGATTTGCCGGAACGGAAAGGGGATTGCGTTCAGCGGCCCGTCCGGCGTTGGAAAATCGACGCAGGCGGCCCTGTGGAAGACATTTGAAAACGCGGAAATCCTGAACGGAGACAGATGCGGCATTCGGAAAAAGAAGCAGGGGTGGTTTGGCTACGGATTGCCCTATGCAGGTTCCAGCGGAATTTATGTGAATGAATCGACGCCCTTGTCTGCAATTGTGGTGTTGCGGCAGGCGGAAGAAAACCGGCTGCGGAGATTGAGCAAAAAAGAGAGTTTCTCCTGTATCTACAGGGAATGCTATGTGATGAACTGGGACCGGGAATTCCTGGAGCGTCATGTTTCAATCATTCAAAGGCTGGTTGAAGAGGTCCCTGTGTACATGCTGTATTGCCGGCCGGACCGAAATTCAGTGGAAATTTTAAAGAAAGAAATAGAACCGCCGGCGTGAGGAAAGACACCTTGCGCCGGCGGCTTTTTATTGTTTTGGATCCCATGAACCAAGAACGAGGATGAGTTGATGGACGACCGGATAGATAAGTTCTATTCCGGTCTCGGTGCAGAGAGAAAGTTCCTGCACGAGTTGACGGTATTTGGAATTGCCGGAAGGCTTTTGCTCCATCAAGAGGGAATCCAGAGAAATTCCGAGATTCCGGGTGATTTTTTGCAGGATATCCAGGCGGGGATTGCCCGTTCCGCGTTCAAGGGCGATGACAGAGCGGCTGCATATGCCGAGTTGATTTGCCAGTTGTTCCTGCGTAAGACCGTTGATCCGGCGGTATTCCCGGATCCGGCGTCCCAGTTCTTTTGAAATATCTTCCATGATGCTTCTTGCTCCTTTGTATGGTTTCTATCTGTTTATCCCGCCAGAGAGCGGAATCGTTACAAAAAAATGAAAAAAAATTCAGATTGATCTGAACTGCCATGTATTGGTGGAACGGGGAAGCAAAGCTATAATAAATCTATGGAAAATGCTGGGAGTACCTTGATAACTGAATAATAAGCGGCAAAAAGGGAGACGATATCACCATCGGATTTTTAAACAAAACGGAAATATAAAAATCAGAAAAATTACAAAAAAAGCCGTGGACATGGATAAGCTTGTGTTATATGATACAAATAGAAGCAGCGTTGACGATATGATGTAGGGAGGACATATATGGAAGTGGAAGTGCTGGAAAGGATGAATGCGGCACTTTTGGACGATAGCTACCGGATGACACGGGAGCAGCGTCAGAGGGCCATGGAGGAATTGAACGCCAGGAGAGATGCTTATGAGAAGGAGCATGATGTATGCCTGGCAGACAGGAGAAGACTTTACAGACAGATTGAAGAAATAAGCCGCAACTGGGGTTGACCCGGTTGCGGTTTGTTATTATGCGGAATTAGTACGGGAGGGAGTTATGGAAGAACAAAAGAAAAAATATGAGGATTCTTTTTATAAGGTTGGCGTAAAGCTTCTGACGGACGCTCAGCTGGCAAATATTTTCCCGAATCATATGAATCTGATGGAGAAAATAGAGAGTTACAGGGCGGAAGTGGGGCGGCTTTCGGAAGAAAGCAGAAGACAGGACCAGTATAATCTGATGTATGACAATGTGTTTTCCATCATGGGCAAGCGAGGAACCGGAAAAACTTCCGTGGCCTTTACCCTGAAACGAAAAATCGAACAGAATAAGCAGTTAAACGGCGATATTGTTCTGCCGATTATTATACCGGAGATGATTCCGAATGAATGCAGTATGCTGGTGTGGATTCTGGCGATTGTGAAAGAAAACGTGGAAAATCTGGAAAGGGAACTGAATCAGTACCGTCCGCCGCGAGGGCAGAAGGACAAGTATTGGGATAACTGTCATTTCCTGGATGAGGATAAAAATTCTCTTTCCAGGAAGGTAGAAGCGTTGATGGAACTTCTATTTGCGGGCAACTACAATCCGGCGAATGAATCTTCTTTTTACAAAGCGGTGGGGAACTCCGTCCGGCAGGCGGGAGATCATTACCGTTTTTCCTGCAAGGTGGC
Source organism: Eubacteriales bacterium (assembly GCA_030524745.1). Classification (GTDB taxonomy): domain Bacteria; phylum Bacillota; class Clostridia; order Lachnospirales; family Lachnospiraceae; genus Gallintestinimicrobium. The sequence continues at coordinate 28,959 of JAUNGC010000030.1, read as the reverse complement.
GGAACTGTGGGATGAATGGGTGGAAGCGATCGGGAGACTGTACCGTCTGAAGAATGAGACGGAGCAGAAAATCTGTCCTCTGATTTATTTCATTTTTGACGACGTTGACCTGGAACCTCAAAAGGTAGCGGAATTGCTTTCCGTAATTATCAAGTATCTTTCCCATCCGAATATTATCGTGATTACGACGGCTGACGAAGAACTGTTTTTAGAGGTTATCGCCAATAATATGGACAGGGACATGGGGAGACTTCCAAAGGAATGGAGAGGCTATCTGAGCCGGAAAAAGAAAAATACGGAGATCGCTGAAGAGGAACTGGAGGACCCGCAGGAGGACGATCTGATTGCGCAGACGGCGCGCATGTATCTGGGCAAGGTGCTTCCCACCTCGACCAGATACTATCTGCGCCTGTTCGGGCGGGCCGAGGATAAACGGTGGTTCCGGCTGAGCGACAGCGAATATCTGGGGGACAGCATGTGCCGTCAGGTGGACGCGCTTCTGGAATATGTGAAAGAAGGAAGCGGGCGCCAGAACTTTATGGTCAGCGGCGGCAGACTTCTGAACTTTTATCTGGAATTTATGGGGGATACCTCCCGGCAGATCGGCAACGCGTATCTGGGCTGGAAGGAATTTATGCAGAATATGGTGCTGGAAGCGAAACAGGATTCGGACGCCGGATTCGGGCATGACGCCTGTATCGACCGGGTGTATCATGCCTGTCGGTATTTTTTGTATGTGGGAATCAATGCCAATCATGAACTGGCGGGAGAGATCGAGCACATTGATGAATTTATCAGTGAAATATTCTGGATGGAGTTTAACGAATGGAATTTATATGTGAACTACTCGTACCTGAGCGATTTTCTGGACCAGATGTGCAGGGAAAAGAGAAATATGAAACCGGAAAAACAGATCCGCGTTGCGCTGAAGCTGTTTTCTCTGCTGCTGCTTCTGGAAAATATTCTGCTCATTCTGGAAGACTGCATTCCGGGAGGGATCACCGGAAGGAAGCGGGTACATGGCGTCAATATCATGGTGCAGCTTCTGAAACGGTATGCGTTCGACGGAAGAGAACTTTTTAGAAGGGGAATGAAAACGGAAGACTTCTTCATTCACTATTCGGATTTGCTGGATAAGCTGGATTATATTGTTTTTAATGAAGACAGAAGCGGCGCGCGGTTCTGCCGGGAATATTTATCCTCCTTTACGGATTATGATTATACGAAAATTGAACTTTCGACAGTAAACAAAATGATGAATGAAAACCGGGAATGGTTCAACGAGATCACGGGCATGCTGGCCATGGTATATGGAAACGGATATGTGATCGAGGAAAAAGAAGTGCGCGTCTGTACGCTTTACAGAAATGAAAAACTCCTGGCCGGTTACCAGAGGCGAATCCGGGCGATTTCGCAGCAGCAAATGCAGGGATGTCTGGAAGCTTTTAACCTGCGAAAAACAGCGGAAAAGAGAATGGAAAGGCTCAGACAGCGGGTGGGCGCGTTGGAGTGGAGACATACGGATACCTTTGAAAACGCCTGCGATAAGGTATGGGATCGGATGTGCAGCGTCCTGCCGGAGGAAGCTTTCGGGAAACAGGAAATTTACGTCACAATGGAGGAGATCATTATTCAGGTATTCCGGGCGTATGGGGGAATGCCGTTGGAGAGTCTGATTTCCTATTGTCCGAAAAGACTGCTGGAAATTTTGCAGGATAAGCTGGTTCCGATGGTGAACGGACAGGAAAGCGTGGAAGAAGCGCTGCAGGTTTTCGCCCATGCGATCGAGCAATGGGATTTTTATGAACATAAGCTGAGTATCTTTGATATGGGAACCTGGCTGGAAAAACTCAGGGAGGTGGACCGGGGCAATCTGCAGATGGAGCGCCTGGCAGACAGAATCCTCAGAGACAGCCGGAGAGGAGCGGCGGAAAACGGATGGAGCGACGGGGCCAGAACCATTCTGCCGGATACGGATTATAACAGAACCCTGAAAGGGCTGCTGATACAGGTGTGGGAGACGGCGGAAAAAAACAGGGCCTTCTATCTGGGGGAAAATTCTTATATGATGAAGGAACTGCAGGACTTATTGAACGATGTGGATATCGCCATAAATTTATCGAATAAAAACCAGTACAGAGACGCGGTTACTGTTGCAATCGAGTTTTTGCTGTTTTTAAAATTCCAGCAGATCTATCTGGATCAGACCATTCTGACGAGGTACGGAAGCGGATACCGCTGGTCTTCGGTTGGCCTGGAAATGATGAAGGAAAGAAACGGTTCCAGAATCAGCAGATCGACAGAGAAGAATTCCTATTATTATCAACTGTATCTGACAATGGAACGGATTCTGGATAGCCAAAGCGTTCCGCTGTCCGCGCTTCAGAATTTCCTGTCGCAGGCAGCAAGACGGGAAAAAAGGAAATATCTGAACAACCTGATGAAGGGAGAACTGAATGAACAGATTTCGTATTAATCAGATTTTGTCAGTGCTGCTGTTCCCGTTTGGCGATCCGTCGCTGGGAAAAGAAGACTGGCTGCTGCAGAAGTTTACGGAATATGACACGTTTCGGCAGTTCCATCAGAATGATCTGGCGTCCATGGACGCCAGGGATAAGCAATTTGCAAAATATCAACAGGCATGCAACCAACTGCAGCATTATCTGGAAAAGAAAAACGAAGGCAGAATTAAATCTTATGACGACTTGCTGCAGTTGTGCGAATTGTATTATCCCACGCAGCGGATGAGAGAGTTGACGGAAGGATTGCGGGAAAGGCAGAGGACGGAGAACGTCAATGGACGGCTAAGAGAGTGGATTGCGCTTTTCTATCTGAAAAATCTGGAGAGAATTGCGGACTCCATGATTACTTACAGGGATGGGACCGCTGCCATCCGGACATGGAATAACGGCAGTTTTGAAGACCGGGATATTTTTTCAATGCCTCATGTGTTTGACAAGGTGGAAATATGGAATTTGCTGTGCCGCTTCACGGTGCCCGATATTTACATCGTATCATTCGCCGTTCAAAGCGGGATGGAAATAGAAGCGCTCTATGAACAGGCCCCCTTTATCTCCCTGGCGGATAAACTGCTGGTAAAGGTTCTGGAAAAGGGAATTGCGGAAAATCATCTTCATTTTAATGTGGGGTTTGATTATGTGACGGCCTGGCTTTACGAGGTCAATCCGTCCGGATTGTGTGAGAAAAAGAGGAAAGCGGAGCGCCTGAAAAGAGAAGAGGTCAGAGTGATGCAGGCGGCAATTTTCAGGTGTCTTGCGGCGGCATTTCTGCGGGATAACGGAAACACGAAGGCGGACGGCGCGGCGCACTTCTGGGATTGGCTGGCAAAGACGGCCGGAACAAAAGAGCATAAGCAAATTGTGGAAATCCTGGAGGAGATGGACTGCGGAGCCTTTGAAGCGAAAGAAAATCTGTATGGTATTCTGGAAATGCTGGTCAGGCGCTTTAATCCGGCGCATGCGGAACTGGATTACGATTTTCTTTTGGAAACCGTTTATGAAGAATATGCGGAATTAAAAACATCGTCGGAATTTATACTGCTCTATTTTTGCTGCCGGTATATCCGGAGTTCTTATCAGGACACGGAATTCGCGCATTTATTTCTTCAATATTTAAGAATCAAAAATGCTCTTTTTCAAAAAAGCCAGCAGCGGTATGGGGTCAGGGGACTGCGCTATTTCCAGAACTTTTATTCCGCTTCCTCCCAAATGTTTAAGAAATCTGTCGGGCCGGAGGGCGCAATGCTGGAAGTGTTCCGGGCTCAGGCCAAAATAACGGCTTTGAAGAAGCTGGAGATCAGAATTTCCCCTGCTGTAAACAAGGGGGAGATGGACTGCTTTCAGTTGGATCAGTGCAGAGACGACATCCGGGAGCAGCTATCGAAGCAGCTTCGCAGAATTTTTTCGGTATACCGGAGATATATTCTGGAAACGATGATCGGCGTGCAGGAAGCAAAACGGCTTTTGCTGGAAGAAAAAAAGGAAACGGGTACAATGGAATTTTCCTATCTGCGTTTGTGCAAAAAAGCGGAGACGCTGTTCGGAAGCGGCGCCTCCGGCCAGGTGCCGACGCTTGGAATTGTATACCATTTTCTGAAAAGGGAATTGCTGGATAACACGTCGGGATATTTCTGCTGGCGGGAAATTCAGGGAGATCATCTGCAATATTCCAATCACGGACTGATTGTGCGGCAGCATATGGTGAATGTCTCGGTCGTAATTGAAGAACTGCGGAGTTCGATTCCGGGTCTGGCGGAGTACATTGTCGGAATCGACGCCGCGTCAGATGAAAACGCAATGGAACCGTGGATGTTTGCGCCCGCCTATACGCAGATGAGATCCAGAAGGACGACAAAGCCGATCGCAATGGAAAGCGCGTCGCGGCAGAAATACTATAATATTCAGAATGTCGGATTTACATATCATGTGGGAGAGGATTTCCGCCATGTCCTCTCGGGCCTGCGGCATATGGATGAAGTGATAGAACATTTTTACTATAAGCCGGGCGACCGCTTGGGGCATGCGATCGCCCTTGGAATTGACATCAGGAAATGGGCGCACGAAAATGAGGTGGTCGCATTGCCTGCGCAGGAGCATATGGAGAACCTGCTTTGGGTGTGGGGAAAGAATGTGTATGACGGCATTTTGCTGCCGGTTCAGCTTGAAAAGCTGGAAGAGCAGATCATGAAAATTGCGGAAAAAATTTACAGGTGTGCGGAGAGCATTACGATACGCATGCTGTATGAAGCCTATCAGAAAAAATTTTTTCTGAATCATAAGAGAGTGATGGAAAGGGAGTGCGATAAATTTCCGAAAGAAGCCGGAAAACGGGAGGAGCAGGAGGAAGAAAGCTTTTTCTGCTATTACAGCGGGAAAGCATGTAAAATGACGGCAACAGGCTGGTCCGCAGATAAGCTTCTGTGCACAAATTACTGCCCGGTTTTTGAAGAGAGGTATAAGAAGGTGATGCTGGTCACGGTGCCGGAAAATGAAATTGCCGCATACGAAATACTGCAGGAACACTTACTTGAGAAAGTAGAGCGAAAAGGAATCTATGTGGAGACCAACCCGACTTCCAATATTACGATCGGGGATTTCGATGATTTCCGGGAACATCCTGTTTTCCGCATGAATGCGATAAGGGGAAGGGATAATGGCGGACATCATGTGATGGTCACCATCAATTCGGATGATCCTGCCGTGTTTCAGACGAACGTGGAGAACGAACTGGCCTATGTTTATTATGCCAGCGAACACAGCGGCTGCGCCCGGGAGGACGTGCTGGAATGGATCGATAAAATCCGGCAGAACGGCCTGAATGCCAGTTTCATCCAAAAAGAAAAAAGCGGCCGGCAGATGCTTTATGAGATCAGCCGGATTCTGGATGAACTCAGGTGATACTGAGGCGATAAAAATGAACAAAAATCTTTGTGTAAAAGCATCTTGTGGTTTGAAAAGGGAATAGACTGTGGAAGAAAGAGACGGGCGCGTTTGAAAGAACGATGTCCGTCTTTTTGACTTATTTTCCGTAAAGCTGTAAAGCGGAACTACTGTTGCATATGCCGCCCGGTGACCTGTCTGAGCATAGATTTCTGATAATTTATATAAATATCAGATAATAAGAATAAAATATATTTAAAATTGAAATATAAAATGATTATAAGCAAATAAGTCGGAATTTTCGGAATTCAGCAAATATTCAGATTTTTATTTAATTATACAGATAATATTGGGAAAAACTAAAAAATATTCAGATAAATATGCAATGATATGAGCGGAAACAAAGTCACATTGGAAAGTAAAATGATCTGTGCAGGTTGTCAGACTTATAGCAATTGGATATTTATTTATTATTGTAAATGTGATATAATACTTCGGGTTATGAAGGCCCTTAAGGGTAGGAGAGTTATGACATGAAGGTTGTATTAATCACAAATAATCTGTTTATGTTTTATAAATTCAGAAAAGAACTTGTCAGGAAGCTTTGCGGGAACTGTGAAGTTGTCATGATGCTGCCGCTGGAGGATGAGGTACTGGGAGAAATTGATTTTTCCCAGCATTTTATTGATATGGGATGCCGGCTGATTAATGTGGAGATGCATCGCAGAGGGATGAATCCGTTTCATGAGTTGAAACTGATATTGAACTACAGACAACTTTTGAAACAGGAGAAACCGGATATCGTTGTGACCTATTCCATAAAGCCAAATATCTATGCCGGCTTTTTATGCAGTCTGATGAAGATTCCTTATTGCGCCAATGTGACCGGACTGGGGACTGCATTTGAAAAGTCTGTATTAGCACCGTTTGCAGTACGGCTTTACAGAGCAGCCTTCCGGCGGGTAAAGACGGTGTTCTTTGAAAATGACTCCAACCGGCAGTTTTTTATCAGCGGGCGGATGATTACGGAAGAGAAGACCTGTCTGCTTCCGGGGGCGGGCGTCAATCTGGATGAGTTTGGTTATGCAGAATTTCCAAGACAGGAAACCACGAAGTTCGTTTTCGTCGGCCGCGTGATGAAGGAAAAAGGCGTGGAGGAACTCTTTGAGGCGGCGTCCCGCCTGCAAAGCGAGGGCGCGAAGACGGAAGTACATATTGTGGGACCGTTGGAAGATGACTATAGGGAAAAAGTGCAGGAGTTGGCGGACCGGAAAATCATTGTTTATCACGGCCTGCAGAAAGATGTGCGCCCTTTCCTGAAAGCAGCGAACTGTCTGGTTCTGCCTTCCTGGCATGAAGGCATGGCGAACACCATTCTGGAAGCTTCCGCCACAGGCCGCCCGGTCATTGCAACCAATATTCCGGGATGCAGGGAGAGCGTTGTGGACGGCAGAACCGGTTTTCTGACGGTGCCGCGGGATGCGGTGGATCTTTACCGGAAGATGAAACTGTTTATGGAACTACCGAACGCAGAGCAAAAGGAAATGGGAATCTTTGCAAGAGAAAAGATGGAGCATGAGTTCGGGAAGGACAAGGTTGTGGAGAAGACGGTGGAAGCGATTCTGCGAAAAGGAAGCTGATAAGGAATCGTTGCTGGCTGGACTTAAAGAAGGGCAAAAGAGATAAAATGTTTTCACAATATATTCTGATTTTAATATGGATCGGAGTTATGTCTGTAATAGCAGGCTCCGGCATATTTTCAAAAGTAGAAATGATAGGCGGTCAGAAAGAGTATCGGCTTTCCTGGTGGTTTGCATTTGTAATGTTTTTGCCGGTCATTTTAATGGCGGGAAACAGAACAATATATATCGGCGATACAAATGCATACATGAAAGGATTTTTGAATACGCCCGATGTTTTGTCGTTGGAATTGCTGGCAGGAAAGGACTGGGGGGTTTCAGTCTTTTCGATTATTATCAAGAAGATCATTGGCGATAATGCTTCGGTATTTCTGATGATTATAGCAGTGATACAGGGGATATTGGTAGTAGACTTTTTTCGCAAGTATTCCTATAATTATGCGATATCGATTTTTCTGTTCGTCGTGTCATCCGATTTCATATCATGGATGTACAATGGGATCAGACAATTTCTGGCGGTGACGATTATTTTAGCGGGGACGTCATTGATGCTCAGCAGAAAATACATTGCGCTGCTTTTTGTGATCTTACTTGCATCCACGTTTCACCAGTCCGCCCTGCTAATGATTCCGTTTGTACTGATTGCGCAGGGCAAGGCGTGGAATAAGAGAACCATCTTCTTTATTATCCTGGTAATTCTTGCGGTACTTTTTGTTGAAAGGTTTACGGACTTTCTGGATGATTCATTGGCGAATACGCAGTATGCAAATGTGGTTAGCGATTATACGTCATGGGAAGACGACGGGACAAATCCATTCCGTGTGCTTGTTTATTCTATTCCGGCGCTCTTATCATTTCTTGGGAAAGGGAGAATCCGGGAATCCGAAAACGAGTTAGTTAATTTCTGCACGAACATGTCCATCATTTCAATGGGACTTTACCTTGTGTCTATGGTGACCAGCGGTATATTCATTGGCAGGCTTCCGATTTATGTTAGTTTGTACGGATATATTTTGCTTCCCTGGGAAATTGAGAATTTATTCACGCGGGAGAGCAAAAGAATGGTGTATATCGGGATGGTTTGCGCATATTTAATGTTTTACTACTATCAGATGCATTTGACTTACGGGCTGTTTTAAGGATTGAAATATGGAAAGAATTTTACAGATAGTTACATATATGGGAAGGGGCGGTCTGGAAACAATGCTGATGAATTATTACCGGCATATAGATCGTGAAAAGATGCAGTTTGATTTCCTGGTTCATCGATTAGAACGTGCGGATTATGATGATGAAATTGAGGCGCTGGGAGGGAAAATTTACAGGCTGCCATATTTAAATCCCTTTAGCTTTTCCTATCTCAAAGAATTGAACAACTTTTTCGAAGAGCATAAAGAATATCGGATTGTACACAGTCATTTGGATTGTATGAGTTCTGTTCCCCTGAAGGCAGCTAAAATGCATGGGATACCTGTCCGCATTGCACACAGCCATAACAGCAATCAGGACAGAAATTTAAAATATATTATGAAACTGGTTTATAAGAGTAAGATTCCAGCAGTAGCGACAACTCTGTTTGCATGCAGCGAGGATGCGGGCGGATGGATGTTTGGAAATCATCCCTACAGGATTCTGGCCAATGCAATTGATGCAAAGGCATATTCTCTGAATCAACAGAGAAGACGAAGACTTCGCGCACAATTTGGCCTGCAGGACAATTTGACCGTTGGACATGTGGGAAGGTTCCGGGCACAGAAAAATCACACGTTTTTGATTGATATTTTTTATGAAATAAAAAACAGAATACCTGACGCCAGGCTTTTACTTGTGGGTGACGGCGACGAAGAAACAGCGGTGAGAAAAAAAGTGGAAAAGTCAGGTTTGCAGAATTCGGTGCTGTTTTTGGGCGCAAGAAACGATGTGGCTGAACTAATGCAGATTATGGATGTTTTTGTGCTTCCGTCATTATATGAAGGGCTGCCGGTTACGGTCATTGAGGCACAGGCGTCTGGATTACCCTGCCTGATTTCCGATAAAGTGCCGATTGAATGTAAAAAAACTGATTTAGTACAGCAGGTCCCGCTTTCGGCGGATGTAAAGATATGGGCGGATGCTGTAACTGCGTCGGTACAGGCGGAACGCAGAGATACCTATGAAGAAATAAAAGAAAGCGGCTTTGATATATCTGAAAATGCAAAATGGCTGCAGGAATTTTATGAAAAAGCTGCAGGAGAAAAAGAATGATGCCTTTATTGACAGTATTCACTCCGGCTTATAACCGGGCGCATACCTTACCTCGTACATATGAGTCTTTAATTGCACAGGATTGCAAGGATTTTGTCTGGATGATCATAGATGACGGATCTACGGACAATACCGCAGAACTGGTGCGGGAATGGAAGAAACAGAACAGCGGATTTGAAATTATCTATATTTATAAAGAAAACGGCGGAATGCATACGGCGCATAATGTGGCGTATGAAAATATTGTTACGGAATTGAATGTTTGTATTGATTCTGACGATGTGCTGGCGGAAGGCGCGGTTCGCAAAATTTCCGAAAAATGGAAGGCGGTCGGGAAAAGAAATTACGCTGGAATTATCGGACTGGATGCGGACTTTGAAGGAACGATTATTGGAAGCGGGTTTCCGGAGGGAATGCTGGAAACGACTCTGACAGGGTATTATGCCGGAGGCGGTTTGGGGGATAAAAAGCTGGTTTATCGGACGGATGTCATAAAACAATACCCCCCCTATCCCGTGTTTGAAGGGGAAAAATATGTTGCACTGGCTTATAAATACCGGCTGATTGATCAGCAATATAAGCTGGCCGTCTTGGATGATGTGCTCTGCAATGTGGAGTATCAGGCGGACGGCTCCAGTGGAACAATGTACAGACAGTATTTGCAAAATCCAAAGGGATTTGCCTTTTGGAGAAAAATCTGCATGCAGTATCCGGAATCAGAGAAAAGGTTATTTATCGATTGCGTGCATTATGTTTCCAGCAGTTTGATTGCTAAAAACCTATGTTTTTGGAAAGAGTCGCCGTGTAAGGGACTAACTTTGCTGGCTTTTCCGGCGGGTGTGCTGCTTACGGGTTATATAAAAATAAGAGCAAGATGAAAAAATATTGAAAGATAAGGAAGTGGTACGGATGGGGAAAAGAGACTACGATTATGATTTTTATCGTTTTTATGGGAGAAATAAAAGAAGCCTCAAAGAAAAAATATGGCAGCCGTTGGAACTGAAATATATGTATTATTTCAGAAAGTGCCAAAATAGCAGAGGTTTATTAAGTGCCTATTATAAAGCGAGGCTTTATCATTTGTCTCACATAACGCATATTGAAATGGATCCCAGAATGAGTTTGGGGAAGGGGTTTAGAATTATGCACTCTGGAGGGGTGATTGTTAACTCAGGTAAGATTGGTGAAAACATCGATATATCTCCTGGCGTTACGATCGGCGCTGAGATCAGGGGGAAACGGGCGGGACGCCCGACAATTGGGAATTATTGCTGGATAGGAAAGAATGCAGTTATTGTTGGAAATGTGAACATTGGGAATGATGTTCTTATTGCGGCAAATGCGTATGTGAACTTTGATGTTCCGGATCATTCTATAGTGATTGGCAATCCGGGAAGGATTATTCATCGTGAAAATGCAACAGAAGGATATATTTATAATGTTCTAAAGGATGATGACTGTTAACGATCGAGAAGACTTATAGTATTACAGGGGCTGAGTTATGAAAAATAAGGTCGTTTTTATTATACCATACTTTGGAAAAATACCGAATTATTTTACTTTGTGGTTAAAGTCGGCTGAAAAAAATCCGGAATTTGATTTTTTGATTTATTCGGACTTACCTTTGAGGTTGCGTGAACATTCGAACGTGCGTCAAATTAATATAACATTCGATGCTGTCAGAACTAAGATTCAGGAAAAGATTCCGGGAAAAATTTGTTTGCAAACACCATATAAGCTATGCGATTATAAACCGGCGTATGGCTATGTTTTTTTTAATGAGATTGCTGAATATGATTTCTGGGGTTTTATGGATATTGACCTTATTCTGGGGAAAATATCAGATTATGTGACGGATGATTTGCTGGATAAATATGACAAACTTTTTTTTGAAGGTCATTTCAGTCTGTTCAGAAATTGTACACTTATGAATCAGCTGTTTTTCAGATGTTACCCGCGCGTATTAAATTGGAAATATGCCTTTACTACAAAGTATTCCTGCCATTTTGATGAAAACGGAACAGTTGCGTGGGCGCATGAAGTCGATGCGAAAAGCGGAATAAGGTTTTATACCGCCTGGAATTTTATGGATGTCCCGGTTTCAAGTTATGAGATCGGTAACGGAAAGACAGAGGGATTTGCGATTTGGGATGATGGCGTTTTGAATTATTATAGTTTTGATGGAGAAAAAAATATTGAACTCATGTATATACATTTGCAGAAAAGAGAGATGAAAGGCGATGTATTAAATGATTCGAAACGTTTTGCAATAGCGAGAAATTCTTTTTATGATCTTGAAAAAAAATATACCGATGAGTATTTAACACGGGATATGGATGCGAAGAATAAAGCGGATTTTATGCATACAATTGCGAAGAAACGAAGACAAGAAAAGATTAGGAATTTGAAAAATGGCGCCTTGAAAGCCAGGATCTGCAGATTGCTTTTAAGATGGAAAAGCCGATAAAAAAGCGAAAAAAAGGAAAAACGGGCAACGAAAAAATGAAAGAATTTATTAATGCATATTTGAATTCTTATTATGATGAATGGTATTGGAATATGCGGTTTAAACTGTATAAAACAGATATAATGAAAATAAAAAGGTATCTATATTTATATTGTCTAAAGCGTATGGAGGCCAAAAATAATGCGGCTCTTGGTACAAGAGAAAATGGAGGGGCTGCCTTCAAAGGGAAACCACATTTTCCACATGGGATAAAGGGAATATTTATTGCCGCAGATGCTCAAATAGGGGAAAATGTTACAATTTATCAGCAAGTGACGATAGGTGTAAAAAATTTTGGTGATGATAGGGCTCCGATTGTTGGAAATAATGTAATCATTGGAGCCGGCGCTAAAATTATAGGTCCGGTTGTAGTTGGAAACAATGTTGCGATTGGGGCAAATGCTGTTGTTGTGAAAGACGTACCAGAGGGGTGTACTGTTGTGGGAAATCCGGGAAGAATTATTATGAATCAGAGGTGATTTTGTATGGACAAGATTTCTGTAGTTGTTCCGGTACATAATGGAAGGAGATTTTTAAGGAAAACAATTAGGGGCATCCTTAACCAGGATTATAAAAATCTTGAAGTTATTCTGGTTGAAAACTTCTCTGAAGATAATTCTCTGGAATTATGCCGAGATATTCAAAAAGAAGACGATAGAGTGTTGGTGGTGACAAGCGAAGAACGAGGGACGTCGCTTGCAAGAAAAAAAGGAGTTGAGAACGCAAGCGGAAAATATATATTGTTTTCAGATCAAGACGATTATTATGTTTCAAAAAGCAGCATTAGAAAAATGCATGACGCAATTGTGGAAGATGATGTTCAGGTTGTGTAATTTGGGACGTATGCCGGCTATTTGCCAGGGATTAAAAGAAAAGTTCGGGTGACCGAAAAAAAGAAGATATTTAACAGAGATGAATTATTTGAAAAAGAAATATCAGGGATCATGGGGGCCGGAAATAGTTCCTTCACAGTAGCGGTGTGGTCAAAAATATATGATGCAAAAGTGCTTAAATCAGCTGTTTCGAGTATCCATGAATCGCTATATTTTGCTGAAGATGTTAATTTATGTATGAAATTTTTCTTCAATGAATATATGTTGAAAGCATCTGTCAGGCCAGAGGCATACTATGTTTGGAATTTGGGGATAGGATTTGCATCAAGCGATAAAAGTGATTTGGCGCTGCTTCAGGATTATAAGTACGTAAAACTGGCGGCAGATTACTACGCCAAACAATATCATATTTCTGATGCAATCATGTATAGAGTTCATTTGGAGTCAATTGGACTGTTAAACGTCGCAATAAATAATTTAATATTGGAAAATACACAACGTGATTCAGTGGAAAGAATAATTAGTGAAATATCAAATTATGAATTTATTAGAACGGCTAAGAATTTTATCGCTTCGCACGAGACACAGAAACTGTGGGACGGATTGAGATTTATGATTAGTGATTATACGCCGGGAGAATATTATGACTGGGCTTGTGCACATTTGAAAAAAAGGACCTTTAGGCAGAAAGCGTTGAAAGTGATGAGAAAAATTAAGTTATTTTAATCCGGGGAGATGTAAGATATGTTGAAGATTCTATTTCTTATCCACGATCTTGCGCAAGGGGGCGCCGAAAAGGTTCTGGTTAATCTGGTCAATAATATGGATAGAACCAAGTTTGATATTACCTTGATGGCGCTGTTTGACGGGGGAATTAACCGGCAATTTTTGAGAAATGATATTACATACAAGGCGGTATTTTCAAAAGCAATCCGTGGGAACTCCCACATTATGAAATTGTTTTCTCCGATGGCTTTACACAGGTGGTTTATTAAGGAACACTTTGACATTGAGGTTTCTTATCTTGAAGGCCCCTGCGCGAGAATTATCAGCGGGTGCCCGGATGCAAATACAAAATTGGCATGCTGGATTCATATTGAACAGCATACGCGGTCAAGAGCGGCGGCATCGTTTCGCAGTGTAAAAGAAGCGATGAACTGTTATAACCGCTTTCACAGGATAGTATGTGTATCTGAAACCGTTAAATCAGATTTTAAATCGATATTGCCGATTGACTGCCCGGCAGAAGTTCTTTATAATACAAATGAAAGTAAGAAAATCCTGGATTTATCGAAGGAACCGCTGGATGGAGTTAATTTTCGTGAAAATGAGATTAATTTGGTCGGCGTAGGTAAGCTGCTGACAAGCAAAGGCTTCGAAAGGGTTATAAAAATTACGGAACAATTATTAAAAGACGGTTATCCGGTTCATACTTACATTTTGGGGATCGGGCCTGAAGAGGCAAACCTGAAAAGAAGTGTTAAGAAACGAAAAATTGAAAACCATGTGGACTTTCTTGGGTATCAGACAAACCCTTATAAATATGTCGCAAAATGCGATCTGTTTGTATGCGCCAGCCACGCGGAAGGATTTTCGACGGCAGCGACGGAAGCGCTGATTCTCGGCGTGCCAGTGTGCACGGTTGAGGTATCCGGCATGAAGGAAATGCTTGGAGAAAATAATGAGTATGGCATTGTAACAGCCAACAATGACGGTGCATTGTATGAGGGAATTAAGCGGCTGATAAGCGAACCTGGGCTTTTGGAGAAATACCGGCAGCAGGCAATTCTTCGTGGAAAGACTTTCAGTATGGAACACACGGTGGCTGCTGTAGAGAATATGTTACTGTCACTATAGGAAAAGAGGAAAGCTGCTTTGGGAAAAATTTTAAATTACCTGCTGATTTGGCGGTCTCTTCCCTGCCTGATTGTATATCGCCTGTTGTCTTTGGAGACCAGATCTTTGATTCAGGCGGATATGAAACGGTACGGATCAAAAGCGGGTTTGCTGGCTTTGCATGAAATTCTTCTGCATAATGGAATTTTCAGGCGTCAGTTCTTCGTGAGAGTCTTAGGGGAATCGAAATTTAAATACCGGCTTTGCCGCTGGTGCTATAAACCATTATTCGGGTTGGAAATCAGTTCCATTGCAAACAGGATTGGCGGAGGGCTACAGATTATTCATGGATATTCGACCATAATTTATTGTTACTCAATGGGAGAGAACTGTACCGTTTACCAAAATGTAACGCTTGGCAGAGGAAAAAGTGTGAATGGAATAAATGCGCCCATTATTGGAAATAATGTGACAATTTATGCAGGCGCTATCATTATAGGCGGCGTTCACATTGGCGATAATGCGAAAATTGCTGCAGGCGCAGTAGTTGTCAAAGACGTGCCGCCCAATTCGACCGCGGTGGGTCAGCAGGCGAGGATCATTACAAAGGCGGGAGAAAAAAACGATGAATAGTAAAGAAAAAATTTCTATTATCGTTCCGGTTTACAATTTGCAAAATGAATTGCCGAGGTGCGTAGCAAGCATTCGGAAGCAGACATATTCAAATCTGGAAATTATATTAGTTGACGACGGATCAACAGACAATAGCAAAAAGGTGATCCAGGCTCTTGCCGGTGAGGATAAAAGAATTATTCCGGTTTTCAAAAAAAATGGCGGCGTTACCTCGGCGCGTTTTGCGGGGTGCAATCAAGCTACCGGCGATTGGATTGGGTTTGTGGACGGCGATGACGAAATTGAGACGGATATGTACGAATTCCTGTTGGAGAATGCGTTGAAATATCATGCTCAGATTTCGCATTGCGGATATCAGATGATATTTTCAGATGGACGTATTCATTACTTTTACAATACAGGTTGTCTTTTGGAGCAGGATAAAATAACCGGCCTGAAAGAACTGTTGTCCGGAGAAAGAATAGAACCGGGCCTGTGCAACAAACTTTTTCATAGAAGGTTGTTTGACGGATTGCTTCATAAAAATGTGATTGATGAATCTATAAAAATCAATGAAGATCTGCTTATGAACTATTACTTGTTTAAAGCGGCAGATAAAACAATATATGAGGACAGATGTCTGTATCATTATCTGATAAGAGATGCGTCTGCTTCAAGGAAAAAACTGAATCAGAATAGAATTTATGACCCGATTAAGGTAAAACAGATTATTCTGGATGATGCCGCCGGTGAGTTAAAGCCTGCTGCAGAACAGGCATATCTTTCTACGTGTATATATACATATTGCGGTTTGACGCTGGAGTCCGGAAGACTAACAGGGAAAGACCGGGAACAGGTGCGTGAATGTATCCGGAGACATGGGACCTATGTTGAGCGGCTGCCGGCCAGAATGAAGATTCTGGCAAAAGGCATTATGAAAATACCGGGGGCGGTCAACTGTATGTATCCTGTTTATGCGGGGAGATTTCAAAAGAAAAAATATAACTGAAAGAGAATATTATGAGAAAAATACTATTTATGCATGGCGGCAGCGGAAATCATGGCTGTGAAGCGATAATACGTACGACCGCTCCATTGCTTGGGGGTCCCGAAAATGTCTGGCTCTGGTCTCTGACAAAAACGGAAGACGTCCGGTATGGCGCGGCAGATTTTTATGAAAATATAGTCGAGTCAGAGCAGATAAAAAGGTACTCATGCGCGCATTTGGAAGCGTGGATAAAGCGTAAGGTTCTGAACGATTCGAATGCGAATATGAATGTTTTTCTGAAAAATCTGTTTAAAGGAAATATGGCAGTTTCTGTTGGCGGCGATAATTATTGCTATCCGTGGTCAGCCAGGAAAGCTGTGGAATTAGATAAGCAGATTCGAAAATATTGCGCGTGTTCGGTTCTTTGGGCATGCTCTGTTGACGCTGAGGCAATTACGCCGGAAGTGAGAGAAGATCTGGCAGGATTTGACCTGATTACAGCGCGCGAAACCATTACATATAATTTGCTGAAGGAAATTAATCCCAATACAGTTTTGGTAGCCGATCCGGCATTTTTGCTGAAAGGAACAGAAGCGGCTTTGCCGGACCATTTTATTGAGGGGAATACTGTAGGGATCAATATCAGTCCATTGATAATGCAGTATAGCGCAGATAACATTATTCTTGAGAATTATGTGAATTTGATCCATTATATTATTGAACGGACGGATATGAATGTCTGTCTGATTCCTCATGTAGTATGGAAATATAATAATGATTTGGAGCCAATTGATTTTCTGTATCAGAAGTTTGAGAAAACCGGCCGTATTTGCAAAATTGAGGATGGAAACGCTACAGAATTAAAGGGATTTATCGCGCGTTGCCGTTTTTTTGTCAGCGCAAGAACACATGCGACGATAGCGGCCTATTCCAGTTATGTGCCTACTCTTGTGGTGGGATATTCTGTAAAATCGAAAGGAATTGCACGGGACTTGTTCGGGACGGATGAAGGATATGTGATTCCTGTAGATAATATGTGTGCAAACGGGGAACTGACCGACGCGTTTGCCGGGATCATGCAGAATGAGAGAAAAATAAGAGACCATCTGAATCGGATGATGCCGGAATACCTGAAACGGGCAAATTGCACAGAAATCCTGAGAAAGATTGGATTATGTGAGGATCAAGTATGAATCAGAGAAAAATAGGGACGGTTCTTTCTTACTTACACATCCTGATATCGAACTCTGTTTCTATTATATATACTCCGTATATGCTGCGGATGCTGGGACAAAGTGAATACGGGATTTATGGAACGGCGAATTCTGTTATTTCATATCTTTCGATACTCGGCTTTGGCATTGGAGGAGCATATATCCGATATAATGTTATTTTCAGAAGCAGACATGATGAGGAAGGAGAAAAACGGCTGAACGGCATGTTCCTGGTGATTCAGACTGTTCTTGCAATGATGGTGTTCATCGGAGGAATATTTCTGGTCGTTCTGTCGGATTATTTGTTTGGAAATACATATACGGAACATGAATTGACAGAAATAAAGATAATCATGATATTACTGATATTGAATATGATGGTATCTTTCATATTCAATGTTGTTATGATGGCATTGCAGGCTTATGAGCAATTTTTTGTAATTCGCTTTGTACTGCTGATTGCTGCAGTGCTTACCCCGGTTGTAAATGTGATTGCGCTGAGATGCGGGGGAAAAGCCATCGCAATTACCGCTGTTTCTCTGCCTTTCAGCGTGCTGACATATTTGTTCTTTTATATTTATGCCAGGAAAATGATTGCGCTCCGATTTTCATTCCGCTCTTTTGACAGGGGACTGATGAAAGAGTTGTTCGTCTTTTCGGGTTTTTTATTTCTGAACTCCATTACAGAGCAGATAACATTTTCTACAGATAATGTCATACTGAGTTCCGTAAAAGGGCCGATTATTGCGGCTGTTTATTCTGTTGGCGCGAACTTCAAAGCATATTTTTTAAACTTTTCTTCTTCGGTTTCAAGCGTATTCGCGCCGCAGGTGAATCATATTATTGCAACCCGCCGGGCTATGGAAGAACTGGATGAATTATTTATCAAAGTCGGAAGAATACAGTTTTATATTGTTTCCCTGATTTTGATCGGATATGGCGCAATCGGACGCGGATTTGTTTGCCTCTGGGCGGGAGAAAACTATGTGGATGCATATTATATTGGCCTGCTTCTGATGCTGGCGGTATTCATTCCGGCGTTTCAAAATGTGGGACTGGAAATTCAGAAAGCCTTAAATAAGCATAAAGCCAGGAGCGTAGTTTACTTTCTTGTTGCATTGATGAATGTGGGAATAACGATACCTCTCAGTTCCTGGTGGGGCGGTATAGGAGCGGCATTGGCGACAACGGTCTGTATGTTCTGCGGGACGGGAATTTTTATGAACTGGTACTATGCGACGCATATCGGGTTGAATATGATTCGTTTTTGGAAATCAATAGCAAGTATTTTGCCCGGCTATATTCTGCCGGTTATTGTTGGGGCGGCGATTCATCAGTTCTGGGAAATGGATTCCTATTATGATGTGCTTGGGGCGGCGATAGTCATTAGCGCGTCATTTGCTGTTTCAGTCTGGAAGATAAGCATGAATCAATATGAAAAAGGGCTGATTATTCAGCCTGTAAAGAAACTGCTTGTGCGTAAGTAAGGAGATAAGTGCGGTGATAAAGAAAGCATGGCGTTATTTTTGTATGATATTGCAGGATATAAAAAAATGCGGGAAAGGAAATTATGTGAAATATAATTTCCTTCATCAAAGGAAACGCAGGATATCCCATCAAAGCAGAATCATTAACCAGTATAATCCGGCAATGCAAATAGATAAGTCCGCTATGATTTGCCTGGAGGGAACGCTTACGCTGAATGAATTGTACGTAAAAAACAGCGGAAAGAAAACAATTTTCGTGATGAAGGAGAATTCGGAGATCATAGTAACAGGCCATCCGAAGGTGTGCTATGATGCGGAAATATGTCTTTATCCAAAGGCAAAGCTGGAATTGGGGAATGCATATGTGAACGCAGGCGCACAAATCCGCTGTATGGAGCATATTAAAATTGGGAATCAGTGTATAATTGCCCGCGATGCCATGATTATGGATTTTGACGCCCATTCAATTTTGTATGATAAGATCCAGCATGGACAGGTTACGAGTCCTGTGATTATTGGGGATCATGCCTGGGTTTGCGCCCGGGCGACGATATTAAAGGGAGTAAAAATCGGAGACGGCGCTATCATAGCGGCAGGAAGCGTTGTAAAAAAGGATGTTCCCGCGCACACATTAGTGGCCGGAAATCCTGCCAAAGTGATTAAGGAAAATGTGGAGTGGAAATAAAATGACGGAAAAAAAGAGATATGTCGAATATGATTTGATGCGCATTCTGGCGTGTCTGTGTGTGATCATGATTCATGCCGCGGTGTTTAACCAGAGCGAAAATTATCATTATACTACATTTGCTTTCCAGTCTATTAATATCTGGGGCGTTTTATCCAGATGGGCTGTTCCTGCTTTCGTTATGCTCAGCGGTATGATGATTTTGCCGCATGGAGATGAGATTTCAATCGGAAAGCTGATGAAGCGCAGAGTGTTTCGGATGTTGGGCGCCTATATAGTGTGGTCATGCGTCTATTCCTTTTATAATGTTTTTGTCCTGAAAAATGTCTATGCGGGTACAAAATTAAAGACATGGCTGGACGGGTGCTTCAGCGGTGAAATACATATGTGGTATTTGCCGATGCTGGCCGGGATGTATATTGCTTCGCCGCTGCTGGCGATCATGATTAAAAAGCTGGAAAGAAGATGGACAATCTACTGGCTTGGAGGACTCTTTCTGTTTTCTTCGGCGATTCCTTTCTTTGTAAAACTTAATATCAGATTTGCTTCTGTAATTGTAGATAGCGTCAATTCTTATATGGATTTACAGTTTCTGGGCGGATGGACATTTTATTTCGTTATCGGGTTCTACATTCAACGTCACAATTTTCTGAGAAAAGAAAAAATTGCGGTGGCTGTTTGCGCTATATTGAGTCTGGCTTTTACGATGTGGGCGACGGTTGGATATTATCTGAAGCATGGAGAGGCGATGGGAGTTTTGCCCTATGAATATCCGAATATTGTGTGCATGAGCATAGGAGCGCTGCTGTTTTTTAAAGAGGTAGTATCCCGTTCAAAGCTGATTGTGAAATTCGAAAAAATTATCCGGAATCTTTCGGGGCTGACTTTTGGCATCTATCTGATTCATCTCCTGATGCTTAAAATCTGGTATTCTTTCGGAATTAATGTTCAGATGCTGCATCCAATTGTTTCAATTCCCCTATTGGCGGTAATCGTTTTTACCAGCAGCGGAATTATTGTCTGGCTGATTAGAAGAATTCCGGTTGTTGGCCCATACTTTGCTTGAGGTTAGATTATGGTTGATCAAAAGATTGGACACAAATGTACAGGATGTACGGCTTGTAATAATATCTGCCCTGTAGCGGCAATTACAATGAAGCCGGATGCAGAAGGATTTGTATATCCGGTTGTCAACTATGAAAAATGTATTCAATGCGGCCTGTGCATCAGGAACTGTCCGGTGTTAAATAAGGAAAATGAGTCTACATATGAAATGCCTGAAGTCTATGCGGGATGGAATTTGAACGCTGAGATCAGGATAAACAGCACTTCTGGCGGTATTTTCTCAGCGGTGGCTGAGGCGGTAATAGAACGCGGCGGTTATATCGCGGCAGCGGTGTACGGGGAGCGGTTTGATATCTGTCATACGATTGTCCAGGATAAGAGAGAACTTGAACGCTTACGGCAGTCTAAGTATGCGCAAAGCGATCTGAATGACGTTTTTGGCAGGATCAGAACGCTGCTGGAAAAAGGCGAATTGGTACTGTTTTGCGGAACGCCGTGTCAGTCGGCCGGTTTACAACGGTTTTTGAGGAAGAAATATGCAGGCCTTTACTGCTGCGATTTTATTTGCAGGGGGGTGATCAGTCCGAAGGCGTACCGTAAGTATCTGGACGATAAAGCGAAGGACAAAAAGGGAACAATTTCAAAGGTTCATTTTAAAAATAAAGACTTCGGCTGGAACCGTTTCAGTACGAAAATCAGTTTTTCAGACGGGACAAGCTATCAGGAGGACAGATATCACGATAGCTATCTGAGAGGATATCTGAACTACAATTTATATCTCCGGCCATGCTGCCATGAGTGCAATTTCAAGCAAATACCCAGACAGTCGGATATGTCGTTAGGAGATTTCTGGGGCATTGGAAACTATAAGCCGGAACTGGATACCGATCAGGGGACGTCTGTGGTACTTGTTAATTCAGAAAAGGGAAGAGAACTGCTTGAATGGACGGCATCAAAACTATATATGGAGCAGCGCAGCCTGGATGAGGTGCTTAAAGGCAATAGCTGCCTTTTGAACTCCGCAGTTCCCGGAAAGTATCGGGATTATTTTTTCGCTAATGTGGATAAAATGGCATTTGATAAACTGATATACAAAATCGGGCAAAAAGCTATGAATCTTACAACCGGAGAGAAAATACTGGGCTTTTTGCACCGTGCGAAAGAAAAGGTTATTGGCAATGGATCATAATAAGATAATATCGGTTATCGTGCCGGTATATAATGTGGAAAAATATTTGCCGGAGTGTATGGACAGTATTATCGGTCAGACTTACCGGGATCTTGAGATCCTTTTGATCGACGATGGATCTACGGACAACTCCGGAAGGATTTGCGATGAATATGCCGGGAAAGACAATCGGGTGAAGGTGATTCATCAGAGCAACGGCGGGGCTGCCAGCGCGCGGAATGCCGGCCTGAAATTGGCGGCAGGAGAATATTTAGCCCTGGTGGACAGCGATGATTACCTGGAGCGGGACGCTTACGAATACATGCTTGGCATTCTGGAGAAGTATCATGCAGATGTGGTTCAGTGCGGCTTCAGAAACATTTATAAAGACCATGCCGAAGATAAGTCGGGAATGAATGAGTTGACGGAATTTCATGTGAAAGCATATTTAGAACGCTACACCGTGGATTGGACGTGCGGACTGGCATGGGATAAACTGTTTCGGAGAAAGATTTTTAAAGACATCTTTTATGAAACAGGGCATCGGATTGACGACGAGTTTTTTACTTATCAGGGAGTGATGAATGCGGGGAAAATCGTATATTCTCCGAAGATAACCTATAACTACCGGCAGCGTGCTTCGAGCGTGATGCAGGATTTTGCGGCGAAAGAGAAAATGCTGCTTGACCGGCTGGACTATACGGAAAAACGGCGGAAAAATGTCAGCGAAAAATATCCGGAATTAAAGAGGATCTTTGATTACTCTATGCTGGATTCTCTGCTGGTGTGGTCGCGGGATTCGGCGGCCACTGAGAAAGTTATGACAGAAATCCGGCGTCAAACAGGAGATTATGTTGCCAAAAACGGTTATTGGAAATATGGCATATCGTTTGGATGGGAGATCTGGAAGTTATTGCATACCAGTCCGCAAAAATTATTGCAGAAGAAACAGCCTGCTGCGGAAGAAAGCAGTAAGGAAAATTATTTTGAGTGAGGAATATGAAAAAAATAACAGAAATTTTGGCCTGTATAAGGCTGCTTTTGATTTTGCCCGGAGTGCGATGGTCGGATGAGAAATTCCGGATGGATCTGCAAAGATGGAAACAGATTCAGGATATAAAACAGGGAGATAAACAGGCGCTTGCGCTTTTATTATGGCGTATGCCGGAATTCCGAAATTTGTTTATATACAGAAATCGCTTTCGCAGGTTATTTCGTAACTGGATAAAACTTTGGTATAAGCCGATGGAAACGCTTTATATCGTTGCCGGAGAAATTGGCGGAGGGCTTTATATTCAGCATGGGTTCGCAACCATGATCTCGGCGAAGTCAATCGGTGATAATTGCTGGATTAATCAGCAGGTGACCATTGGCTATAAAGGTGCGGAAGGCGCGCCTGTCATTGGAAACGGCGTGATGATCACCTGCGGCGCTAAGATCTTAGGAGATATTTCGATCGGAGACAACGCTGTAATCGGCGCGAATGCCGTAGTGATCAGGGATGTAGAGCCGGGAACTGTAATGGGCGGCGTACCGGCACATAAATTGAAATGATATGAGGGTAATATATGGACAATCGGGTCAGTGTAATTGTGCCGGTTTATAATGCTGAAAATACTGTTGAAAAATGCGTGGAGTCGATCCTCTATGGCGAATTGCGGGATGTCGATGTGATTTTGGTAGATGATTGCTCTGCAGATAATAGTTGGCGGGTGTGTCAGTCTCTTGCCGGAAAGTTCGCCAATGTTTCCTGCTGTCGGAATGACCGGAACGGAGGAGTATCATATACCCGTAACCATGGTCTGAAAGAGGCGAAGGGGAAGTATGTTTTATTTGTAGACAGTGATGACTGGGTTTCCGGCAGATATGCCGCAGAATTGTTCCGGACAGCAGAACGGTATCCTGACTCATTGGTGATTTGCGGCTCGCATTTTCTGAATGAGGTGGATGGCTACCGGTGTGATTATCTGTGGGAGAAAGGCGGACAGCCGGTATATTTTATTTCGCAGGATCAGTTTTTTGATCTGCCGGGGCGTTTTCACTTGCAACAACTGTGGAACAAAATCTTTCGGAGAGATATTATCGAACAAAAGCAAATCCGATTTGACGAGACCCAAAGTATGGGGGAGGATTTTCAATTTGTGCTGGACTATATGGAGCGGGCGCCGATAAAACAGTGCGTCGTGCTGAATGAAGCGTTGTATTATTATCTTCGATCAACGGATACGTCTTTGATGAGTAAATTCGGGACAAAAAAGAATGGAAATGAAGACGAACGTTTCAGGCAGCTATTGAAAATCTGCGGAGAAGATAATTTGGCTGCCCGGCAAAGATGCGAGCAGGCGATATTATTGACCAAAAAAAATTTTGTTTATCAATGCGCACGCGATAAAACAAAATCTAAGCGAGAGAAGATTGCCTTTATAGAGTCTGTTATGAAAGATGGACAGGCGGCATCTTATTATAGAAAACAAAAAGTGCTGATGATAAAGGAAACTCTTGCAGAAATGCCCGGTTTGGCGTCAGCTTTTTATATGCGCATGAAGGGGCGGATTCAGCGGGATAAACAGGAAAGCATGATAAAAGAAATCTCAAAAAAGCTAATCGCTGAAGGCTTTTCCGTTATTTCCCAAAATTGTATCGGAGGAGTGCTCTATCACGATCTGGGTATGCAGTTTTTGTCGCCCACGATAAACCTTTTTTTTCGAGAACCTGATTTCGTACGATTTGTTCTCGGACTTGAGCGTTACATGAATGCGGATCTTGAAATGTCGTGGGGAGAAGAATATCCGATTGGAATTTTAGGCGGAGATGTCCGTATTGATTTTATGCACTATCATTCCTGTGAAGAGGCGAGAAAGAATTGGAATGAGAGAAAGAAGCGGCTCAACTGGGAAAAAATAGTGGTTCTTGCAACCGACAGAAACGGATTTACAGACGAAGTGTTTACAGAATGGAAAAAGATTCCCTATCCAAAGGTTTTATTTACAGTGAATAAAGCGTTTGCAGAAGAACCCGGGACAATCCTCTTTCCGGAATATGAAGCGGAAGGTTTCGTGCCGGACTTAATACCAAAACGTGAATTTTATAAAAATGATATATTGCTATCGGTAATAAATAATATATCAGGACAGGAAGTCTGAATATGGAATTAGCGCCTAAATCAAAATGCACGGGCTGTATGGCATGCGTTCATAATTGCCCGACAAATTGTATCTCAGCAGAGCAGGACTTTTTGGGACATCAGTATCCGGTAGTGGATCGCAGCAGATGTATAAATTGCGGGAAGTGCCAAAGGACCTGCCCGGAACTTTCCGCAATGCCGGCACAGATGCCGCGACAGGCGTTTGCCGCCTGGAGTTTGGATGCTGAAAGCAGGAGAACCAGTACCTCCGGCGGCGCCGCTGCGGAACTTTATCGGGCGGCAATCCATAATGGTTTTTGGATTGTTGGGGTTGAATATCAGAAAGATTTTCACGTTGTCCATGTGATTTCAAACGAAGAGACCGCGATAGCTGAGTTTAAGCAATCGAAATATGTTTATTCAGAAATGGACGGGATTTATCAGAAGGTAAAAGATATGCTTTTGAGGGGAGAGAAGGTATTGTTTATTTCACTTCCCTGTAAGATCGCAGGACTGCTGGGGTATCTTGGCGACAAGTTTGATAACCTTGTTACAGTGGATATCGTGTGCCACGGAACGCCTTCGTATAAAAATCTTCTGGAACATATCCGGTATGTTGTGAAGGAAGATTATCCTGAGAAATTGGGCTTCAGAAGGGATAATGAATATTTACTTCAATTAATGGACCGCAATGGGAAAGCGATTTATAAAAAAAATGGCAGGACAGATACCTATCTGGCAGCTTTTCTGGAAGGCCTGAATTATCGAGAATCCTGCTATTGCTGCAGCTATGCAAAACCAGAGCGCATTTCAGATATTACAATCTGTGACTTTTGGGGACTTGGCCGGGAAATTCCCTTTAATCATCCGTATACCGGGGCGATTTCGGCTGTTTTGATTAATACAGACGAGGGACAGGACTTTTGGAAATGCTGTATGCCGCATATGTTTACGGAAGAGCGGCCGGTAATGGAGGCTATTAAAGGAAATGCACAAATGAATGCGCCTACGCCAATGCATTTGAAACGTAAGGCGTTTGAAAGTATGTATCAAAGCGATGGCTTTGAGGCTGCGGTAAAACATTGTCTCGGAGAAATCATGAAAGAGGAAGAACGTAAAATCAGAAGGCAGAATGTGAGAAGAATACTGCGAAAAGCCGCAGGTATTTTTGTAAAACGTTATAGAGGATGAAAAAATGAATGTAGGAATTATGTCCATGCAAAGAGTTGTAAACTATGGCTCCTGGCTTCAGGCATATGGGCTGAAAAAAGAAATAGAATCTTTGGAAGGATGTTCTGTTCAGTTTGTGGATTATCTGCCGGCCCCTTCTTTAGTTGAAGAAATAAAGGAACATGAGTCGGATGGAATAATGAAACGGTTAATCCGGATGCTGTCACCAGCCTACCGCCATTATAGACGGCAGCAACTCAAACTGGGAAAAACCTTTTCTGAATTTTATGATGCGTACAGCAGCAAATTTCTGCGGGAGTTGGGTGTGGGGAGTGAACAGAATTACTTCCCGGAAGTGGATGTGCTGGTAATTGGCAGCGATGAGGTTTTTAACTGTACGCAGCCGGGAGAACAGGTAGGATATAGTCTTTCCTTGTTCGGAAAGGACAACAGAGCGAAAAAACTGATTAGTTATGCGGCGTCTTTTGGCTCAACGACGATCGGGAAGCTGAATCACTATGGAATTGCGAATGAAGTTGGAGAATTTTTGAAGAAATTTGATGCGTTGTCTGTCCGCGATGATAATTCCGTAAAAATAATTCAAGAGTTATGTCACGATGCGCCGGAAAAGCATATTGATCCGGTTTTATTGTATGACTTTCCGGAAGTAAATGATGTGAAGATAAATTGGAAGGACTATATTGTAGTCTATGCCTATGCCAATAGAATCGGGGAATCTGAAGCAAAAGTGATAGGTAAGTTCGCAAAAGAGAAGGGGATGAAGATTCTTACGCTTGGTTTTTGGCAGCCTTTTGCGGATGACTATGTGCTGGCGGAACCAATTGAAGTCCTGGCTTACATAAAAAATGCGGCTTATGTAATAACGGATACGTTTCATGGAACTGTATTTTCTATTAAGTATCAGGTCCCTTTTGCCGTGATGATCCGGGAGAGCAATCGGCAAAAACTTGGAGATTTGCTGGAAGCATTCGGTTTACAGGAACGGCAGGCGCTCTGCACTGAAGATTTGTATCCGATTTTGGAGAGCCCCCTGCGGAACGATATACAGGGGAGACTAAAAGAAAAGCAGGCTGAGGCGCGGATATATTTGCGAAGAGAATTGCAGGTATCTGAGAAAAGGAGAAGTTGAAGATTTTGATCAGCGTAATTGTACCAATTTATAAAGTTGAACAATATTTGCGCAGATGTATAGAATCAATTCTTGGGCAGACATATCCTGACTTTGAGTTGATTCTGGTGAACGATGGTTCGCCGGATTGCTGCGGCGCAATTTGTGAAGAATATGCAGATAAGGATAAAAGAATCCGCTTTATCAGCAAGCAAAACGGCGGTCTTTCGGATGCCAGGAATGCCGGGCTGAAGGTCGCCAGAGGTGAATATATATCTTTTGTTGACAGTGATGATTGGATTGCATCTACATATCTTGAGCGTCTGCTCGAATGTTTGCAGAAAACGGATAGCGATATTTGCGAATGTGAGATCATGCGCACTGCAGAAGCAGTTAATGCGCCGGAAAATAATTTTAAAATGAAAAGTTATGAAACACAGGAGTCTCTTCGGTTGCTGATACAGGACTGCACTTTTCATCAATATGTCTGGAATAAATTATACAAGCGGGAATGCCTGAATGGAATTTTTTTTGAAGTTGGTAAGACGAATGAGGACGAGTTCTGGACCTATCAGGTATTTGGGAATGCAAAGCGTATCACAAAGATTTCAGATGTATTGTACTTCTATTTTCAGCGGGAAGATAGCATCATGGGCGGCGAATATAATTTAAAACGACTGGATGCTTTGGAAGCAAAGCAAAGCAGGTTGCATTATATCGAACAGCGCTTTCCGGAATTGACTGTATACGCTAAAATCAATTTAATTGAATCCTGCATTTATGCCGGGCAGATGTCGTTGATTTACTTACAGGGAGAGAAACGAAAAAATGCGCGGCGAATTATAACGTCAGTTGAAAAAACGATTGATTTAAAGCAAAACGAATGGAAAATGATTGCTGTAAACAGGCAGATTTGGTTATTGCTGTCGAAACAGAACTTTTGGATGACCTGCAGGTTTAAGAACCTGCTGAAAAAGGGATTTTAGATATGGCAAAAGCGAAGATTAATAAGGAGCGATTAATGGATAAAAGAATGGGAAAAGCTGCTTGGGGGCTGTCACACATTATATTATTTTGTTTTATACTGCTGGTTGGACTGATTACGGTAAGCAAAATTTGTTTTTTATTTGATTTGTTACCGAGTATTGTTGCAGTGCCAGGCCTGGTGATAATAATAATATGCGCCTTTTGCGTATTCGTATTTTGGAAAGAATTCTACAGCTTTTTTTCCGGATTGTTTGGGTGGCTTGATAGAAAAACGACAGCAACGACAGCGGTGTTATACGTTATACTGATATCGCTGGCGTTGAAGCTTGCGGCTATCTTTTTATTTCATATTAATTGTTTAAGTCATCCGGATATTAATGTTTATGTAACGACCGCCAGTGAACTGATAAAAATTGGAAGAGTATATAAATACGGAGAGTATTGTCTTAACTATTCTCACATGTTCTGGTTTGCTTATTTTCTGACACCGGTTATTCGCGTATTTGGGGAAAATTTTACGGCATTGTCTGTTTACCTGGCTTGTGTCGGGACTATATCTGAATTGTTTTTGTATGATACGGTGAAAAGAAATTTTTCTAAAAAGAAAGCATTGGCAGTATTTACGGTGTTTTCTCTGCTTCCGAGTCAGATTCTTTTGCCCTCTTTTATAACGCATGAGCAGGCGATGCTTTTCTTTTTGAGTTTTTCTATATGGCTGATCTTTGGAATTTATCCTGAACTGTGCCGGAGAAATAAGAAGGGGTTTGCGCTTCCTGTTTTTGTGCTCAGTACGTTAGCGCTTGCGGCTGCTGTTATAACGAATATGCAGGCAGGGGTAGCAATTATAGCTCTGTGCGTTATTTGGATCATTG
>JAUNGC010000007.1 GCA_030524745.1 Eubacteriales bacterium | reverse complement strand
CGCTCTCCGCTTTGGCCTCCTTATTTTCCTTGGGTTCGTCCTCCGCTTTGGCCTCTTTGTTCTCCTTCGGTTCGCTTTCGCCTTTGGTTTCCTTATTCTCCTTCGGCTCCGGTTTTGCAGTCTCAGATCCTGCTTTGCTTTCTACTCCTTCACCGTCTTTTGGTTTCTCAATCTGCTCCTTTTCCACCGGTATTTCTTTCAGATATCCCTTTTCCACCAGTTCATCCGCATTCATATCTGATTGGTACTGCGTTGCGGCGTTCTCCGGATCGTATTCCTGTCCTTTATTCCAATTCTGCTGTCCCACCTTGCTTTCCGTCATGGGAATATCCTTCATCACTTCGTAACGATGCAGTTCTCTCTTTTCAGGCACATCATTTAATTCCAGCTTTTCATAAGCAGTTCCTTCCGGCGCAAAATATTTTCCGCTTGAATCCGGATGAGAATACTGGTCAAGCACCGTTCCTTTCGGGATGGTTGTTTCCTTTTTCTCTCCCATTGAGTCGTCGCCCCAATCCGGCCGGTGCATTCCCGTTGCATAATAATAATCATCTTCCTTCAAAACCTTCTCATTGACATCCCCCGGATCGTTCTCCAGCAACTGTTCGTTTTCCAATCGTTCTCTCTCATCTTCCGATATATCTGTTTCAGCCGAACGGTACCGCCCCGTTTCGTTATAATCCTCCGCTTTTTCCGGCAAAATCCCGTCTGCGTATCCCGGATCATTTTCCAAAAGCTGCGCGGTTTCCGCTTCCGAAAGCGGTTCATCCATCCACGAATGTTTCAATTTTCCTTCAGGCGCCGTTTTCTCTGCATCGGCTTTTTCTATGCCGCCGGCCACACCCTTTTCCTGCCGCTCCTGATATTCCTGTCTGATTTCATCCGCGATCTGTTTTTCATAATCGCTGCCGCACATATTGTCAATGGACTCCGCACAATAGGTCTGTTCCGCCTCTACCTGATATTTTTCATACGCCGGATCTCCTGCGAAATAATTCTCGTTCTCTTTCAGTTTGCCTCTTGCAAACCGATTGGCGTCCGTTTCTATCGGCTGATAGTAGTAAGCTGTGCCGCTGTTCCGATAAATGTCATTGTCAAAATTTGCTTTCCACAATTCCTGCGTATCTTTATCGGGCGGATTTGCCGTGGAAAGAAGCCGTCCGCTGTATGCGTCATATTGATACGCGTGTCTTCCTTCATGCCAGAGCGTATCAATCGCATCATACCCGCCGTTCGCTCCGTTTCCATTTAACAACTTTTCATTTATATGTAAGGAATTCGGACTGCTGGTCTCATTGAAATATCCGTAGGTGCTGTCGTTTTCCATCTTCTCCGGCACAACCGTCCTTGCCGTCCGGCCTTCCTGACCTGCGGTAATATTTTCCAGCTTTTGCAGCGCCGCCAGCCGCTGATCGGCATTCATTTTACTCCAGTTTTCACTGCGGAAGCTTTCCATCAGACTGTTCCCTGTGTTCTGACGGCTCCTGCTTCCTTTCAAAAAATCCCAAACCCCCACTTTTTTTCCTCCGCTATCTTCTGATGAATCTGAAATTTTTGTACTGTTCCGCCATCTCCGGATTGTTCATAAGCACATCCATCTTAAATACCGCTTCCAGATATCCGACCTTCTCTTTTTCCATGATTTCATCCAGTGAAATTCCTGCGTGGGAAAAAGATAATCTTCTCCCGTTCTTCCAGGAGGCGATGCAGGGCTGTAATTCCGGGCGAATGGACTTCATGCGCTGCTCCACGATCAGCGCCCGCTTTTCGCCTGCCCGCAATTCCTGCATAATCTTTTTTACTACATTTTTATCGCTCCCCATGTGATCTCCTCTCTGTGATACCGCTCTTTGACCAGACGGCAGCCGCGTTTTCGGAAACGACGCAAGCCGCGCCCTGCGGGGATTGTGTCGTCATGAATGAAAGAAATGCGATACTCTCCGCAGAAACATATCGCATTTCTTTTCGTCCGATTCCTACAGACTTATCCTTCTATTCTTCTTTCCATTTTTCGATGCCATAATCTCCGAAACGCTGAATATCATTAATCATGGTTCCGACCTCGTCCATAGCGCGCACGGCGTCTTTCCCCGGCAGCACTTCCATCCCGAAAGCAAACATCTTTTCCCAGATGCTTTGCCGCTTAATCTCAATCGGTCCGCTTGTATTGCACTTGGCCAATACGCTGATATCAAGACTCGGCTTCAGACTTGAAAGCAAAAGATAGACGATAACCAAAACACCCGTCACCACCATCATGAAATTCCAGAATCCATTCTGCCAGAAAACCGTCGCCGCAGCCATGCAGGGAATACAAAACGCAGTCAGCATATACTTAAAGTAATAATGTCTTCTGACAAAAACATGAGCCAGAATCAGCAAAAGGAATCCAATCACCGCTCCCCCTTTCGGAGTTAAGCTTACAAGTCCTCCGCCCAGCCCCGCAAAAATGCTGCACAGCAAAATATTAATCAGCATCGTCACTCCGCTCAGCTTATTGGAAGTTCTGATATCCATACCGGCGATTTCATCCAGAGAAAACTCCACAGACGTCTGCACTTTTCCGACCCAATTTCGGCCGCTTAAGCGGAATAAAACCCGCTTATTCGTAATCTGCATTTTTCCTTCCTGCCACAGGCCTCTCAGAAGGGAACGGCAGCAGCAAAGGTCATATTGTCTGATG
Source organism: Eubacteriales bacterium (assembly GCA_030524745.1). GTDB lineage: Bacteria > Bacillota > Clostridia > Lachnospirales > Lachnospiraceae > Gallintestinimicrobium. The sequence continues at coordinate 126,805 of JAUNGC010000007.1, read as the reverse complement.
GAAATTTCCTGGCCGCAGGGCTGAATCAGATCCGGCACAATCTTTTTATTGCGCTCGTAGCAATCCCCCATGGGATTCACTCTATCCTCCTGGGAAAATCCCAGCAGATTTCTGACCGGAATCATGTTGCTGAACCTGGTAACTCTCTTGGCCGGCGCAAAGAAATTGTAAACGGCGTCCAGCACGTTTCCGATTTTCTTTGAAATCTGACGGAATACCTGTAAAATATCCACCGGTTCCTGCCCTGCCGCGTCTTCCTGCGCACTTTTCTCTTCCGCTTTCCGGTAGCCTGTCTCAAAACTATGAAAAGTTCCGGCAGCGCCGCCCTGCGTTCCCGCAGGCGCCTCCATATGCGGTATTTCCCGCCGTTCCTGCTGCTGACAGCTACATATTTCGCCTTCTGCCAACGCTCTGCCGCACTGTGTACAAAATTTAGCCATATTTACCTCCATCCCACCGTTCTGCCGGTGTGCCCCTCTCCTTAATAAATGCTGTACATCGTAAGATCATCGATTTTCCACATATCGTCTTCCAGCACAAAAGTCACATACATGGAACTGTCAGAACTTTCTTCCGCCGTTCTGGTTTCGTCACCCGAAAACCAACTGTTGTAAATATAGGTATAATCATAGTCATAATGATAATTCAGTTCCATCCTCGCCATCATTCTTCCCTCGCTGATATAACAATCCTGCAGGGTGCTGCCGAAGTTGGAAAATTCCAGATTTCCCAGCGTCATGCCGGTTTCATGCATGGAACCATAGATATCATCATAATATATATAGAACAATTGATCCGCGCCGTCATTCGTAAAATTGTCCAATAACTCGGTAATATCACCCTGATTATAGGACAGTTCATAAACATCATTCAGCAAGTCGATCATCGTCTGCTGCATGGTCTCCTGCGCGGCGCTGCTCAAAGACAGCATCGGCACTTCATAGCTGTCGCCCGAACCATAAAACGTCACTTCAAAATTCTGCGGCTCCATATAATTCGCTTCCGCATAGATTTCATGCGTTCCTGCAAAAAGATCCATCTGATAGCAGCGGTAATTTTCACCGTAATTGCCGCTGTCCGCCAATTCCTCTTCGCCCAGGGCAACGCCGTCCAGTGTAAGCTGCACGCTCTCCGGCGCGTAAATTCTCACCCGCTTTGCCACAATATCAGAGGCGGAAACCTTCCACTGCGCAAACAGTCCTCCAAAAGCCCCGCTCTGGCGTATCAACTGATAACTTCTCTTCTGCAGGCTGCTCTCTCCTTTTACCGTATAGTAGACGGAATAATTGGCGATAAAATCCAGTTCTTCCCCTTCCTCTTCATTGTAAAAATAGCTGTCGCCGGAGGATACTTTTGCCGTCCCGTCGCTCACCACCTCATAATTTGTGACGTCTTGCCCTTCCGGCTGGGCATAGACTTTCAAAAACATCTCTTTCGTCAGGAATTTGCCGTCCGGCAGATCCTGCATATCATATAACTTACCGCTGTCGCCGTCTGCGATCTCGGCTTTGAAGAAACTGGCCGCCATGCGCTTCGGTCCGTTCATATAACCGATAAACTTAATCAATACAACCGCCAGAACCAATACGATAACAACCCACTTCACCGTGTTAAGCTGCTTACTGCTCATCTTCAGGCGCGGTAATTTCTTCCACTGTTTTACCACTTCTTCCTGATTCAGTTTCCAGCCCTGCTCCCTTTCCGGTTCCTGATTGTAGTCACGCGGCAACGGCTTATCCATATACTGCCCCTGCGGACTTTCCCTTCCTGTCATTCGCTTTTCCTCCTCATAATACATTTTTTCTTCTTTTGTCGCCAAAAGTATAAATCTGATGACATAATTATACTATATATGAATCTCCTGTTCAATGAATAACATTTCAAAACGTTTGGGAAATTTCATTGCTTTCTTCTTTTCCATCAGTTACAATTTAGTTAACTGCAATGCGCCCTGATAAAAGGGGCATTGCCGATTATTTTCCATGCAAAGGAGTCTCCCATGAAAGAGAAAAATAACGAAGCACGGCTCACAAAAGCTGAGAAAAGCTGGATTCTGTATGACGTTGCCAACTCCGCCTTCATCATGATCGTCACCGCGACCATTCCGATTTACTTTCGCGGCCTGACGGAAAGCGCGGGCATGGCGGCTGCCACCTCCACTTCCGTCTGGGGCAGCGCAACCAGCATATCTATCCTGATTCTTGCCGTTCTCTCCCCGATTCTCGGAGCCATCGCCGATTACGAAAATATGAAAAAAAGGATCTTTACGGTCTTTTTCCTTCTCGCTATCGCCGGGGGCGTGCTGTTCACTTTCGCGCCGAACTGGATTGCATTCCTGGTTTTCTTCATCCTGTCGCGCATCGGCTACGCCGCCTGCAACATTTTCTATGACGCCATGCTCATTGACGTCACGACGGACGAGAGGATGGACCGCATCTCCACCTACGGCTATGCCTTCGGCTACATTGGAAGCTGCATTCCCTTCATTGCCGGGCTGTTGCTCATTTTGAACTGTGACGCGCTGGATCTTCCCATGCTGACGGCCACCCGGATTTCCTTCGTCATCACGATGGTCTGGTGGGCTGTAATGACCATTCCGCTTTATAAAAATGTCCATCAGAAATATTCTCTGCCCCATCAGGAACATCTGATTTCCCATACCTTCAGCCGTCTGGGCGCTACTTTTAAAAAGCTGGCGAAGGATAAGAAGCTTTTATATTTCATTATCGGATACTTCTGCTACATCGACGGCGTTTATACCATTATTTCCATGTCCACCACCTACGGCAGCGAGGTTGGCATCGACTCAAACGCCATGGTGTTAGCCCTTTTGCTCACGCAGTTCGTCGCATTCCCCTGCTCCATATTGAGCGGCATGCTTGCGAAAAAACTGGGAGCCATGCGGCTGATTAAAATATTCATTGTCATGTATATAGGTATCTGCATTATCGGTTTCGGGCTGGATACCGAGTTGGAATTCTGGATTCTCGCTTTATGCGTCGGCATATGTCAGGGCGGCATTCAGGCCCTGTCCCGTTCTTACTTCGGCAAGCTCATCCCCAAGGATGAATCCAGCGAATATTTTGGATTTTTCGACGTATTCGGAAAATTTGCAGACTTCTTTGGCCCGCTCATCATTTCGGCCTGCGCTTTTTTCCTGCATGAATCCAAATACGGCGTGCTCTCCCTGATTCTTTTATTTGTAATCGGCCTGATTTTGATCACAAAATCAGAAAAACAATAAAAAATAGTATTTGATTTCGTTTTCCAAAATGGATTTAACTAGAAAAACCTTTGATAATACTGACATTTTGTAGATTAAGGAAATCAAAACAATAAGGTTTTTTGACGCTTTGGTGCCAAAATGGTGCCCAAGTTTCCTGTGGCGATATAAAACGATACGGGCAGATAAAAAGAAAAAACAGATTATGCGAGAGCGAAAGAACTCGTTGCTTTTGCTCTCTTGTCTGTCACATAAGCAGTGACAGATACACTTGTCAACAGAGGGCAAAGCCCGAGCACTTTGATTATTAACGAAAGTAGTTGGCTCTGCTATCTTGTGCATGATAGGATTGTGATTGAAAAATCCATATGTGAGTGCTACAATGTTATAATACAAATCAGTAAAGCAGGAGTTTTTGAAGGTAGATATGAATATATTGATTATAAATTGTAGTCCAGTGAAAAACGGTGCTACTTCTGAAATAGTAAACCTTGTAAATACATATACCAAAGAGAATAATGATGTAAGATGTGTATGTATTGATGATTTTGATATAAAATTCTGTAAAGGATGCAGGCAGTGTCATACAACAGCGGAGTGTTTTCAAAAAGATGATACAGAGAAACTAATTGAACACTATAAATGGGCTGATAGAATTGTGTCTGTATCTCCGTCGTATTGGGCTGACATTCCAGGACAATTCAAAGTATTTATCGATAGGTGCACTCCTTGGTGCAATACCCATGAACCTCATGCAACGATACCACAAGGCAAGCGTGGTTATGTGATTGCCTTAAGAACCGGTCCCAGTATGCCTGAGTGTGAAAAAATAATTGGAAGCATCGAACATTTCTATGGACATCTTGAAATAAAATCATGTGGCAGTCTAGGATTATGCTCTGTTGAATACAAAGAAGATGTCACAAGCAGAGTTGATGAAATAAAGTCGTTTTGCGAAAAGAATATTCTTGCATGAATTCCAAGTTAATAGAGTTTGTGATATTTCCGACAAGCGAAAGTCTCTCTTACTGTCGCAAGCAGAAGCGAGTATTTTTATGGAAAGGGTACCCTTTTCCTATGCTTGCTACGGAACTTTTAACAACGGAATGGAAAGGACACTCTAAACGAGTAGCGTTTCTCTTTGAAATGTTACGCAGTTAAAGGGCATTTTTGAGAGAAGATATGTAAATGTTCTGTTCCATTGATTTTCGTGTCCGTAAGGTCTTGTTTACAAGGCTTATTACCCCTCTAATGCGTAACGTAAGAGGTAAAACAAGGCAATTCTAAACTGCCTTTATGGGAGTAATAACACAGTTATGTGTATCATCTTATTTGCGGTGCTCAAATGGTGCCCAACTTTACAAAACCAACTTATACGGGGATATAAAGCGATAAATAAAAATATGTGAAAAAGCCTTGATTTAAGCCACTTTCAAACGTTCTTTAATAAACACTTACAAAGACTTATAAGACGATTTTCGTCTATATGATCAATAAAAAATTTCTGCAAAGGAGCGAAAAAAAATGGGAAAACAGAATCTGACCCTGATGACCGACCTTTATGAACTAACCATGATGCAGGGTTATTTTAAAAACAAGGACCGCAACGAAACCGTCATTTTTGACGCCTTTTACCGCAATAATCCGATGAACTCCGGATATGCCGTCTGCGCAGGCTTAGAGCAGGTCATCGAATACATCAATAACCTGCATTTTTCCGATGACGATATCGATTATCTGAGAAGTCTGGGCATCTTTGAAGAGGATTTTCTGAATTATCTGAAGGATTTCAGATTCTCCGGCGATATATACGCAATTCCGGAGGGCAGCGTCATGTTCCCCAGAGAACCCATGATTAAGGTGATCGCGCCGATCATGGAAGCACAGCTTGTAGAAACCGCCATTTTAAACATCATCAATCATCAGAGCCTGATTGCGACCAAGACTTCCCGCGTTTGCTATGCCGCCCGCGGAGACGGCATCATGGAGTTCGGCCTGCGCCGCGCCCAGGGACCCGACGCCGGAACCTACGGTGCGAGAGCCGCCATGATCGGCGGCTGTATAGGCACCAGCAACGTGCTGGCCGGACGGCTTTTTGACGTTCCGGTAAAAGGCACGCACGCGCACAGTTGGATCATGAGTTTTCCGGACGAATACATCGCGTTTAAGACCTACGCCGACATGTATCCTTCCGCATGCGTTTTGCTGGTGGATACCTATGATACATTGCGGTCGGGCGTGCCCAATGCGATCCGCGTCTTTACCGAAATGCGCAACAGCGGCATACCGCTCACTTTTTACGGCATACGATTAGACAGCGGCGACCTTGCCTATCTTTCCAAAAAGGCGCGTAAAATGCTGGACGAAGCCGGATTCCCCGACGCCGTCATCTCCGCGTCCAATGACCTGGATGAAAATCTGATCGACAGTTTGAAGGTTCAGGGCTGTAAGATCACTTCCTGGGGCGTCGGCACCCATCTGATCACCAGTAAAGACTGGCCTTCCTTCGGCGGCGTTTATAAGCTGGCGGCCATCGCCGACGGGAAAACAGGAGAATTCATTCCCAAAATCAAACTCTCCGAAAATACGGAAAAAGTCACAAATCCCGGAAATAAAACGATTTATCGTATTTATGAGACGGCTACCGGTAAAATCAAAGCGGATCTGATCTGTCTGACCGATGAAACATTCGATGAAAAAGAACCTTTGATTTTATTCGATCCGAACGAACCATGGAAAAAGACGAAGCTGGAACCGGGCGAATACCGCATGCGTGAAATGATGATTCCGGTTTTCAAAAACGGCGAATGCGTTTACCGCTCCCCCAAAGTCATGGATATCCGGAAATATTGTCAGGAGGAACTGGAAACCCTCTGGGACGAAACGAGACGTCTGGTCAATCCTCATAACGTTTATGTCGATCTTTCTCAAAAACTCTATGACATGAAGATCGGATTGCTCAATGAAATGAGTAAAATCTGATTTTCCGCGCTTTGATTCCTTTGAGTAACAGTTCAGCCAAAGGCCGAACTGTTACTCTTTGGTTTATTTTTAGTGAAAATTAAGAGAAATAGAAAGCATTTCTGTTTATTTTGTGTTACAATGTTTCTGTGTGTGATTATTATGCGTCCCTGACCGGATACAGGCAAACAGGACCGGCGGACGCCGCAACAGATAGAAAGAAAGTTTGGAGGCGACCATGTTAAAAATTATTACTGATTCAGCAACAGATATGCCCGGAGAAATCATTGAACGTTTTCATCTGCACGTGATTCCCACCCCGGTTGTGATTGACAATGTGGACTACCTGGACGGAGCCACAATTTCCACCGGCGAGTTTTATACGATTCTTGACGACGTTAACCGGGATATCAAGACATACCACATCAATCCCGATATGTTCGAGCAGGCGTTTCGGCCCTATGCCGAAAGGGGCGATTCCGTCATTTATCTCTGCTTTTCCACCGGCATTGCGGGTACCTTTAACGCCGCAAATCTTGCAAAACAGGCTGTATTGGAAGACTATCCCGATTTTGACCTGACCATCATCGACTCAAAATCCGCTTCCATCGGATTCGGCCTTATCGTTTATAAGCTTCTCCTGCTCCAGGAAAAAGGCGCTGACAAGGAAACGCTGGTTCGCGCAGCCCAGTTTTATATCAGCCATGTCCGCCATGTTTTCACGGTCAGAACGCTGAAATACCTGATTAAAGGCGGACGTCTTTCCAGGTTCAAAGGCACCGCCGGTGAACTTCTGGACATGAAGCCGGTGCTCATTGTGGATCAGGACGGCTGTCTGCAGGTGCTCAAAACCGTGCGCGGACACAAGAAATCCCTGAAAGCTTTGGTGGACTACGTGCAGGAAAATATTGCCGATCCGTCCGCCCAGATTATGGGAATCTGCCACGGCGAAGATGCTGAAACCCTTGCCCTTGCCAAAAACATGCTGCTTGAAACCATTTCTCCCAAAGAACTTGTGGAGGCCACGGTTGGCTGCGCGATCGGCGCGCATACCGGACGCGGCATTATCGGCATCGTTTTCTTCGATGCCGTAAGCGAGGAATTCGAGCCTCACCTGTATCGCTCCGCACAGCAATAAATCCATTACAAAAATAAGACCTCCTGTTTTGAAAATCCATGATCCGTCCGGACCTTGTTCAAAACAGGAGGTTTTTTACAAACTTCCCTGCATTATCAGCTTTTTTCCACAATATTCTGAACCCAGACGCCGCTGCGCACCATGAAGAATCCCATCGTCACTTTTATGATCTCCGTAAACTGAACGATGAAAAACACCGTGGTCACGGCCAGCGCGGTATAATTCGCCAGAATATAAGCCAGCGGGATGACCAGAACCCAGGTATATACGCTGTCAAACAGGAAGGTAACGCCCGTTTTTCCGCCGGAACGCAGCGTAAAATATGTACAGTGGGAGAACGAGCAAAGGGGCATGACCAGGGCGGAAATCGTAATGAAATTCCTTGCCAGTTCTTTAATGCTTTCCTCCGTATTGTAAATGGAAGGGAAAAACCTTCCGATCACCGCCATAACAGCCGCCACTACCGCACAGCACCCAACGCTGAAGAAAATCATCTTCGTATCGGCCTCTTTTGCCTCTTCAATTTTTCCCGCCCCCAGAAGCTGCCCTACAACGATTGCAATACAGGAGCCGAGTTGAAGATAAACAATATTAAACAGATTGGTAATAGTGGAAGAAATATTCTGCGCCGCGACCACCTCAAGGCCGCGCACCGCATAGCACTGAACAATCACCGCCATGCCGGAGGCCCATAACATCTCATTGAGCATCAGCGGCGTACCTTTCCTTAAAATATCCCGGCAAATCTTTTTGGGAATCAGAAGGCTTTTGTACGCCCCTTTTATAAACTGATTCTTCTCCTTGTGGGTATGTGTCCATACCAGTACGATCAGGCATTCCGCCAGCCGTGCAATAACGGTGGCAACCGCCGCTCCGGCAACTCCCATCTGCGGAAATATGCCGATTCCGAAAATGAGCAGATAGTCCAGCGCCAGATTGGTCAGAACCGCGATAACGCTCGCCAGCATGGGCACAAACGTCTGCCCGGTTTCCCGGATGGTATTTACATAAGCCTGATTGACGGCAAAGGGAATCAGTGAAGCCATCATAATCAGCATATACTCTTTACCGTATTCCAACGCCAGCGCAATATCACCCACGCTCCCGGTATCATTTAAATACAGGGAAATCAATTCCGTACGGAATGCGCCAAACAGGCCCAGCGCCAAAAAGCCGATCAGCAGGCTGGCATACATTTTAAAGCGGAACGTATATTTCTGCCCTTCAAAATCCCCTTTGCCAAAAAACTGGGTACCGAAAATACCGGCGCCGGAAACGCCTCCGAAAACACAGATGTTAAAAACAAACAGCAACTGATTGACAATCGCTACGCCCGACATCTGTTCCGTGCCGATCTGGCCCACCATGATATTGTCCAGAAAACTGACAAAGCTGGTTATGGCGTTCTGAATGATCATCGGAACTGCCAGATACAGCACCCGTCCGTAAAACTCCCGGTCTCCAATAAATTTCTTTTTCCATCTTTTCCACATCATAACTCTCTCCATTTTATTACATTCTGAACCGTGAACCCATTATACAGGGAATCCCTGTCAGAAGAAAGAGTAAAATGCAAAAAAAGACATTACTGTTCCATTTGCCTTCCCAGAAAACCGGCGGCGGACTGAATCAGCTTTTGTTCCACTTCCCCCATTTCATTTTTCGGATCGCTGTCGAGCAAAACGACGGCTCCGATCACATCTCCCTCGCAAATAATCGGACTGATAGCCTCATGCACATAGTCTTCCATCCCTTCCTCTGCAATCTGTACGAAATTCTTTTCCCCTTTCGCCGCCATCACGCTCTCCCGATTTTCAATCCTGTTCTCCAATTCCTTACTGATGGCCTTTCCCAGCACCTGCTTACAGCCCCCCGCCGCTGCAATAAACTGGTCCCGGTCCGAAATCAGCGCCGCATGACCGGAAACCTGCGCCAGACTTTCCGCATACTGCTTTGCAAAGGTACTCATTTCGCCGATCGGGGAATACTTTTTTAAGATAATTTCTCCTTCCCGGTCCGTAAAAATTTCCAGCGGATCCGCCTCCCGGATGCGCAACGTGCGCCGTATCTCCTTTGGAATCACAATCCGCCCCAGATCATCTATTCTTCTCACAATTCCGGTTGCCTTCATATAAAAAACCTCCATTTACTAATTGATAATGTTCAAATTTTCTTTGAAACTATTATCTGTAAATGAAGGTATTTTATACCTGAAAAAACGATGCGTTTTTTCCTTCACGAAAAATATCTTAAATCTATTATTTGCTCAGGCCGAACCCGGCAGGAAACAGAACCTTATCCTCATTTCCTTCCGCAAATTTATCTTCGATATCCGCTGGATCCTTCATCCAGGTATACTGCAGCTTTCCGGTAAAATCATATTCCCCGAAAAGCACATCCGCAACGCCTTCCCCTTCCGTCCCCGGCAGCCATGCCATGATGAGCGCATCAAAATCGTCCAGATATTCCGTAATATTCAGCGGACGTCCCGCAATGAGAATGGCAATCACCGGAATATCCTGTTTTCCCTGTTCCTTAAGAGAAGCTTTCAGATTTTCCAGCATCACGGCATCATCCGCGCTGACCTTCAGGGCATCCGCAGTTCTGTCGCCGTCCGTCTCGGCATAAGGACCTTCCCCGATCACAACGATCACAGCGTCGTTTTCTTCCAGAACTTCACCCTTCACATCGTGGGACAGCTTCTTTTCCGGCATCACCTGCGCCGCGATCCCATCAATGATCGTCGTTCCCTGCGTGGTCTTTCCGGACATCCCCTGCCAACTGATCGTCCAGCCGCCGCACTGGCTCCCCAGATCATAAGCCTTCTGACCGCAGACACGGATATTTTCTGCGGCATTCAGCCTTTCCAGGGCGCTTTTTCCGTCCTGTGTCTCATTTTTCAAAAGAACCAGAGATTTCCGCACCGCTTCCCGGGCGATTTCCCGATGTTCTTCACCTCCAACCTTTTTCAGCAAAGCCTGCTCCGTTTCCGCCCCGATCGTCTCCTCAAAAAGCCCTGCCTCAAACTTCACCCGCAGAATCCTGCTCACCGCATCGTCAATCTGTTCCGCAGAAACGCTCCCCTCTTCCACAAGCGCCTTCATATTTTTCATAAAATCCTGCCAACTGTAAACCTCCATGAAAAGGTCCACTCCGGCGTCGATGCCCTGCCGGATCTGTTCTTTATAGGTCGCACCGGAAAGCTGCTGTATCGCGTTATAGTCGCTGACCACCAGTCCGGTAAATCCCAGTTCCCCCTTTAAAATATCCCGAATCAAATGCCTGTTTTCATGACATTTCACGCCATCCACGCTGTTAAAGGAAATCATGACAGTCCGCACGCCTTCGTTTAAAGCCGCCGCATAGGGATCGATAACGCCGCTTTCCAAAAGCAGATCAAACTCCTCCTGCGTCATTGCCACATCCCCCTGATTGATCCCGTCCGTGGTATATCCCTCTCCGATAAAATGCTTCGCACAGGCCAGCACATGCTTTTCATCCAGATATTCCTCTGTTCCCAGTTCCCCCTGAAAGCCCCGGATAGAAGCGGCTCCATAAACCGCCACTTCCTGCGGATCTTCGCTAAAGCACTCATAAGTCCTGCCCCAACGTTCATTCTGCGGATTTCCCAGCGTCGGCGCAAAAGTCCACTGCACGCCGATGGCCCGCACCTCTTCGGCCGCCGCCTGCGCAACGCGTTCTGTCAGTTCGGGATCTCCGGCGGCTCCAAGTCCGATATTATGCGGAAAAATAACCGTTCCGAAAACATTGTTATTTCCATGGACAGCATCGACGCCATATAAAAGCGGAATGCCCAGTCTCGTCTGCAAAGCCGCCGCCTTCAGTTCATTCACTCTCTGCTGCCAATCCTGCGCCGAATTTCCGGTGGACGGCGCAGACCCACCGCCGCTCAAAACGGAACCGAAACCATATTCGCTCACATCTTCTGCCGTAATACCAGCCTGCTCCGGCTGCACCATCTGGGCTATTTTTTCCTCCAGCGTCATCTGAGCCAGCAGCGCTTCCACTCTGCTTTCCACATCCTGCGCCGGATCCATATAAACGCTCTTGTCAGCCTCCGCCGTTTCTCTGTCATCCGCCAGGCTCCCCTGTCCGTTTTCTCGCTCCGTCTGACCTGCCGTTCCGTCCATCCCGGTTTGGGTCTGCGCATTCCCGCAGCCGGAAAGTAGCAGCGCCAAAGCCAGCAAAACCGCATATATCCGCACTCTTTTTTTCATCTTTCCTCTCCTTGTATCCATTCTTCTCAATCAAATATCCCCAAATACGTTCCGGCTTTCCCGGCAACAATTTACGGACCTGTAATTTCTTTATACAATACTCCGGAAAGGAAATCCAGCACATCTAAAATAATGACACTTCCACGTAAAATTGAAACTAAACGCACCTACAGGCCGGATCATTCCGCCCGGCAGAATCCACGTTTACAGGCTGTGGGCCAAAACGATCCGAAAAGAAGGTCTCTGCCCGCTGCCGGCTGTCCGTCTGCCGCCATACGCGGAGCCGCTCTGCACCCTCCCGCCTGCCGTCCCGGTCCGGGGCCCACAGGTATTTGCAGCCATGACTTATACGCAAAACGGTAAAATTCTCCAAAGTGTCAGGCCGTTCCTGTGATCCAATGCGTACTGTCTGAGCGTCAAAGCAACGGCCCGCAGCTTGCTGCGAGGCCGTTGACTTGACGCGAGTTTACGCATTGGATTACAGTTTGGAACGGAATGATACTTTGGTCAGAATTTTCCGTTTTGTGTATCGGAATGGCAAAAATACCTGTGGGCCCCGGCCCGGGACGGCAGGCGGGAGGGGGCAGAGCGGCTCCGCGCATGGCGGCAGACGGACAGCCGGCAGCGGGCAGAGATCCCCCTTTTGGATCATTTTCCGCCCCACAGCTTCCCCGCGATCACCTCCAGCGGCCTTTCAAAGCGCGCAAACAGATCCTCCTCCGTCAGGCTTTCCCCGTTTGCCTGCCACCAGTCGTTCCACATCATATAGCAGGCGCCCAGCATCTTCGGAGAATAGGCCGGAATCGTCCATGTGCGCTCCCGGGTTTCAAACACATTCGGTTGCCAGCTTCCGGTCAGAAAATCCTGATCCAGCCAGTCATAACCGCCGCCCGGTATGATATAAAGGCTGCTGCTTAAGGAATTGATAATGGAAAATCCCTCGTCGTACATATCCTGCGGGTCTGCCCAGCTTGTATCCCAAATGTGCATCTGCAGGCTTGTGGACACTTCTGCATGATCCGCATCCATCAGAGAAAGACTGCCCCAAATGCGGATTTCTTTATCAGGCGCAAGCGTTCCTACATGATCCGCGATGGCCAGCAAATAAGAAATATAGTCCTCTCCATCCCCGAAATATTCGTCCATGCCGATATGCACGGCCTGACAGCCCCCAAAAACGCTGTCCTCACCCGTCAAATACTCGCTCCACAAAGCTTTCCCCAGTTCTACCGCCTCCGGATTGGAAAGATCCAATTGGTCCGCGCTCTCCGGATTCCGGGAAAGCCCCAATTCAGGAAAAACTTTGGTGAACGCCAGACTGTGGGCGGGCGTATCGATTTCCGGCACCACTTCCACGCCGTATGCGGCGGCGTCCTCAATGAACTGCGCAAATTCCTCCTTCGTGTAAAAAAGGTCGGAAGAAGTGATCCCTTCCCCGGCTTCATTTTTCAGATCGGATTCCAGCCGAAAGCCCGCATAAAGGCTGCGCGCGCCGGAAACCGTGCCGTCATAATCGCTCTGGGAAATAATCTGGTTGTCATTTAAATGCACCTGCAGCGTGTTCATCTTCTGCGCCGACATTTCCTCCACAATCCGGTAAAGAAGTTCCAGGGAAACCGGCCTGCGCCCCACGTCGATGCCAAAGCCCCGGACGCTGTAGCGGGGATAGTCCCTGATCTGTCCTTCGGGCAATTCCCCCTGCGTCTTTTCCAGCAAAGAGAGAAGGGTGACGCAGCCCCACCGCACGCCCTGTACGGTATTGGCGCAGATCCTGATTTCTTCCGGTTCCTCTCCTTCGGACATATGTTCGTCTTTTTGCGCCGCGCCGCCTATCCAAATTTCATAGCCTTCCGCGCCCAGACCGTCATTCCACGCGGCGGCCGAAGCTTCCCCCTCTTCTTCCAAAAGGGCGAGGCAAATATCTCCTTCTCCGGAAAAATCATCCACCGCAAGCGCTTCCACTTCCCGGCCCAGATAAGAGGAAAGTTCCCGCGCAAACAACTCCGCCGCGGCAGCCAGTTCTTCTTCCTCCGCTTTCCGGAACACAACGCGGGACGTTTCGGCCAGACTGCAGACGCCTCCCCGGGATTTCCATTCCATCACGGGAAAATCAAAATCCTCATTTTCCGCGCCTGCCGCCCCGCTTTCGGCCGGGATTTCCACCGTCATGCCGGGCAGTTCCCGGCTCACCCCGTCCTTTTCCAGGGCGAATCCCAGTTCCGCCTGCGTATCCGCTATCGTATCGGCAATCCGGCCGGAGGAATCCACCAGCATTTCATAATCCGCCCCCACAAACGTAAGGCGGTATCCCTCCGGCACGGCAGGATATTCCACCCGGATTTTGGCCTGTTCGTCCGCCGCATCCTCCATTTTCTTTGCCGGTACAAGCTGCCGGAAGCTGCCGCCCGGAATTTCCGGTTTTTCAATCAGAAACGAATCTTCAATTCCCTCATATACTTCCAGTTCCAGCACGGAAACGTTCTGATAATACAGGCTCAGATCCGCTTCCTCTTTGGCCACAGCCGTCACATGAAGGCGCAGATATTTCGCCTCCACCGGATACTCAAGCCGGATATCCTGCACTGTACTTTCCGGACGGGCATTGAATTTTGCCGCAACATTCCAGCTTTTTTGATCCTGCGAATATTCCAGCGCATACTCTGCGGCGTTATTCCTTTCCCAGTAAATGCGCACAAATCCCACCGTCTCCGTCTCCTGAAAAGAAACCTCCAGCCAGTGTTCGTTATTTTCCCAGTCATTTTCGGAAGACCAGCGCAGATCGGTTTCGTCGCATATGCCGTCCCGTACCTTCGCGGCGGAAAAGCTTTGCCCTTCCTGACTGTCCGCTTTTACCTTCACGCCGGAATGCAGCATCAGATTTTCTCCTGCAATTTCAACGGCAATACCTTCCTCCGCCGTTTTTGCACAAAGCAGATGCCAGCTATCCTGTTCCACCCGGTCCGCTTCCACCCCGGCCTTTCCCATCCGGGCGATCAGCGCTGCCGCCGCCAGCACGCCCGCCGTCCGGAAGATTCTTTTGGACAAGCGTCCGGCATGCCGAAATTTCTCTTTCTTTTTCCCTTCCAAAAGCATCAACCACCTATTCCCGTCACTTTCCCCGCCAGATACCCAAAAAGCCCTGCTGCCGGTATCACGTATACCGCCGCCAGACCTCCGGCGAGTAAAACCCGATAAAGGATTCCCACCGCAGCCGTCAGTATCCTCTCCGGTTTCCCGAAGTCTCTCCGCCTGCTTTTTGATTGCAGCGCCGTTCCCACAGCCAGTCCTGCTACTCCCAAAACGGACAGCCACAGTCCGGCCGTCAGCCCCGGCGGCGTAAAACGCAGCACAATTTCGTTGCCGCCGCTTTCTGTTGTTATCCCCAGAAAACCGCCCAGAACCGGAGCGATATCCACATTTTTCCCGTTCAATTCACATTTCCATCCGTTCAGGGCGGCAAAGGGCAAAAACAGAGTCTGTCCCTCTACAGCTTCGGAAAGCTTCACCGCAATCGTCCCCTTTGCCGGGTCAACGGACAATTCTTCCTCCGTCAGCGCGCCGTGTCCCGCCGCTCCCATCTCTTCTGCGGCCTGCTCCCAGCCCTCTGCGTCCAAAAGTCCCAGTTCCGCAAAAGCCGTCGTTTCCATTCTTCTGTTCTCTGCCACCAGAATTGCGACTTCGCAGTTTTCAAAAGTTCCCACCTCTATGATCCTGTGAGAACTGAATGCCGACGCCGCTTCCGGCACTTCCAGCAGTTCTCCGTTCACCCGGATATCAAAACAATCCGCCGTCATTCCCGGATCCAGATAGATCGTTTTTCGTCCGTCCGCACGCACGCGAATCGTTCCGTCCGCTTCCTGCTTCAGTTCGTCTCCCGCAATGCGCGTAAGATAGCTTTTCCCCGCAGTCAAAACAGACAATTCTTCCTGACATTCCAGCACGGTATCGCCGCAAAGCTTCAGTTCCTCCGCCGTCCTCTCCAAAAGCGCCCCCATGGACAAAAGATCGTCGGAAATTTTCGTTCCGCCCACGGACTGGGTGGCAACCCAGGGAACCAGATACCCCAGCCTTTCCATCACGTTCTGAAAATCCCGGCTGGCAGTCGGAAAGTATCCGGTCAGCGAACTTTTTTTGTTCACCAGGGCGGCGTTTAAGGGAAATCCCGGCTCTTCCTTCTCCCGGTCCAGTATATCCTTTTCGGGTTCTTTGGCCTGCTGCGTCAGAATCCCGTATATCTCCTCATTTTCCAGGCGCACCTCATAATCTTTGGGGAAAAAGAAAAACAGGTTCAGACAGACGCTGCACAACGCCGTTACCACAAACACGCACTGCCTTCTGTATTTTCCCGCCGCCAAAGCGCACAGTCCCGCAAGGAAAAGCACGCCCAGAACCGCTAAAACCAGGACGAGCGTTCCCGGCACCTTGCTGATCGCCAGAGAAGAAAAAGCCTGTACGATCTCCGTCTCCTTTTGCAGTGTCATAAACATGGCTCCCAGACACAAAACAACGGCAACCACACACAAAAGGCCGCTTTTGATCGTCTTCCCCGATTTTCCCGGAGCGCTTTCTTCCCTTTTCCCTTCTTCATCGCTGACAGTCATCCGTTTGATCAGACAGACTTCGCTCAGCAGCGCCATGTAGGCGTAACGCACCGGAAAGCACACATAGGATCCCATGTGCCACAGCAGATTGGCCGGTTCCAGCAGCACGGTCAGCCATA
This sequence comes from Eubacteriales bacterium, assembly GCA_030524745.1. GTDB lineage: Bacteria > Bacillota > Clostridia > Lachnospirales > Lachnospiraceae > Gallintestinimicrobium. Next base: position 110,525 of record JAUNGC010000007.1, on the reverse strand, counting down.
AAAAGCCGTTCAGCAATATCAGAAATTTCGCTTCCTTCCCGAAGGATATCCGCTGTCCCGCCTGCCTCTTTCCCGCCGTTTCCCCTCTGCGCCGCTTTTTTTGTTTCACCGTCTGCCACAAAAAAAGGGAAAGCAGAACCGGATGCCCGATCTGAAACAGCCGCTCAAACAGATCGTCCAGGCCGTGGCGCTTCATCACGCCCCAATAGGACAGATTTTCCCCCGCCCGGGAGGAATCCAGAAGAATCAGCACATTCGGCGCCAGCACAACGCCCGAAAGCAGCACCCCCGCAAGGGTATACAGGCCCAGCCGGCACATCAGCGCCGTTCTGTCCTCCTTTTTCACACAGGTATAAAAATAAATCCCGCTGCCAAACAGCACAAACAGCAGGGTCATAAACCCCAATTGAATGCTCAGAACAAGCTGATACCCCAGCAGGATTGCATAAGCCGCGCCTTTTTTTTCTTTAAACAGGCGGACAAGGGCCAGCGCAAACAGCGGAAACAGCACCGGGAAATACATCCATTTGATGATCTGGTAATTATACACCAGATAGCCGGAAAGCGCATAACACAGGCTCAGAACCATATTCCATTTTTTCTGTCCGGGCCACATCTTCAACAGAAAAAAATCCGCCGCCGCCGCCGCTGCCGCCGCATACAAAAGCAGCACCACATTGACCGCCTGGTAAAGCATATCCCTGCCGAACAAAAACAGCACATAGTTAAAAGGATTGAGCACCTCGTTGATCGTATCCGCATACAGATTCGCCCCGCCTGATACTGAAAAATCCAGAAACAGATTCTTCTCCCCTGCCACCACATCATAAAAGCGGTACAAAAGCGGCACGTACTGGGAATACAGATCCGTAATGACGATCGAACCGTCCCCGAAAGGATAAAAACCCTTCATCAGATACACAACGGAAAAAAGCCCTGCCGCGCACAGGGCGGCAAGGGCAACCTGCCCGTATGCTCCTTTTCTTCCATTTTTCACAGACATATTCGTTTTCTCCCTGTGCGGTTCACCCCAGACACCACACGGCTATCATTGCCGCGCTCAGCGCGCAAAATGCTGCCAACACCGCCGACAGCCCGTATTTTACCCACTTTTTCTGCGTCCGCTGCCACAAAAATCCCAGCGCCGCCGCCGGAAACAGCAGTTCAATCTCAATATACCGAAAGTGCATACTGCACTCCTGCGGATAATCATACGCAAATTTCAGATAGAAAAGAAGATTCACCAGATAACCGGCGACAAACAGAATCCGGCAGGGCATATCGATCCGGTATTTTTTTTGTCCTGTGAGAAACACATCCAAAAAGGCGATCAAAGCGGCGACGGCCAGCACGGCTCCGGCAACCATCAAAAGCACCGCCAGCGCCTTCACGCTGCGTCCCACGTTCGCCATGTCCCATTCGCCCAGCACGGAAGTGCGGATGATCTGCATCCAGACATTATAACCGCATCCGATCTTAAAATGCAGCAGGTTATCCGCCATTTCCGAAGGAACCGGCCACAGAAAACGATTCAGCGCCGGCACATTTCCCGTATACTGCCAGGAATCCTCCGGCAGCGTATAAATCCATACCAGCGGCATTTTATACAAAATCATATTGCGCACATAAAAACTCATGCCCAGCGGAACGGAAACTGCGCCAAAGGCCGCGAACTGACCGATCAGCTTTTTGGGAAAACCGCTCTTTTTCCATTCTTTTTGCAGCACATACAAAAATACCATTCCGATGGGAAACGCCATTTCCGCCACGTTCTGCTTCGTCAGCATTCCCAGAGAAACCGACAGCGCAACGAAAATGATATCCCTCATCCTCTGCGTCCGGCTCCACCGGATCGTCGTATAGACGCAAAGCAGCGTAAAAAGCAGGCTCATGCAGTCATTATTCACACTGCCGGACAATAGCACCAGCGCCGGATGAAAACAAAACAACACCATGAGAAAGCGTACCGTCTGTTCCCGCAGTTCAAGACAGCGCAGAATTTTTAACAGCACCAGCAGAATGAGCAAAGAACACACAAAAGGGACGACCTGAATGGACTCCTCCAGCACGTCCGTGTTGTGAATGAAAAACGAACAGAATTTCATCCAGACTGCGCAGAGATAATGATGTAGCGGCGGATGATTGAACTGATAGACCGTGGTCGGATCAAAGTCCGGCAGCCGCCAGTTCTCATACAAATACTGAATATAGGCGAGATGCCCGCCCGTCACCGTACGCCCGGCGTCCAGATCGATCATGCCGATGTCATACTGCCTGTCATATATCGTGGAAAACAGCACATAAAAAAGGCGCAGCAGAAATCCCGCCCCCAATATAGCCGTCATTTTTTGTTTGTCCCATTTTCGCTGATCCATACTTTTTGACTCCCTCATTGTAAAAAAATTATAGTTTGCTTTCAAAGGAGTGTCAACCGCCTAAATCCGATCCTGTCTGCAAAAACGGGGGTTCCCAAATTTCTGTCTGCAAAAAAGCCCATGTGAAAACGTTCCACATGGGCTCTTTCCAACCGTTTATTGCTTTTCTTTTCCTTTTCTCCTGCGACTCAATCCCACATACAAAATGATAAGCAGCATCGCCGCCGCCAGCAGCGCAAGGCTTATGATGCGGGCCCCGGCCTCATCCCCGGTCCTTATGCCGGGCCAAAAACCGCCCGGCTCCCGGTCTGCCGGAACGCTTTCCGTTTCGGATTTGCTTTCCGGCTCCTCTGCCGTTTCTGCTTCCGTCGTCTTTTCCGGCGGGTCAGATTCCTCTTCTTTTGGTATCACCTTCGGATGCGCCTCCACATTCCGGTTCCATACATCCTTGTTTTCTCCGTCTTTGGTTCCTTCCTCCCAGGCGGGCACCTGCGCTAAAAAGGCTTCTATCTGCAGTCTGTCATTCTCAAGGGGGATCAGCAGATAAATTCCCTCTTCCTTCAGCGAAAGGGCGGCCGTTCCCTTTACCGCAAGTTCCGCATCAGGTTCCAGTTTCTTTTCTTTCACATGTTCCGACAGCTTTTCTATGATTTCCTTTAACTCCCGGATCTCCATTTGGTCGCGTTTCTCCGGCGACGTAAAATCCTGATTAAAGTCTATCCCGCCTGCCAGTTCCGCAAAGTCTTCCGTCAGCGTATATCGTCCGTTTTCCAGCCTTGCCGCCTCATATACCCAAAACGTTGCTTCATACTCCGCGTGATTCTCAAAAGATATGGTGAGACGCCCCGCTTCCTGCCCTTCCTGCGCCAGCGCCGTGAATCCTTTTCCCGCAAGCAGGCAGAAAATGGCGCATATCCCGATCACGAAATATCTCATTTTCTTCCTTCCTGAAATCATGAAGAGAATAATGGCCGCTACAATCACCGCTCCGAATCCGAGACAGGCAATCAAAAGGTAGTTTGTTCCTACAGAACTGCGCACCTGCGCCTTTTCTTCCTCATGAGCCTCTTCGTTGTATTCCACTCTATGTCCCCGCACCAACAGGCGATGACTGTTCACGCCGTAAGGCGTACAGGTTAAAAGCGTCACATAATCCTTTCCCGGCACGATATTTAAGGATTGAGTCTCATCCGGCTCCACCACAAGGATCTGATCCACCTCATAGGCCAGCACCTCATCCAGCACATAGATATAGAACAAATCCCCCTCCTGCACCAGATTCAGATCCGTAAACAGCATGGCCGACGGCAGTCCCCGATGGGCTGCCAGAATCGCATGCGTCCCCTCTCCGCCGATTGGCAGGGAGGATCCCTCCAGATGGCCCGCTCCATGCAGCAGCGCCTCTTCCCCGGTTCCATGGAAAATCGGCAGTTTTACCTCTATGCACGGAATCTCCACATATCCCATGATGGAATCGTTCCCATAATTCAACAGGCTCTCATAAACTTCATCCACCACGTTTTCCCCGGCGGCAAAAGCGTCCGGTATGATGTTTTCCACCTGTCCCTCATTATAGGCCCTGGCATCCTCCCAATATTTCAGAAAATCCTCCTGCTCCATCTGCCGGACGTTTTCTTCATAGGTGTTGATCAGTCTTTTTTCACGATATTTGTTCCAGGCTGTGCTGACGGCCGGATAAAACAAAATCGCAGAGCCGGAACCGATCAAGGCTATAATGAGCAGATAATATATCAGCTTCTTCATCTGCCTTCACTTTCCGTCACTTTGTTTCGGGAAAAAAGCGCTTTTTCCCATATAGGAGCAGCACCGCCGCAAGCAACAGAAGTCCGGCTCCGCCGATGGTGAACAAAACGATTCCCAGACCGCCGGTTGCAGGCAGGGAGAACAGACGGGTATCCGTAAGGCTTAAGGATACCATTGCGCTATGATCGGCGCTGATTCCCGCCGCGCTCCAGCTATACTCGGAATCTGCCGTCAGCTTGTTACCATCCTTATCAAAGCTGTCCACGCTCTGGATTTCCTTTACTGCCTCGCCGTTTTTCTGCGCATGGATCACAATGCTTATCCTGTCCTTATTTAAGGAATAACCGGAGGGCGCTTTTACCTCTTCCAGCACATATTTCCGCTCCGCATCCAGGCCTTTTATCGTGACGGTTCCGTCCTGACCTGTCGCCAGGTTCTGCGTAAGATCGTCCGGTTCCTGTTCCGCTGTTCCGTCATACACCACGTACATGGAATTTACCGCATCCCATTCGCACCAAAGCGCTTCCTTTTCCGTCCCGTCATCGTTCACTTTTTTAATCCGGAATTCCGCATTTGCCAGCGTCTTGCCGGGCGTCACGGTTCCGTCCCCGTTGTCCGTCGCCTCCGCCCGCTTTGTGAGCACAAGTCCATAGGTATATACCTTCGGAACAGGAGACTCTATTTCATAATCGCTTTCCGTATAAGGATCTTTGTCGTACACTAACACAGCGGTATTCTTATTCTCATCCGTTCCCATTTCCGCGGAGAGCAACACTTTTGCGCTGTAAGTGATTTCCACAGAATCATAAGGATAGCTGTCGGCAGCAGCATCATAAAACCCGCTCAAATAGAAGTCGGAAAAATCCACCACCAGCTTACCGCTGTTATGATCGCTCTCACTGCCCGCCGGATTCAGAACATATGCGCTATCCTTCACCAGATTTTCTTTTGTGCCGTCCGCTTTGACGCCCTTTACAGCCACCGATGCCGTATCAATGCTCAGATTTACAGGCGTATCAACTACCTTAAAGGTTGTTTTTACAGCGTTAGCGGGAAACCTCGGTACATCAGCCGTAATCTTATAGTTTACCGTATCGCCGATTCCTGCGGATTCGGTATCCGCCAAAATCTCCGATCCGTCCGCCGCTGTCTGTACGATCTTCTTATCAATATCCAGCGGCCGGCCTTTTAAGCTTGCATTGTGAGCCGTCAGTTCCCAATCGCCGGTCCCTGTTTTCTCCGTACCGGAAACGTCCACGCTCACCAGCATGTTCAAAAAGGACATTCCGTTACAGACCGGCATAACCAGATAGGATCCCACAGGCAGGGAAGCTGTCGCGGTATCGTCCTGTCTTGTCCACGCGGCGTTATAAACGACCTTGTCCGCATATGCGGCCAGAAGATTTACAATGCCGCTGCTCTCCAACGCCGCTTCGGCGCTTTGTGCATCCGTCTTTCCCGTGGTGGTAATCCCGCTTAAGGCCTCTAAGGCAGCCTCTTCCGTTGCATACTTCCCGCTCTCCGGCGCCGCCTGCCCGTCTACCAGCGCGCTCCTGGCCCAATCCGTCAGATGGTATTCCAGCGCATTGGCGTCTTTGTCGTATACCGCATAAACGACCTGATAAGTTGTAAAGCTTATGTCCTCTTCCACGCCTTCCGATTTTTCAGGAATGTTCTTTACGTTGCTGATCGTCACCCCGGCGGCGCTGGTCACCGTTTCATAAGCCGGCTTTGCCGGATCCGGCGCCGTGCCTGAAGTCGTAAGCGCCGCCGCCTGGGCGGTTTTGGTCATTCCCAGCAGCAGCGTTGCCGCCGCCGCAAAGGATATTACTTTTTTCCACATTTTTTTCATGTCATTTTCCCTTTCTTTTGTGTGGCCGGACGTCCGGCTGTTTTCTCTGTTCCCTTTCCCCTATGGAATTTATTGAAAATATTTCTTTTTATTGCCAAACAGCCAGAAGCCTGTTGCCAGCAACGCCATGCCCGCCAGCATATTCCATAAAACTCCCAGTCCTCCGGTTTTGGGCAGTTCGTAAATACACTCGTCCCTCACCGTAAACTCTATGCTGTAAACGGCAGGCGGTTCTGCCGGATCTACTGTCTTTGGATCAGGCGTCACCGTGTAATGCACCGGAATTTGTTCGCTTTCAGACAGAGCCTTTCCGGTCGTCTCATCTGTGATCTGCTTCACCGTCACCTGGGGCACTGCGCTCGCCTGTCCGCCGGCCGCCGCCTGATAGAAAACGGTGACCTCAAAAATTCCCCTGTTCAGGCGATAGCCGGTGGGCGCTTTCGTTTCTTTTATGTAATACGTCCCCGCTTCCAGGTTCTCAAAAACCGCATATCCGTCTGTGCCGCTCACCTGATCGTTTTCAAAGCAGGATACGGCCAGTTTTTCCGTACATCCGCTGTCCTTATAAATTGTAAACTGCGCATTCGGCACCACGGGATTCTGGTCCGTCATGCTCTCCTTCCTCAACCGCAGGTTGTAAAGCAGACCTGTATTTTGAGCCTGCAGGCTCACCTCTCCGTTGACGCTGTCTTCCTGCTCCACCTTCATGATATAGCCGTTCAGCGGTCCGGTCACGCCGTTCTTTACGATCGCCGCGGATTCCGACAGGTTGTAACAGATTTCGCCGCCGGCTCCTTCCGCCTGCAAATACCGGCGATTGAGCGTCCAGTTTACGGTCAGTTCATCCGGCAGAGACGTTATGGTGTACGCATCCTTTTCCAGCGCATAACCGTCCTTCAAAGCGGTGACGCCGTCCGCCGTCTGCTCAAAGCAATAGACCCCTTCCTGCCATGCGGATTTCACAATGCCGTCGTCGGTTTTGATCTGCGCTTCGAGGAGTAAATCCACTTTCGCCCCTTCCGGCACATTTCTCGTCCCGAGCCATTGCTTTTCCACTTCCAGATCCGTATAATACAGACCGCAGTTCCAATGATTACTGATATAGTGTCCAAGCTGAATCTCTTCCAAACCGGGAAGCTGGATTCCCCTGCGCCTCACATCGATCACCGCGCCTGACAGGGACGCCGCTCCCGCCTGGGAATCTTCCGCCATGGAACCATCTTCATTTAAATACAACGGCCAGGCTTTATCCGTTTCCCCTCCGATCAGCCTTTCCATACCGCTATAGCGCACCGGCGTCACGCTGAGTTTTTCAAAAGGCAACGGCTTTTCAGGTTCGGAAAACGCCTGATAGTCGCCGCCATCATCCTGGAATATCACGTAGTAATTGCCTGCAGCCAGATTGTCAAAGCTGTATCTTCCATCTTCTTTCGTGATAATATTGCCAACCAGATTCCCCAGCACATCCGCCACGGGATAGTAAATCACGCCCTCTATCGTTTTTGCGCCCAGCGTAACGCCATCCTGCGTCCAGGTTCCATCACCGTTATCCGTGATGTACCCGCCGTCCGGCGCATCCATGCTGTACAGGTAAACGTCGATACCGCCAAGGGGCTGATCCACGCTCTCATAGGATGTCGTTCCCGCCACATAATTGCCGTCCTTATCCCGGTCCATCCAGACAATACCGCTGATCGAACGGGACACGGTTTTGATAAACACAGAACTGCTGGTTACAGCCGCGATTGTATTTTGTTCCGATGTATACGGCCGGTAGAAAAAGTTATTCCAGTAGCTGTTATCCCCGGACTGCACACTCTTATTGTCTATATCCTTCAGCAACCGGTTATCCGTTCCCATGGGAGACAGCACCACCTTCATCACCACAGATCTGTTCGCCGCTATCTGCGGTATGACTGCATACAGCGCATTGGCCGTATCCGACTTTGCCTTTTGTTCTATGGAAACCGCCTCCGGATCAAATCGCACAATCCACTTCTTCTGCGCCGATTCGTCGCCGGGAACCGTCTCCAAAACGCCAATTTTACTCCATCCCTCTCCGGAATTCTTCGCATCATCCAGCACTTTCTTCTGACCGGCGCTGTCGCTGGTATACGCAATACCATCCCGATACTTCAAAACGCCGTTGCCCGCCTGGTCGGTAAAACTCAAATAGCTTTCCTCATCCTCAAACTCGAGTTCCAGTCCGGTCACACGATAAGCCCCGCCAAACTCCGTGTTTCTGCCGTCTCCGTTATACGGAAGCACATCGCACAGTTCGATATCGGTTGGATCTAACGAGTGGTTTATATAGTGCAAATAATATACCAGGTCATCCCCCAGTTCCACCAACGTCCTGTCCACCGTTTTATAAATATTTTCATCCCGCTCTCTGATGGGCGTAATCGCCACCTGCGCCGTCTTCGACGACGCCGCCAGTTGATTCCTTTCCTCATAGACCGTGCTGATTCCTACCTTTGTCACAAGAGCCGTATTGCTTTTTACATCCAGTTCCTCCGCAATGCCCGGCGTTCCGATGGTACAGGTATAATGAATATCCGGAAGTCCTTTTTCAATATCCGACACCGTAGTCCGCAGGATGAGCACCGTCCCTTTGCTGTTATCCGTTTCGTCGTCCGGTTCGCTCTCCACAATCACATCCCAGGAAAGATCCCCGTCCTCATATTCGCATCCTTCCGCTCCGTAAGCAAAACTGATACTTCCGGGCCAGTAATGCAGTCCCGCCGGCAATTCCAGCCGGATTTCCACATCCGTCGCCTGAGATCCGTTGGAAACCAGTTCATGGTCCTTGGCCTCGCTGGCGATCCAGAGTCTGGGCTGAATCGCAAAGTTTGCCGTCCGCTCGCCCCTGCTGACATTGTAATATTCTTTCGGACGATTGGAGCCTTCCAGAATATCCGTATTCTGAATGCTGATTTCGCTGGTCAGGGTATAAAGCAGAAGCGTGTTTCCGGCGTACCATCCTGTATGCGTACCGTTTACTTTATTTCCCTTTTCATATTCCGTCTTCACATAGCCGTCTTCGTAATATTCGATATACTGACCGATCAGCGTTGCATCCAGTCCTCCGTTTCTGTAATTTCCGGGAAGTTCTCCGTTTCCGGCGCCATATGAGGTTACGCCGTTCCGGTTTTCCCCGGTTATTTCCAGCCAGGAACGCTGGTACAAAATATCCGACGGAATCTTATTGCCGTTTGCGCTGTAATACTGCTTGAAGGTCGGCCGGTATGTGGACCAGCCCCGGACGTCATTGGTGGTACAATAGGTGCCGCCTGTCCGCTCAAATTCATCCGTCACCTGCATTTTAGCGTTTGCGGAAACGCTTCTTCCGGTGCGGATACAGCAATCGCGGAATTCATAAAGAATTCCCACGCATCTTCCCAGCGGCTCACCGTTTTCATCATACCCAAAATAGTTCTCCAACTCCTGTAAGCTGGTAAAATAAACCAGATCCTCCTCCTTATGGGCGTCCATATCCGCCTCGCCGCCCAGTTGCTGCCTGGCCTCTCCTTTCGCCCAGTTCGTACCGTCCGTTTTGGCCGCATAGAGGATCGTCAGCTTATAACTCTCCGTCGTATAAGGAGACGTGCTGTCCCACGTGGTTTTCGTTTCCGTGGTGGTAATACGGAATGCCCCGCCATTTATCACATTGGACTGACTTCCCAGTTCAAACATTTTATCCACCACAGGATCCGTATAAACAGGCTTATAAGCATCCGCATCAAATTTCTGCAACAGATTGAACGCCGTCAGATAATTATATTCCAGTTGGTTATCCTTCTGCGGATTGTAATTCTCATTATAATGTTTGTTCGTTTCATCCAAAGTATCGAATTGTTCGCTGCCATAACTCACCGTGGCGCCGATATATACCTGGGATTGGATCGGCGTCGAACCGGTTCCGCTGTCCTTTGAAAGAGCCGTATTATCCGCTTTATTGAAATAATTCGTCTTTTGCAGCACATCTCCGTTGCCGCCGCGCCTGATATAAAGCCCTGTCGTGAATTTCAAATAGTTATCCGCATACTGCATTTCATTTACCGCATGCTCCCGGTATGTCTCATACCCGAAATATTCCTGCATCACATCCATGCCGTCTTCCGTGCTCTCCGGAGCCTGTCCGGACATACCGGATGCCTTCAGATCCGACACCATGCTGTCCATGTTTATTTCCAGAAATCCGGTCTGTTCTCCGGCAAGTTCCGAATCAACAGGGAAAATCACCTGCACATACCCCGCCGAAAAAGGCTTAATCTGCGCCGGTGAAAACAGCGCATTGGCCACTTTATCCGAAGCCTGACTGGGCGCGGCCGATCCGGTAAAATCAAAGGAATAGCCGGAAACAGTAAAGTGCATGGTCATCCGGGTATCCTCAGCCCCCGCCGGCAGCGCAGAGGCGCTCCACACACCGCCGCTATAGCAGCTATAAGCATTATCACCGCTGTTAAAAGGAGCCGCGTCATAAGCGTATTGGGTGGTTTTTTCCACATCATCCACGTCGTTCCAGTTCATACGGAAATCATAGGCCGTATTCCCGATATTGGCGCCGTAAGAAGTATTCTCGTTCTCCTTATAGGCCCATACATAAGGCGCGGAGAATACCGGTTCGCCGTTTTCATCCGTGATCTGCGTTCCGTTCATATATAGGGAACCGCTCAGCGTCACGTCAAATTCAATATCTCCCTTCGGGAGTTCGATTCCCTTCATTCCCTTCCCGCTGCTGTTGTTATACAATTCCAGCGTAATACCGTAACCCAGCATCGTGCCGTAAATCACATTTTCGCCGCCTTCCTCCCCGCTCGCTTCCTGTCCGCTCGCAAGATCAAAATAACCGGTATAGGCAAGTTCCGAATTTCGCAGCAGCACGACGTTGTAACGGGGCGCTGCAGACACGGTGAGAGTTCTGGCGCTGCACTGCGCCGGATCAGCGGCATTTTCCGCATTTTCTCCGATCCAGGAACGAAACACGGGCTTCATGGTTTCCCCATTTTCCATCCCCTTCACCCGGATATCAATATCCCTTTCATAATTTCCGGGCTGTGCAGCCACTTTCCAATAACCGGTCAGCTTCTGCATGATTTTTCCGTCCTGCATGATCTCGCGGATCTCATAATCATCCATTTTGCTGGCAGAGGGCACAAACTCCGCTTCCACGCTGTCACAGGGCAGAAGCGCTTCCACGTACAGACAAACCTCGCCATCCGCCGCTTCTTCTCCGTCCGGTTCCTCACCGCTATAATTTACCGCGCTATGCAGTTTATAAGTAACAAGATCATAGGTACGAACAATACCGTTGGCCGCTCCGCTGTCGTCTCCCGGACTCCATTCCACCGCCTGGGCGCGTTCATAAAGTTTTCCGTCATATTCGATATAGTTGTATTCTTCTCCATTATAGAGATAAGTTTTATCAGATTCTTTTGCTTTTCCCTCTGTCAGGAAATCGTCGGCTGTTTTTTCCTGCCCCTTGCAGCTATCCCATATTGACGTCCCGTCCAACTGGCCGTCCGTCAGACTGCCGCCTCCGGTTCCCTGAATCGTCACTTCCAGAACGGAAAGATTGCTGCTGCCATCATCCGGCACGGTCAGCGCGTATTTTGCCGCCGTAAGCTGCAGACCATAAGCCTCTATAATCTGTCCGGTCACGTATTCGCCGTCAAGCAACGTCTCACCGACCCGGATGGTTCCTTCATAGGTATCGTCCTTCCAGACATTATAGGCACGGTTTCCCATTTTGACAGCCGCAGGCAGCGTCATCCTGGGCACATTGCTCACATTCGTTCCCGGATAGCTGTCCGTTCCCTCATATGCGGAATAAATATCGTTGCCGCTGGCGTTTTCATTGGCGCAGTTTCCGTATACCGCGCCGCCGGAAACCGTAAAACTCGCCGTCGAGCGGGGATTCTGCGCGATACCGCCTCCCAGCAGGGCGTCATTATCCTGCACAACACCGCCGATCATCCTGGCTGTTCCGCTGTACTGATAAATGCCGCCGCCCCGTCCGGCCTCATTTCCTTTTATAATGGTTCCCTCATAAATATTGAGCGTGCCGCCGCCCTGATAGATGCCGCCCCCTGCGGCCTGGATAAGATTCGTGTTCTTCGCACCCGTTACGGTATTGCCGCTGATTTCCACATCGGAAAGCTGCATGGTACCCCCGGCCAGCCGAAGCGCGCCGCCGTTTGTGGTCGCCGTATTGTTGCGCAGCGCGCCGCCACTGATAATCGTCTTGCCGGACGCCATGGATACCGCACCGCCATAGGCCGCATTGTTATCCCGGATTTCTCCGCCTGTCATCCGCATCGTTCCGCTTTCCACATAAACGGTTCCGATATAAGAACCCGTGTTGTTTTCGATCACGCCTCCGTTCATCAGAAAGACGCCGGCGCCGCCCCTGACAAAGACCGCAGTCCCGGTATAGCCTATACAGTGATTGATGCTGCCTCCCGCCATTTCAAAGGTGCCGTTGTCTATGCAGACGCCGGCCCCGCCATATGCCGTGGTAGAAGATCCCAGGGTTCTGCAATCCGAGATTTGTCCGCTCACAAGCTTTACATAGCCGCCGGAGCACACCTTCACGCCGCCGCCGTAAAGCGCTGTGTTATAACCCGTAATCGTTCCGGTTCCCATTCCTTCTGTGCCGTCCGCCGTTTTTTCGTCCCGAATGGTCAGATTTCCATAGCAGGTAATCGCCGTCGAAGATCCCTGCAGCGTATGACCATTCAGATTCAGAACCATCTCCACGCCTCCGGGAACCGTCACATTTTCCACAGAATCATCGATCATCACAATGACCGGCACTTCTCCCTCTTTCAGAGCGATTTCACCGTTTTTCACTGCATCTGCCGCAGACTGTACGCTTTCATAGTCATGAACCGCGCCGTCCTGATCCGCAATCCGGGCCACCGCTTTTCCGCTGGTTTTGTACCGGAGCGTCAGCGGATAAGTGCGAAGGATTCTCGGCACATAGCTGATCTCCCCGGTGGTGACGGTATTCTGGCTTTCATCATACCAACCGATCCCCTGCCTGCCCTCGTCTGCGCCGAACATTTCAGATGCGGCGATCAGTTCCAGACTGTTTACCGCGGTAGCACTCGTTGATACGAGCGCATAAATATCCTGTCCCGCCTTCGCCCTGTTATCATACAGTTGTCCCGTTTTTCCGCTTTCCGCGTCTTTTTTCAGCGCCAGGCTGGTACGGTTCAGCCCCATATAAATGCCGCCGCCATAGCTTCCCGCCGTATTGTTGCTGATGACGCCTCCTGTCATGGTCATCTTCAGCGCCTCATTCTGAAGATAGACGCCGCCTCCGCTCGCTGTCGCTGTATTTTGCACCATACTGCCGCCGGACATATTGATCGTGGAACTGGTAGTGCTGAAAATACCCCCGCCGTTGACAGCCTTGTTTCCGCAGATACTGCCGCCGGATATATCGATTTCTGCAAGGTTTCCCGCATAAATACCGCCGCCTCCGCCCGTAGCATGAAAGGCGGTATTATCCTGAATGGTTCCGCCTTCCATCCGGAATTCTCCCGTCAGCAGATAAACGCCGCCTCCGTACGATGCCGAAATATTATCGCAGATCTCCCCGCCGGAAAGCTTTACCGTGCTCCCGCGATTATATAAGCCGCCGCCCGGGCCATCCGTTGTATTTCCTGCAATAACCGTGGAATTTTTTATCTCCACAGACGCCGCTTTTGTCGGATTTATATAGATACCGCCGCCTGCCTCTGCAGCGTTATTTCTGATCTGCACGCCTTCCAGCGCCACGTCCGGAAGCACCGCCGCCAACGCAAAACCGAGTCCGCCGCCATAGCTGCCCGCGCTGTTATTTTCAATTATTCCGCCACTGATGCACACTTCGGCGCAGGAATTCAGCAACAGACCGCCGCCATTGCCGGACGCTTTATTTTCACGGATTTCCGGATTTTCTTCCATCACAAAACTCTGTGCGGCCGCCACGCTGAGACCTGCTCCGCTTGCCGCAGTATTGTTGCGAATGACGGTGTCTCCGCTTATGACTACTTCACTGCCGTCGATGACCAGACCGCCGCCGCTTGCCGCCGCCGCATTTTCATAAATTTCCCCGCCAGATATGTGAACAATATTTCTGAAAAGTGCGCCGCCGCCGTTTCCCACTGTAGCCCGGTTTCCCCGAATAATTCCGCCTGTCATCTCAACAGTTTTGCCCGTATTCAAATCATTATAGATATATGCGCCTCCATAATAAGACGCGGTATTTTCAGCCATCTCCACCCCATCCATGAGGTTCACCCGGCCAACCTGTGTGGTGAAAATACCGCCGCCGTAAATTCCCGCTTTATTGCCCGAAATCAGCATTGTCGTACCTTTGCCGCCCAGCGTCAGACAGGATTGATCCGCTTCCGAAGCCGCCGCCTCGACATATATCGCGCCTCCGTGTCCAGTTGCTTCATTATTTGCAAGTTCCCCGCCTGTAAACTCCAGCACATTTTCAACCCCGGTTCTTGTGAATTGCAGCCAGAACCCGCCGCCGTATTTCGCATAATTTTCCTTCACGACACCGCCTGACATATGTACCGTCACCGGTCCCGCTGCGCCAATATTTCTGCTCGCCACGGCTCCTCCAAAAGAAGCCTCGTTATATTCGATGGAACCGCCGCTCATAGTAAAACTGGTATTCGCTTCCAGACAAACCGCGCCCCCATACTCCACTCCTTTAAAACCGGTCAGCGTGCCGCTCTCCATTGAAAACGCCCCGCCGCTGCTCACATATACCGCCCGTCCGCTGCTCTTCCCCGCCTGCATGGTCAGAACGCCGCCTTCTGAATCCGGCTTCGCATCCGGCTGATCCTGTGTATCCCGCAGAGTCAGACTTCCGGACAAAACCCGGAAAATATTCGTTCCGCTTCCCGTCAGGGTATAGCCGTTCATATCAAAAATGATATCCTTTTCCACGATAACGCTTTCTGTATGATCCTTTAATAAATAAATGATATCGCCCTGTCCGGCCGCATCCACCGCCTTCTGTATCGTTTCATAATAGGTATCGCCGATTCTGGCAGCCCCATCTGCCGCGAAAGGATTTTGGGCAGCCGTCAGATAAAAGACCCTGTTTTGTGTTTTTACAATTTCTTCTGTCAGGTATTCGGCAGCGCCCGCCTCATACCAGCAATCATAGTCCTCCAGTCCCATATCCGCCGCTTTCAGGATATTTATCTGATACAAATTGCCCACAAAAATATCCCTTGCCAGTCCGGCGCTTTTATTGTCATATACCAGACCGCCAATCACGGCGTTCCTCTGCAACTGGGCGGTAGAATTCGCAAAATAAATACCGCCGCCTTCGCCGATCTCCGCCATATTATGCGTAATGCTTCCTCCTGATATCTCAAACGTGCAGCCGCTCTCCTTCAGGACATAAATACCGCCTCCCGCATTTGCCGTATTCTCCGCGATCAGACCGCCGCTCATGTAAAAATCGGCGGCTTCCGTTCTTCCGATATAAATTCCGCCCCCATATGTCGACTGGTTACCGGTAATCGCCCCCGCCTTTAGGCGCATCGTTCCCCCATAAAGAAGAACGCCGCCGCCGTAAGCGTTATTGCTTCTCGTATTTGCCGTAATCAGGCCGCTGTTTCCGTCCGCGCCCTCGTCCATCGTAAACACTGCATTTGCCGCACCCATCAAAACGCCGCCGGTATTTTCGGATATTTCGCCGCCGGTCATCAAAAAGCTGCCCGCTCCGCCTTCTCCTTCATTATAATTGACACAAACGCCTTCCCCCGTGTTCTGCGTAATGACGCCGTCTTTACGCAGCATAAAAACACCGGAGCCGCCGACATAAACGCCCCCGCCATAGTCTGCCCTGTTATTGACTATCGTTCCGCTCTCCAGCGCCGCTGTTCCTTTTACGAAAAGACCGCCGCCCACGGTTTCCGTGCCGGAACTATAAGGATTTGCCGAGCCGACTCCCCCTGTGATTTGTCCGTTTTTCTCCTCTGTTGCATCGAGAATCGTCAGTTCCGCCGTCTCCTCCACCGTGAGCACGCTGCTTCCCTGACCGCGCAGAATATGACCGTTCAAATCCAGACTCACTTTTGTATTCTCAGGAATCACCACGTTTTCCCGGCTGTCCTGCAACATCAGAACCGTTTTGCCGGAAAAATCCCCTCTCAGGCTGTCCACCGCCTCCTGCACAGAAGCATATGTCGTTCCATCCACAGAGGCCACCGCGTCGTCCCGGCCTCCCGGCAGGAAGGTATAACTATAAGTTCCCGCAGCCGTACTGCCGTCGTATTCCACCGCCGTATCGGTTACATAAGTTTTCTCATTTTCAAAATACCAGGCGTTTCCCCGGCTGATTCCATCGATCTCAACTTCATTGGCCGGCCTTAAAAAAACCTCATTTTTCGTAGATACCTTTGTGAAACAGAAATCCGAACCGCCGTTCTTTATCCTGGCAGTATTGCCATATAACAGGCCGCCGTTTTGCCAGAATCCGTTCATCAACTGAGACCCCATCACGCCGCCGCCCGCATTGGCCGTGTTTTTTGTGATAATTCCTCCGTCCATTTCCACGCCGCCGCGCCCAATGTAGATACCGCCGCCGTTTTCTGCGGCTGTATTCTCCGCGATATATACATCTGCAATACTCAATGTGCCTAGTACATTAAAAATTCCTCCGCCAGAGCCTGCCGTCGCATCGTTGCGCAGAATCTCCCCACCGGAAATCGTGCCGCCGCATGTTGCCAAACCAGCGCCTTCTTTTGCCCGGTTATCCCGTATAATCCCACTCTCCATGTTTAGGGTCGTCGCCCATACGCCCCCGCCATTTCCCCCAGTCGTATTCTCAAAAACCTGCACATTTCCCCGGAGATTTACAGTACCATTTCCATCATAAATTCCGCCGCCGCTTGTTGTCGCCTCATTCCGGCAAATCTGAGTCTCTTCTCCCAGCGTTACGACGCCAAGACTGCTGAAAATTCCGCCGCCGGAACCTGACGACCGGTTGTCCGAAATGACCGCATTGCTGACCGTAATGGCTGTACGGGAACCATAAATTCCTCCCCCGTTTCCGCCGCTCATGTTCTCGCCAATCTCACCGCCGCTCATGGTCATTTTTCCGCCATCATGCAGAAATATACCGCCGCCGTGTCCCTGTGCACTGTTTTTACAAAGCGTGCCGCCTTCCATGGTAAACGTATTATAGGTATACATATAGATGCCGCCGCCGTTCCCGACCGCGCTGTTCTCTTCGATGACAGCGTCCCCCAGCATTGTGATCTGCGCATAGCTTCCGTTCACATAGATGCCGCCTCCCAGCGAACCGCTGTCCTCTGTCATGTTTTCACCGATCCGTCCGCCGGACATTTGAAAGCTGCTTCTGTACGTGGTATTGGTGAGCAAATGAATACCGCCGCCCGCGCCTGCAATATTCCCCCTGATCTCGCCGCCGCTCATCACCACCTGACTGCCCAATGCAAAGGAAATGCCGCCGCCCAGACTGTCGCTTCTGTTTTCCCCTATCGTACCGCGCACAATCTCACAGGCGCTGCCTGTTGCCGCGAAACACAGACCGCCGCCGCTTCCCCGGCTGGTATTTTTCAAAATGGCCGCGCCATCTATCACACAGGTTCCGCTCTGTGCCAGATAAATGCCTCCGCCGTTTTGCGCGGCCTCATTTTCTTCCACCGTACAGGAACCGATCACGGCCCGGGTTCCCATTGACGCCAGATAAATGCCTCCGCCGTTTACCGAAGCCAGATTTCCCCGTATTACGAAATTTTCAGACCGAAAGCCTGAAACATCCGTACTGAGTGTATGAATCGCCAGACCGCCGCCGTTTTGCGCCTCATTATTCTGCACCGTGCCGTTCTCAAAAACGCCTGCGCTGCCGTTATACATAAAAATACCGCCGCCATATCTGCCGGCTTTGTTGTTCTCTATCGTTCCCCCCTGCATTTCAAAGCTGCCGCCGTTTTCCACATATACGCCGCCGCCGTTGCCGCTGACCGCAAAGCCGGCAATCGTCCCAGATTCCAGAACAAAGCTGCCGCCGCTGGACACCGCGACGCCGCGCATGGAAGAATCAAGTCCTTCTCCGGACAGCATACCGCCGCTCTGACTTCCATCCCTGAGCGTCAGCATGCCGGAAACTGTAACCGCATCCTGTTCACCGTTCTCCACGCCGGATGCTCCTACAGAACTCAAGGTATATCCGTTCAAATCCAGAATGATGATCTTGCCGTCCGGAATGGTAAGAATCTCCCGGCAATCTTCCGTCATCTGTACAAGCGTTTCCACGCCGTCCTCAGCCGCATCAATCTGCTGCTGCAACGTCAGTTCTTCGTCCGCTCCCAAAAGAACGGTCATCATTCCGGCGGGCGGGAGTAATTCCTCCTGCATTTCCGTCGTCTCTTCTTCCGTATCTTCCTCTGTCAGGACTGTTTCCCAACTTTCACCTTCCTCACCGCTTTCGGTCGTCTGCTCTGAAGGAGGAATTGCGCCGGTCCCTTCGCCGGCATTTCCCGGCTGTCCCTCTGAATTTTCTTCCGAACTTTCCGGCCGGCTTTCTCCGCCGTTTTCGGGATTACCGGATGGATTTTCCTGCCCGCCGCCTGCATTTTCCGGCGCTTCCTGGCTGCCTTCCGGCGTTTCCGGATGCTCTTCCGAACCGGAAGCCGCATTGTCGGACTGACCATTTTGTCCGCTGTCACTTTCTCCTGAACCTGCAACATCAGAAATCACGTTCTGGTTCGTTTCTTCTGCGTGCACAACTTTGGCGATACCGCTAAAAGAATAGCTGTTTATGATAAGCGCCATGGCCATAATCCATGCCGTCGCCTGTCTGATCCATCCGGTTCTTTTCTTCTTCATGTACATATCCCTCACAATAAATTTACCCTGTTGTCCAAGCTATACCCGTGTCAATATACAAATTTAATAATTATACACAACAAGTATATAATTAATAAATAGCATTCGTCAACTCTGCTCCCAAATTTTGTAGTAAAAATTTATTTTTTTGTGCTTTTTTTACGAGATGTTTTGTATATAAATTTCCGATATTATCATTATCTTATAAATATGATTGCATTTCTGTAAATTTTCAGAAGTTTTGCGTAAAATTAAAATGTGCGGTCCAAATCTCCCTGCCGCTCCTTGTAATTGTCCGTCCGCATCGCTATAATCAGATAAAAATACATGTTTTGGAAACGGTCAGACGCGCTCAAATATATCTCTGCGCAATAAAGGAGAATTCGTCGTGAGAAATATGAACAATAACGAAAATCACGAACAAATATATATAAGAATTGCAGAAGGGCAGGATGCAGAGGCGCTGCTTTCCATTTACGCGCCATACGTTTTGCATACCGCAATTACCTTCGAATATGACGTACCTTCCATACAGGAATTTGAAAAAAGAATCTGCCGCACATTACAAAAGTATCCCTGGCTGGCTGCCGTACAAAACGGCAAAATTCTGGGGTACGCGTATGCAGCTCCCTTTCATGAAAGAGCCGCATACGACTGGGCTGTCGAAACTTCCATTTACGTAGATCAAAACCGCCGGGGAAAAGGCACCGGCAGGCTTCTGTATGATGCTCTGGAAAAAATTCTGGCCCGGCAAAATATTGTGAACTTAAATGCCTGTATCGCTTATCCGGAAACAGAAGACGAATATCTCACCAAAGACAGCGTCGGCTTTCATCGCCGCCTCGGTTACCGGCTGGTGGGGGAATTCCATCAGTGCGGTTACAAATTCAACCGCTGGTACAATATGGTATGGATGGAAAAACACATCGGCACACATCAGCCAAGCCAGCCGCCGGTAATCCCTTTTTGCGAAATCGGCGACCCGCTTTCTGTGAATTCCAGGCTCAACACGGATTGATTCGTTTATCCCGGCATCCCGGAAGAGTTTCCAATTTGTGCCCTTGAAGAATTTCCAATTTGACTATTGAAAAACAGTTGAAATCATGCTAAGTTGAAAACAAGCATAAAATTTCTTTGAATCCGATCTGTTATCTATATTCTTTTATGCGGACAGTCACAAATACCAGGACTCCTTCGCATTTCATTTCAGAAACTCTATGCTTACATTCCCAACAACAGGCAGGAGCGACTGAAAATGCGGCCGCTTCTGACATTATGTCTCAGAAAGGAGCGGCCTATGGCAGAACAGGTAAAAGTAATAAGAGAGTATAAGGATACGGTATTCCGAATGCTGTACCGGGATAAAAAGGAGTTATTGCAACTCTACAATGCACTAAATGAAACAACTTACAATAATCCGGAAGATCTGGAAGTCTGCACGCTGGAAAACGCGATTTTCATGAATGTTAAAAACGATGTTTCTTTTCTTCTGGATTCTGTTTTGAGTCTTTATGAACAGCAATCCTCCTTCAATCCGAATATGCCTTTAAGGGATTTGATTTATGTTTCGCGGCAATTGGAAAAATATGTGCGCAGAGAGTCTATTTATTCCTCGAAATTGATCCGGATTCCGGCTCCCCGATTTGTCGTCTTTTATAACGGCACTTCTTTACAGCCGGAACGTAAGATACTAAAGCTTTCGGATTCATTCAAAAGTAATAACAATGAGCCCGAATTAGAGTTGAAGGTATTGATGCTCAACATTAATCTGGGGCACAATAAGGAACTCCTTGAAAAGTGCAAAACGCTGAAGGAATATTGTATCTATGTAGACCGCGTCAGAAATTATGCGAAAGAAATGTCAATTGAAGATGCCGTGCGGCTCACAGTGGACGAGTGCATCCGGGACGGAATTCTTTCCGACTTTTTAGCAGCGCAGAAAGCGGAGGTTATAGCCATGTCGATTTTTGAATATAACGAAGAAATTGAAATGAAAAAAATCCGCGAAGATGAATACAATCTCGGAAAAGCTGAGGGTGAGACAATCGGCAGAAATACCGGAATTGAAGAAGTCATCAACGTTCTGATTTCAACTTATGCAGAACTCGGCTTTTCCAAAGAAGATACCATCCTGAAAATATCCGAAAAATTTTCTATTCCGTTCCAGAAAGCATCTGAATATGTAACTCGATTTTGGAAGTGAGTACATATTACACGGTGCAGACATCTTGCCAATTACAGTGTCCTGATCTGCAACGGTGTTGCATCTGTTGCCGTCGAAAAACCATTGCGCGCATAAAACGGAACTGTATCCTTTTTTTCACAAATCAAAACTATATACAAATAATTTCTATATTTCTGCTTTATCATTTCAACCATATGAGCCCCCTGATTCTGATATGTCGGACAAACCAGCAAATTATGGATATAGGCATTTACTTCTCCATCATCCAGTATCTCCGCCAGACCAATCAGTTTCTCACCAACATTTTTTCCCTTGCAGTCTTCCTGAACCAAGCCCCTCTTTACCTCAATACTTTCTTTGGAATACTCCCGCAGCGCAGCACAGCCAATGGCCTCTTCATCCCCATATGCAACAATGACATAATCCATTGTTTCCAGACTTTACCGGAACAGCAAGTTCGCTGTTTATTGCCCAGTTCACCGCCACCAGCGCTATTTCCACCGCATTATCAATTCGGCTTTGAAATTGACAACAGCACCAAGCTGATACCTTACCTGTTCGAGTTTGACGGCATCAGTTTTCTTCCGGAGAGTGTTGCAGGCCCTCTCTCAATTCCGGTCAGCTTCAAACCGCTAAACTGCTTGATTTTGACGCCCCAAAGATCAATAGCTATAAAATATATCCGAAAGATAAATCTTGAAAATCCACTGCAATCGTGCTAATCTGAAAACAAGCATAAATTTCTATGAATCCGATCTGTTATCTATATTCTTTTATGCGGACTGTCACAAACCATCAAGACACCTTCGCATTTCATTTCAGAAACTCTATGCTTACATTCCCAACAACAGGCAGGAGCGACTGAAAATGCGGCCGCTTCTGACATTATGTCTCAGAAAGGAGCGGCCTATGGCAGAACAGGTAAAAGTAATAAGAGAGTATAAGGATACGGTATTCCGAATGCTGTACCGGGATAAAAAGGAGTTATTGCAACTCTACAATGCACTAAATGAAACAACTTACAATAATCCGGAAGATCTGGAAGTCTGCACGCTGGAAAACGCGATTTTCATGAATGTTAAAAACGATGTTTCTTTTCTTCTGGATTCTGTTTTGAGTCTTTATGAACAGCAATCCTCCTTCAATCCGAATATGCCTTTAAGGGATTTGATTTATGTTTCGCGGCAATTGGAAAAATATGTGCGCAGAGAGTCTATTTATTCCTCGAAATTGATCCGGATTCCGGCTCCCCGATTTGTCGTCTTTTATAACGGCACTTCTTTACAGCCGGAACGTAAGATACTAAAGCTTTCGGATTCATTCAAAAGTAATAACAATGAGCCCGAATTAGAGTTGAAGGTATTGATGCTCAACATTAATCTGGGGCACAATAAGGAACTCCTTGAAAAGTGCAAAACGCTGAAGGAATATTGTATCTATGTAGACCGCGTCAGAAATTATGCGAAAGAAATGTCAATTGAAGATGCCGTGCGGCTCACAGTGGACGAGTGCATCCGGGACGGAATTCTTTCCGACTTTTTAGCAGCGCAGAAAGCGGAGGTTATAGCCATGTCGATTTTTGAATATAACGAAGAAATTGAAATGAAAAAAATCCGCGAAGATGAATACAATCTCGGAAAAGCTGAGGGTGAGACAATCGGCAGAAATACCGGAATTGAAGAAGTCATCAACGTTCTGATTTCAACTTATGCAGAACTCGGCTTTTCCAAAGAAGATACCATCCTGAAAATATCTGAAAAATTTTCTATTCCATTCCAGAAAGCATCTGAATATGTAACTCGATTTTGGAAGTGAGTACAATTAAGCGCCCTGCTCCGCTAAACTTCTTTTCGGGGCAGGGCGCTTTGCTCTACATTTGTCAACTACATCAGCACGAGTGAAAACAACACGGTCAAAATACCGCAGATTCCGATTGCGAGGCCGCTCATCGCACCCTGCGTTTCTCCCAGTTCGATCGCTTTGGACGTTCCTACCGCATGGGAACACGCGCCGATGGCAAGGCCCGCGGTCATAGCGTCATTCACGCGAAAAACTTTAATCAGGGCAGGCGCCAGAATGCTTCCGAGAATTCCGGTAAAAATTACAGCCACAACCGTGATCGGCACAATGCCGCCATGGCTGCCCGCGATGCTGACCGCAATCGGCGTCGTGACGGATTTAGGCATCAGGGAAGCGGTCATGGCCTCGTCCAGTTTAAATATCCTGCACATCAGATAGACGCTACCCATGGAGGCCAGGGAGCCGCATACCGCTCCCACCGCAATGGGAAGCCAGTTCTTTTTTAGCAGTTCCATTTTCGTATAGATGGAAACCGCCAGACATGCCGTGGCAGGAGCCAAAAACATATTGATAATCGAACCGCCCTCATTATAGGAATCATACGGAATCCGGAAAATCAGCAGCACCGCCGAAACCAGCACGATCGCAATAATCAGCGGATTGCAGATCACAAGCCCGGTCTTCTTCTGAATCTTCACGCCGATCCAGAAGGCAATAATGCTCAGGGCAATGCCGAAAAAGGGTGAAGCAAACAGTTCCTGCATCATGCGCGCCCCCTTTCCGGATGCACGTCTTTCTTTTTTCTTCCCATCAGCCATATTACCAGCTTCATGCTATAAGCCGTGACCGCAAAGGTGACGACCGTGCTCGCCAGGCAAATGAAGATCAACTGCAGCACGCAGCTTTGCAAGACGTCAAAATAGTTGATGATACTCACTCCTGCCGGAATGAAGAAAAAAGCCATATTGGCAAGCAGAAAATCCGATTTTTCCCGGATATGATCCACCTTCAGAATTCTGCTTGCCAGCAGTAAAAACAACAGTACCATACCGATCACGCTGGCCGGAAAGTCAATGGGCAGCACGGATTCCAGAATCTGCGCAATCCAGCAGATGAAAAATATAATACCGATCTGTTTGATAATTTTCATTGGTTTTTCACCTCGATCTGGCACATCTGCATGGTGGTCAGCGCCGCGCTGTGACTTTGGGGCGTTACTCCCGCGCAGCAGGCCGCATCCACGCTGATTTTCACTTCCGGCATCGCCGCCTTTAATAAAAGAGCGTTGGAGACCACACAGATGTCCGTGCAAAGCCCCGCCAGTTCAATTTCCATCCGCTCCGGATCCCCCTCGCATTCTTTCATAAACAGTGCGGAAAGCATATGGGCGAGAGCGGGCGAACCAAAAGAAGGCTTGTCCACATATACCGCCTGCGGCATTGCCGCCGCAATCTCCGGTCTTACCTCCCAGCCGTCAGTGCCTTTGATGCAATGCGGCACCGGAAGATTTTTCCCTTCCTGCGTCTGCAGATAATTTTCCCCGTGCGTATCCCGGGTGGCATAAATGCAATCCGGCGCATAGGTTTTGATCTTTTCAATCACGGCAGGCACAATGGCTTCCGCCTCCTTCGTGCCCAGCGCGCCGTCGATGAAGTCGTTCTGCATATCCACAACAACCAGTATTTTTTTCATATCGTTCTCCTCTCATTGCCGCCGCTCGCCCGGCAAACGGCAACACCTTGTATTTTATACCGCGCCGTCGCGCAGATATTTTTTCATATCATTCAGCACTTTCTCCGAAAATGTAAGCAGTTCTTCCGCCTTTTGTTCCACCAGGCTGCTCTTCGGATAGCGATACGTGAAAACCGGATTTCCCTGGGGAAGAAATTTCAGGCGTTCTCCATAAAGGTTGAGAAGCTTCGGAATGTTCTCTCCGTGCACCTTCGCATCCGGGCGGTATACGAAACGGATTTCGCCGGGACGCCCTTTCAGTTCCATGATATAAAGCTGGTGCGCCTGCACCCGCATCAGCGCAATGCGCAGCAGATTGTCCACGGATTTCGGCACCGCTCCAAAACGGTCCAAAAGTTCTTCTTTCATCTCATCGCTTTCCGCCGCCGTTTCCACGCCCGCGATCCGTTTATAAATATCCAGCTTCTGTTGTTCGTTCACGATATAGGAAGGCGGGATAAAAGCGTCCACATCCAGTTCCACCGTTGTGGTGAAGTCGGGCACGGTCTGTATCCCCTTCAGCCCCTTAACCGCCTCATTGAGCATCTTGCAGTACAGGTCGTACCCCACCGCCTCCATATGGCCGTGCTGACGCTCTCCCAAAAGGTTTCCCGCTCCCCGGATTTCCAGGTCCTTCATGGCGATCTTAAAGCCGCTGCCGAGGTCCGTAAATTCCCGGATCGCAGCCAGACGCTTTTCCGCCACTTCCTTTAGCATCTTATCCCGTTTATACATCAGAAAGGCATATGCCGTCCGGTTGGATCGTCCCACGCGGCCCCGAAGCTGATAGAGTTGGGATAAGCCCATCTGATCGGAATCATGAATGATGATTGTATTGACATTGGATATGTCCAGTCCGGTTTCAATGATCGTAGTCGCCACCAGCACATCGATTTCTCCGTTGATGAAATCATACATGATCCGTTCCAGTTCCCGTTCGTTCATCTGTCCGTGCGCGAAGGCCACCGATGCTTCCGGCACCAGCTTTCCGATCTGCGCCGCGACATCCGCAATGTTATTCACCCGGTTATAAACATAATAGACCTGGCCGTTGCGGGAAAGTTCCCGCACAATCGCCTCCCGCACCATC
The DNA here is from genome assembly GCA_030524745.1 of Eubacteriales bacterium. Classification (GTDB taxonomy): domain Bacteria; phylum Bacillota; class Clostridia; order Lachnospirales; family Lachnospiraceae; genus Gallintestinimicrobium. Next base: position 84,852 of record JAUNGC010000007.1, on the reverse strand, counting down.
TCATCGTTATATTCCATGACATAGGTCTGGATCGGCAGACGATCCTCCGGCGCTTCTTCCAGCACGCTCATGTCCCGGATTCCCACCAAAGACATGTGCAGGGTACGCGGAATCGGCGTCGCCGTCAGCGTCAGAACATCCACGTTTTCCTTCATCTTTTTGATTTTTTCCTTATGGGTCACACCGAAACGCTGCTCCTCATCGATGATCAGTAGTCCCAGATCTTTATACCGGATATCGGAGGAAAGCACCCGATGGGTACCGATCACAATGTCCACCAGGCCTTTTTTGAGATCTTCTATCGTTTTTTTCTGCTGGGCCGGCGTGCGGAAACGGGACATCAGATCGATCCGCACCGGAAAGTCCTTCATCCGCTGCGTAAACGTATTGTAATGCTGCTGTGCCAGAATCGTTGTGGGTACCAGAAAAACAACCTGCTTGCTGTCCTGCACCGCTTTGAACGCAGCCCGTATGGCGATTTCCGTCTTGCCGTATCCCACATCTCCGCAGACCAGGCGGTCCATAATCTTTTTGCTTTCCATATCCCGCTTCGTAGCGGCAATGGCAGACAACTGGTCTTCCGTCTCCTCAAAAGGAAAGACCTCTTCAAATTCCTTCTGCCAGATCGTATCTTCCGAGAAAGCATAGCCTTCGCTCTGCTGTCTGACCGCATACAGTTCCACCAGGTCCTTCGCCACTTCATCGACCGCCGTCCGGACTCTGGATTTCGTCTTCGTCCATTCCTGCGTGCCCAGCTTGTTCAGCTTCGGCTTCTTCGCGGCGTCTGCGGAGGCATATTTCTGAATCACGTCCAGCCCGGTTGCCAGCACATACAGATTCCCGCCGTCACGGTAGGAAATTTTCATGTAATCCTTTATGGTGCCTTCCATCTGCACCTTCTCAATGCCCTGATAAACGCCCAGCCCATGGGTTTCATGCACCACGTAATCGCCGACCTTCAGTTCCGCAAAATCCCGGATCTTCGTGCCTTCATATTGTCTCTTCTTCCGCTTTTTCTTTTTTTCCGCGCCGAAAATATCGCCCTCTGAAATGACGGCAAACTTCAAAAGCGGATATTCAAAGCCCTTTGCCACATGTCCGTAAAACAGTTCCACCTCGCCGGGCTGCACAACCCGGTCGGGATCCTCGCTGTAAAATGCCGTCAGTTCCTGCTCCCGCAGATCCATCGCCAGGCGCTTCGCCCGCGTTCTGGAAGCACATAACAGCAGCACTCTGCTGCCCGTTTTTTTATACCGCTTCAAATCCTTCAGCAGGGCCTCAAAGCTGTTATTATAAGAAGCGATGCTGCGGACCGTAATCTCAAATTTCCGTTCTGCCCGAAAAAGCGCGTTTCTGGCGTCGATCGCTGAAAGCCCTACTGCTCTGTAACGGGTCAGGTAAGCGGATACCTGCTTTTGCGCACATAAAAGATCCGCCTGCCCGGGCAGAATATATCCCTTTTCCAGACGATTCACCATGCTCTCCCGAAACTCTGCTTCCAGCGCATCCGCATTTTCCGAAAGGCGCTGGGGTTCATCCAGAAAAACCACCGCAGCCGCAGGATCAAAAAACTGTAAAAAGGATTCCGTCTCCGGATAAAAGTAATGCACAAAGCTTTCCAGATTGACCACACCGGCGAACTCCTGCGCAGACTCTTTTAACTCCCGGATCTGCGCTTCAATCCGATGCGCTTCTTCCGCTTTTCCTTCTTCCCGCATCTTTTTGGCAAACGCCTTCGTCTCTTTTTCTATTTTCAAAAAACCGTCGTGCCTGCGGCCCTCCGACAGCATCAATTCCGTAGCGGGATAAATGCGCACGCTGCTTAAGTTTTCCACCGAGCGCTGGGAAAGCACATCAAAACTGCGGATGGAATCCACGCTGTCCCCCCACAGTTCGATCCGATAGGGATTTTCTTCCGTCATGTCAAAAATGTCAATGATACCGCCCCGGATGGAAAACTGTCCCGGCACTTCCACCTGCCAGCTTTTTTCATATCCCATTTCCACCAGCTTGCGGGAAAGTTCTGTCTCGTCTATCGAGGACAGTTTGTCAAAAGAAAGGACCCGCTTTTCGATCTCCGAAAGCGGCACCTGCGGCATCATCAGGGCGGCAAAGGTGGTGACAATCGTCGCGGGCTTTTTTTCCAGTAAAACGCGCAGCACCCGCATCCGTTCCCGCGTCAGTTCCCCGCCGGCCACATCCGCCTGGTAAAAGATCAAATCCTTTGCCGGATACAGATATGTGCCGCGGTCATAAAAGCGGTATTCCTCACTGATTTCCCTCGCTTTTTTGTCGCTGAAAGTAACGATGATTTTCTGACAAAAACCATCGCTGAGCCCATAAATCATATGAAGCTTCTGGGAATCGTACAGCCCGGCAAAACCGACCGCCGCGCCTTCCTTTTCCAGAAGCCTTTTTCCTTCCTCAAATTCCGCCAGCTCCTCAAGGGGAGCCGTTAAAACTTTCATGTTAACCTCGCTTTGATTTGCTGTTAAACCGGTTCATGGCCGCATCGGGACCGTCCTTCATCATCACTTCCACCGCATCGCAGACTTCCTCTGCCACCTGGTTCATCAGTTCTTTTTCCTGCTTTGAAAAATGCCCCAGCACATAATCGGCAAGATCGTAGCCTTCCGGTTTCTCCCCCACGCCGATCTTCACCCGCTGAAACTGATCGTGTCCCAGATGCAGAATAATATTTTTCAACCCGTTATGGCCGCCCGCGCTTCCCTTTTTGCGGATGCGCACAACGCCCGGCTCCAGACTGATATCATCATGCAGCACGATGAGATTTTCCTTCGCATCCACCTTGTAATAGTCCACAACCTCCCGGATACATTCCCCGCTCAGGTTCATGAAGGTCAGCGGCTTCACCAGAATCACCTTTTCCCCGTTGATAAAGCCTTTCCCGATCAGCCCCTTGTGCTTCGCCTCATTCATGCGGATCCCGTGCCTGTCCGCTAACATATCTATGACGGCAAAACCGATATTATGCCTGGTATTTTCATATTCCTTTTTCGGATTTCCCAATCCTGCTATTACATACACACCCAAAACCTGCCTTCTTAATACGTCGTTTCCCCATCATGAGAAAGCAGAGAAACGCTGTCCATTCCTTTCAGCGCGCTCACTTCCTTCACAAGTTCGCTTTCCTTACTGACGCGTACCTCAATAACCATGTCAAGCTGTCCCGCCGCCATGATCCGGGACTTTACTTTCGCATATTTGCTGTATTTATCCACAACCGCAAGAAGCGCATCCTCACCGTCCAAATCACGGGTATTCACAATCAGAAGCATGGGCGCTTTCGTGACCGGAATCAGATCCAGTACAAAAATCGCTATTGTAATCACCAAAGAGGTAATGATCGCCAAGGAATACAGTCCCGCTCCGCAGATAATTCCCGCGCTGATCGCCCAGAACAAAAAGACCAGATCCATCGGCTCCTTGATCGCCGTACGGAAACGAACGATGGAAAGGGCGCCGACCATACCCAGAGAAATCACGATGCTCGACTGGATCGTCAGAATAATCGCCGCCGTAATGATCGCCAGCGCCGCCAGCGCAATGCCGAAATTCTTATTATAAAAGGTCCTTCTTGTCAGAAGCCTGTACGCGAAGAAAATATACAGTGCGATCAGACACACCACCGCCAGACTCAGCAAAATCGTCGGCAGATCGATATCCACATTATAAAAACCATTGATAAACGACTTCTTGAAAATATCGCTAAAACCCATCCTTATAATCTCCTATGAATAAACTTAATACATTGTTCCAAAGTATCTGCATAAATAGTATTTCGAAAAAGAGGTTCTGCGAAGCGTGTCAAGCTGCAGCACCTGCCGGATCGGGTCCGGAAGGAATTCGTCATATTTCACTTCCAGCACGTGATTTCCGACCGGCATCACCGGCCTGCGCAAAAAATCCTGTTCCAGAAAACGCGCCGTCTGCGAAGAGGACCGGATATTCTCATCCAGCGTAATTCTCACATTTCCCAATCGGAAAACATACGGCACACGATCGTACTCCACGATAACCTTTGCCGTAAGCAGTCTCTCCCTTTGCTGCAGCGCAAATTTTTGCAGAAGCTGCGGCATATCCCCCTTATTTTGCAAAACTTCTCCGCGCAAAGCGGCTTCGCACTGCGCCCTGGTGATCGGGCAGGACAGCTTTCTTGTCATCCCTCTCAGCTTTTGCTTCAATTCCAGCGTGATTCGATCCGCGCTTCCGTCATAAATCCGAATCCGGAACTTTTCTCTCGGATCCGTCCCCTCCTCATTTTCCCGGTAACAGGTATCCCATTCATCATCAAAATACACGCTTCGGACAGTATATCTGCCATCCCTTCCGGCGTGCGGATCCTGTTTCAAAAGCGGCTTTATCCTGCTTTCCACAATTCTCATCTGCGGCGCGTCACACACAAATTTCAACTCATGCCGCCACATGCCGCCTTCTTCTCTCATCCGCGTCCTCCTCTCTTCTTTCATATGCCTGTTTTTCATGTTAGCACACATGTTTCCGCTAAGCAAGCAATTTCGCGCGGGTCGCGGGATAAACGGCTTTTATAAGAGACCTGGCGCCGCCGCTGTCGTTCCCTTTCGCCCGCCGCCCAGCGGTTTCGCTTCCGGGGGCACAGGTATTTTTTCCATACCTTATATTCAAAACGGAGAAATTCTCCAAAGCTTCGATCCGTTCCTGCCGTATGGCGCGCATTGTTTGAGCCGTAGTCCATGGCTCGCACAGAGTCATGGACTACGGCGAGTTTGCGTGCCGGACGGCAGTTTGGAGCGGAGAGGAGTTTTGGGCAGAATTTCCCGTTTTGGATATCGGTATGGCAAAAATACCTGTGCCCCCGGAAGCGAAACCGCTGGGCGGCGGGCAGAAGGGGACGGCAGCGGCGTTCATCCCCCCGCGCGCAAAACCGCCGCCGCACGGCACAGGCCATACGGCGGCGGTTCGTATTCCGCACACTCATTTTGTTTACAAAGCAGGCGCTTCCAGCGCTTTTGCATAAGCATCCAGAATCATTTGCTGAATGTTTTCTCTCGTGGACTGGCTGATCGGATGCGCAACGTCCCTGAACTCCCCATCGTTCGCCTTTTTACTGGGCATAGCGATAAACAGTCCCTTTTCTCCTTCGATGACTTTAATGTCATGTACGACAAACTCATCATCTATCGTAATGGACACAATCGCCTTCATTTTTCCTTCTTTGGAAATTTTCCGCACACGCACATCGGTGATTTTCATCCAAACGTTCCCCCTTGCCGTTTTCTCTACAGAACATACCGCTCGTTCTTTTCAATCACGATTTTTATTCCGTCCTCCCCTTTATAGAAGGAATTCGCACGAATCGTATCGCGGCTCTCTACAATACAGTTCTCAATGTGAGTGTTGTCGCCAATATACACATCATTCAGGATGATGGAATTCTTGATGTAACAATTATTCCCAATAAAGGACTTCTTGAAAATGACGGAATCCTCCACAGTGCCGTTTACGATACAACCGCTGGAAATCAGGCTGTTTGACACTTTGGCGCCAACATTATATTTGGCCGGCGGAAGGTCGTCTACCTTGGAATAAATATCGGGATACTGACGGAAAAAGTAATTGCGGATTTCCGGCTTTAAGAAATCCATATTCGTTGCAAAATAATCTTCCACAGTCGCAATATTTCTCCAGTATTCTTTAATCTTATAACCGAAAATCCTTTTCTGATTCTTGTAGCGGATCAGAATATCCTTTACAAAATCATACCGGTCTTCCATCGCACAGCGTTCGATCATTTCGATCAGCAGACGCCTTCTGATGACATAGATACCGCAGGAAATCGTGCTGGACCTCGCCACGACCGGTTTCTCTTCAAACTCTTCCACGCGGCTTTCTTCATTCATTTTCAGCGTGCCGTATCTCTCCACATTGGTGCCGGCGGGCATGTCCTTGCAGACGACGGTTACGTCCGCTTTGCGTTCAATGTGATATTCCAGCACCTTATTGTAATCCATTTTATAAATACAGTCGCCGGAAGAAATCACGACGTAGGGTTCATGGCTGTTCTTTAAGAAAGACAGATTCTGATAAATGGCATCTGCCGTTCCCCTGTACCAGGAACTGTTTTCTGCGGTCACCGCAGGGGTAAATACAAATAAGCCGCCCTGTTTGCGCCCGAAATCCCACCACTTGGAAGAACTCAAATGCTCGTTAAGACTTCTGGCATTATACTGTGTCAGCACTCCCACCTTCTGGATATGAGAATTGCTCATATTGCTTAAGGCAAAATCGATACTTCTGTAGCTGCCCGCTATCGGCATGGCGCCAATCGCGCGCTTCTGAGACAATTCTTTCATTCTGCGGTTGTTACCGCCTGCTAAAATAATACCGATCGCTCTCACTGTTCGTCACCTGCCTTAATTAATGTTTTTCCGCTTCCCAGACATCCATCCGGATAATCCTGTGCCGACGTGATGCCGAATACCACCGAATTCTTTCCAACGGATATTCCGGCCGGTATCACGCTCTTCTCGCCTATCGTCACAAGCCCGCTGTTGTAAATGTGCGGAGCCGTATCATTCGGCAGTTCTTCTCCGACGCCCAGCTTCACATTGTTCTGGATCTGTACATTTTCTGCGACAATCGCCTTATTCAACTCGCATCCGTCGCCAATCACCGTATTATTCATAATAATGGAATCGCGTATCACGGTTCCTTTGCCGATCGTAACGCCGCAGCCAATGACAGAATTATAAATTTCTCCCAAAATCTCCGATCCCTCTCCGATAATACTCCGTTCAATTACGCCTTCCGGCGCGATATATTGCGGCGGCAGGATCTCGCTCTTGGTATAAATCTTCCAATATTCTTCGTATAAATTAAATTCAGGAACAATATCGATCAACTCCATATTGGCTTCCCAATAGGATTGCAGGGTTCCGACGTCCTTCCAGTAACCGTTGAATTCATAAGCATACATAGGCGAACCAAGATCATGGCAATAAGGGATGACATGTTTTCCAAAATCCAGATTCGGCTGATCCGCCTTTGCGATCAGCGCCTCTTTTAAAGTCTTCCAATTGAATATGTAAATACCCATGGAAGCGAGATTGCTTCTGGGATTCTCCGGTTTCTCCTCAAAATCGGTAATCCGCTTGTTCTCATCCGTAATCATAATTCCGAACCGCTTCGCCTCTTCAATCGGAACAGGCATAACGGCAATCGTACATTCGGAACCGTTCTTCTTATGAAAATCCAGCATTACCTCATAATCCATCTTGTAAATATGATCGCCGGAAAGAATCAAAACATACTCCGGATTAAAGCTGTCCATATAATCGATATTCTGGTAAATTGCATTCGCAGTACCTGTATACCATTCGCTGTTCTCGCTCTTCTCATAAGGAGGCAGCACGGTAACGCCGCCAATGTTCCTGTCCAAATCCCACGGAATACCGATCCCGATGTGCGTATTCAACCGAAGCGGCTGATACTGGGTCAGTACGCCGACCGTATCAACTCCCGAATTGATACAATTGCTCAGTGGAAAATCGATAATGCGGTATTTTCCGCCGAAGGACACTGCCGGCTTCGCCACCTTGGAAGTGAGCACGCCAAGCCGGCTTCCCTGTCCTCCCGCCAGCAACATGGCAATCATTTCTTTCTTAATCATGTCATCACCTCATCTGCTTATAATGTATTGCATAGCATTGCGCTTTCATGTAACAGAATTATAGCACACCTTATTGTAAAAGTGAATAATATTTTTACATCAAAATACAACATTAATCGATTTGAATTGTGTAAAATTCATATAAATAAAATGTAAATCTTCTTTTTTTTAATCATTTTATCCAACTATTTTGCCGCTTCGACGTGATAAATTCGCATATTTTTCACAAAATAAGGCATTTTTTGCGCGTTATGACATCCCGCAGGAATTCATAATATTCTCTAATATTTCACTTTTTCAAAAATCCTATTGGTTTTTCTCCCCCAATTGCGTATAATAAAGCAGGAATAAAAAATCTTCGGTTTTTTATTCCTGCTTTATCAATGAAACTCTATATTCCATCAGACAGGAAGTGTACTTTCATGTATCATGTAGATTTTAATCATCCCATTCACGTTTACTTCATCGGAATCGGCGGCATCAGCATGTCCGGCCTTGCGGAAATACTTCTCTCCGAAGGCTTCACCGTATCCGGTTCCGACTGGAACCGCTCTCCCCTGACCCAGCTTCTGGAAAGCCAGGGCGCGCATATCAATTACGGAAAGCCGCAGAAGGCGGAGAACATCACAGACGATATCGACCTCGTGGTCTATACGGCCGCGGTTCACAATGACAATCCCGAATTTGCCGAAGTGATTCGCAGACAGATCCCGTCCCTTACAAGGGCACAGTTTTTGGGACAGCTCATGCGCAACTACAAAACCCCTGTCGCCATCAGCGGCACCCACGGTAAAACCACTACCACTTCCATGGTTTCCGAGATCCTGCTCTGCGCAGGCGCGGATCCCACTTTATCCGTCGGCGGCATCTTAAAATCTATTCATGGAAATGTCCGGGTAGGAAAATCCGGCCTTTTCGTAACGGAAGCATGCGAATACACGAACAGCTTTTTAAGCTTTTTCCCGAAGATCGGCATTATATTAAATATAGAAGAAGACCATCTCGATTTCTTCAAGGATATCAACGATATCCGCGCTTCCTTCCGCCGTTTTGCACAGTTGATTCCCAAAGACGGCACGCTCATCATCAACGCGGATATCGACAACTATGAAGAAATTACAGCGGATCTGCCCTGCCGGATTATCACATTCGGGAAAAATCCTGACGCGGACTATTATCCGACGGATATCACCTACAACGAATATGCTGACGCCACCTTCCTGGCGCACCGCTTCGGCAATGCAGGAGACTCCGTCACCCTGGGCGTACCCGGAGAACATAATATCCTGAATGCGCTGGCCGCATTGGCGCTTTCCGATCTGCTCGGCATTTCTCCCCAGACGGCAGGCGGCGCATTGCGCACCTTCCATGGAACCGATCGCCGTTTCGAGTACAAGGGCGTTGTGGACGGTGTTACTATAATAGATGATTATGCCCATCATCCCACGGAAATTACCGCAACTTTGAAAGCGGCGCAAAATTATCCCCACAAAACCCTCTGGTGCGTTTTCCAGCCTCACACCTACACCCGCACCAAAGCGTTTCTGGATGATTTTGCACACGCGCTCTCTCTGGCAGATAAAGTCATTCTGGCTGATATCTATGCCGCCCGCGAAACGGATACTTTAGGAATCAGTTCCGCGGACATTCAGAAGAGGATTCAGAATGCCGGAAAAGAGTGCTACTATTTCCACACTTTTGAGGAAATCGAAAAATTTATTTTAAAAAATTGTATTCACGGTGACCTGTTGATAACTATGGGGGCCGGAGATGTTGTAAATATCGGCGAAACTCTCCTTTCTCACTAAGTTATCCACATTATCCACAGCGCGGAAGTGGAAAACTGTCCTCTCTGCCTGTGGATATTTTTTGTCGAAAAAAGTCCCGATTCACGGCTTTTTTTCCCTGTTTCCACACTTTCCACATTTTCCACAAAAACCCGCAATCCCAGTGTTTACAAGGCTTTGCGGGAAATTGCCTGTTTCTTTTTTAAAAACGTTGTGCTATACTACTTTCCATAACGAAATGATTCGGCGTCTGCCGGCCAACAGGGCAGATCCGATGAAGCAAGGTGTGAACAATGAACAAAATTTCCCTGATCTGCGATGGCCGTGCGGATGCAACCATCCTCTCCAATATTTTTATAGACGAGTATATGAAAGACGCCAACGATGCACAGCTAAAGGTGTATCTTTATCTCGTGCGCATGCTGCAGGCGCAGTCCTCTGTCAGCATTTCCGACATCGCGGATAAATTCAATCATACGGAGAAGGACGTTCTGCGCGCTCTCCGCTACTGGGAGAAATGCCGTGTTCTCACTTTGGAATATGCTTCGGATAAGAGCCTTGCGGGCATCCGTCTGCTGAATTTAAATCAGGAGTCTCCTGTCCGGACAGATAAATCTCCCATTCCCGCAACCGTTTCCGTCGTATCGCACCAGACAATATCTTCTCTGTCTTCCTTTGAGAAGCCGGCCTACACGCTGGACGATCTGAAGGCATTCGGACAGCAGGAAAGCGCCGCTCAACTCTTCTTTATTGCAGAGCAGTACCTGGGCCGCACCTTAAGTCCTGCCGATATGAAATCCATTCTGTTCTTTAAGGACAGGCTGCATTTTTCAGACGATCTGATCGACTATCTGCTGCAATATTGCGTGGAGCGCGGCAAAAAGGATTTTCGTTATATTGAAAAGGTAGCGATCGGCTGGGCGGAATCCGGCGTCACTACCCCCGCCGAAGCGGAACGTCAGTCGTCCCGTTACGACAAGAATGTCTACTCCATCATGAATGCGCTGGGCAAGACGAGCGCTCCTGCCAAATCAGAAATCGCTTACATAAAGCGCTGGACTGCGGAATACGGTTTTGAACTGGAAGTCATTTTAGAAGCCTGTAACCGTACTGTACTGGCAACGGACAAGCATCGTTTCGCCTATGCGGACAGCATCCTTTCCGCCTGGTTCAAAGCGGGAGTTCATCACGTTTCCGATATTTCCGGACTCGATATCTCTCACCAGAAGGAAAAGACTGTAAAACCGGCCCGTTCCGGATCCGCAGCCGAGTACAACCGCTTTATGCACTCCAAGTATGATTTTGACGCTTTGGAGAAAGAACTATTAAAATGAAAGAGCGTGTATCCTGCAGGCTTTTTCATCAGAATCAGATATTTATGAAGGAGTATGGACGTGGCACTGACAGTTTCCCAATATAATTCCATCATGCGGCAATATGAAGAGCGCCAGACCCGCAACCGTCATTTGCGGGAAGAACGTCTCCGCCATATTTATAACACCATCGACGGCTACCAGGCGATCGACGAATCCGTCGCTTCCGTATCCGTCACCCAGGGCAAGAAAATGCTTGCGGGAGACAGCGCCGCGCTCGGCCAGCTTAAGGAAAAGCTTCATGCCTTATCCGCAGACCGCATCCGGCTGCTTGTGGAAAACGGTTATCCGGAGAATTTTCTTCAGCCGGTATTTGACTGCCCCGACTGTAAAGATACCGGTTACGTGCAGGGACAAAAATGCCATTGTTTCCGGCAGGCTGAGATCGCTTTGCTTTATGAACAGTCAAACTTAAAACAAGTGCTGGAAAAAGAGAATTTCAACACGCTTTCTTACGCATTTTTTGAGGGCGATTCGCTCACATCTTATCGCAAGGCGGTCGAAAAATGCAAAAATTTTGCAGGAAATTTCAAAACCAGCTACCAAAATCTGTTCTTTTATGGTACAGTGGGTACGGGCAAAACGTTTTTGACAAACTGCATTGCAAAGGAATGCATCGAACAGGGCTGTTCTGTCATCTATTTCAGCGCCGCCAATCTTTTCGATCTGCTTTCCCGCAACGCCTATAATTTTAAGAATCAGGAAGAAATGTCCTCCCTCTGCGGCAATCTTTATTCCTGTGATCTGCTGGTCATTGACGACCTGGGAACTGAGACAGCTTCAGCTTTTACTCTGTCCCATTTTTTCACATGTTTAAATGAACGCCTGCTGCGGAAGAAGTCCATTATCATTTCCACCAACCTGTCCCTGGAGGATTGCCGGAACAGATATCAGGACCGCATTTTTTCCAGAATTACCAGCAATTTTGAATTCTGTAAGCTGACCGGCCCGGATATCCGGATTTCCAAAAGACTGGTGTAACCTGCCTTTTGAGTCCTTTTGAATCGGACGGGCTTTTGAGACGCACATAGCACATTTCTTTGTAAACTGAACATCAGAAAGTGAGGATTTTTCATGACTACACGTGAGGAAACCAGAGATCTGGAAACAATCCCCGTAGGTTCACTGGGGATCATTCCCTTAAGAGGCTGTGAATCCCTGGCGGAAAAAATCAATTCTTATCTTGTGAAATGGAGAACGCAGCGGGAGAGCGAACACAAAACCAGCCTTGCATTCGCAGGCTATCAGCGCGATTCCTATATTTTGAAGAGCAGCGTCCCCCGTTTCGATTCCGGCGAAGGCAAAGGCGTTATTATGGAATCCGTCCGCGGCACGGATCTCTACCTGCTGGTCGACGTAACCAATCACAGCCAGACCTACTCCCTTTGCGGCTATGAGAATCACATGTCCCCTGACGATCATTATCAGGATTTAAAACGTATTATTTCCGCAGTCGGCGGCAAAGCCAGAAGAATTACCGTTTTCATGCCGTTCCTATATGAAAGCAGACAGCACAAACGCACCAGCAGAGAATCCCTGGACTGTGCAATTGCCCTTCAGGAACTTGTCAGTATGGGCGTGGACAACATCATTACTTTTGACGCGCACGATCCCCGCGTGCAGAATTCCATTCCGTTACACGGTTTTGAAACGGTGCAGCCCGCCTATCAGTTCATCAAGAATCTTCTGAAAAATGTGCCGGATCTGCAGATCGACTCCGATCACATGATGGTTATCAGTCCGGATGAAGGCGGCATGACCAGAGCAATTTATATTGCGAACGTCCTCGGCCTGGATATGGGTATGTTCTACAAAAGAAGGGATTATACCCGCATTGTAAACGGACGCAACCCGATCGTGGCTCATGAATTTCTGGGTACCAGCGTAAAGGGCAAAGACATGATCGTCATAGACGATATGATTTCCTCCGGGGAAAGCGTTCTGGAAGTGGCCGCGGTGCTCAAAAAGCGCGGCGCGCGCAAAATTTTCATCTGCACCACTTTCGGCCTGTTCACAAACGGTCTGGAGAAATTCGACGACGCTTATCAAAACGGCTTCATCGACCGCGTTCTGACCACCAACCTCATTTATCAGACGCCGGAACTGCTGGAACGGGAATGGTATATCAACTGTGATATGAGCAAATATATCGCTTACCTGATCGATACCTTAAACCATGATACATCCATCAGCGATCTGCTGGATCCCAGCGATAAGATTCAGAATGCCATTGCAAAGTATAAAAAGAAACAACAGGAAAAAGCTTCTGAATAAAACAGCATTTAAAACATCCTGTCGTATTGCGCAAAAAGAGCCGATGCAGATTCGTTCGCATCGGCTCTCAGCTTTTACATCAGCTTATTCCTGTAAACCGGAGAATCCGGAAATTCACCGTTTCCGCATCCGTCATCACTCCTCCATGTAAAAGACCCCAAAAATACCATAATATTTTCCGCTGTCTTCAAACAAGATTGCATTGATATGGCCTCCGTTCTTTTCCCAGCTATAGATCGTCGCCGTTTCACTGACGTTCACTTCCGCTTCCCCATACCATTCCACCATTTTTCCGGCAAGTTCCTCAAACTGCTCTTCGCCGCCGGACAGTTCTGCGCTCGCCTTTACCGTTTCCAGCTTATCGTCAGTAAATTCAAGAGAAAACTTTCCTTCTTCTCCGTAAAACGCTATCGGTTCAACAGAATAATAAAAAGACCAGGCGGAACCGCTTTCCGATGTCATCTCTTCAAGTTTCAGCGGTATCTTCTTTGCGACTTCCTCATAAGAACTTCCAAAGGGAATATCCTTATATTGATAAGCGCCATCCTCCGTCTGCAATCGGCTAAGATCAAAAACCTCTTCCTGCCCCGCCTTATCTCCACAGGCAGACAAGCCAACTAAAATCAGGCAGATAAAAACCGTCGCTGTCAGTATTCTCTTTTTCATCCCTTTTCCCCCTTTTATTTTATTCTACCATACAACATCATATACCGCTACAGAAATCATTCGTGCGGGCGGAAAACCACAGGATAAATTTACCCGTCCGCCGCCGGTCTTTACGCCGGGCGACCGGCTGTTCGGGCCGGGGCCTGCCGCCCTGTCCTGCCGGGTGTCCGGGGCGCACAGGTATTTGCAGCCATGACTTATATTCCAGACGGTGAAATTCCCCCAAACGTCAGAACGTTCCTGTGAGTCAATGCGTATTGTCTGAGCGGCCAGGCAGCAGAAGCTGCGCATATCGCGGCTTCTGCTGCCTGGCGCGAGTTTACGCATTGACTCACAGCTTGGAACGGGATGGCGTTTTGGCCGGAATTTCCCGTTTGGAATATCGGAATGGCAAAAATACCTGTGCGCCCCGGACACCCGGCAGGACAGAGCGGCAGGCCCCAGCCTGAACAGCCGGTTGCCCGGCGTAAAGACCGGCGGCGGACGGACTCCCTTTTCCTGTTCTTGACATTTCCGTCCGCCATGGTATACTGAAAAAGCCGCAGTTGCACGCAATACCGCATCTGCAGCTTTTAAACCGGTCAGTTCGAAACCTTCCTGACCGAACCGCATCATGCGGAGAAAAAAACAAAACTAAAGGAGAAAACAAATGAAAAACAAAAAAGTTCTGTACCTCACCCAGGCGGCCATGATTGCCGCTCTCTACGTCGTGCTCACGATGATCGCCAATGCGCTCGGCATCGCCAGCGGCAACATTCAGGTCCGCTTTTCCGAAGCGCTCACCGTACTTCCCTTTTTCAGTCCCGCAGCCATACCCGGTTTATACATCGGCTGTCTGATTGCAAACGTCGTGACCGGCGCCGCACTGCCCGACATCATTTTCGGACCTCTGGCGACCCTTATCGGCGCGATCGGCACATGGGCGCTCGGGAAAGCCGCCCGGCGCTGTGGAGAAGGAAAAAAGGCTGCCGTCTGCAAATGGCTGTCTCCTCTGCCGCCCATCCTCGCAAACGCCGTCGTGGTTCCGCCCGTATTAAAATATGCCTACGGAATCGTACCCGTATGGTTTTCCGTGATCACAGTCACTGCCGGAGAAATCATATCCTGCGGCATCTTCGGTCTGATTCTGCTCTTTGCGCTGCAGAAATATAAAAATCAGCTCTTCGGACTGGAGTAAGAGATATTCATTACAAAACTACACACAGAAATGATAAACAGCAAAAAAGCAACCGCTCCCGCCGGAGTTGAGTTGCTTTTTTGATAAATTCCTATAAACTACTTTTGTTACCAATACGCAATGAACTGATTTCCGTTTTCCTCAAACCATGCACGCGCATCGTTCATACCCTTCTTATAGACAGTTCCCGTCTGCGGGTCCATGATGACCACATTCTGCTCGTTAAATCCTGTGATGAGCACAGCGTTTCCGTCCTCCAGAACTGCCAGCACCGGCTTCTCCCGGTCCGGATAATACAATACCATGTCCAGGCTACAGCCCTGAAGGTTTAAAACCTTCCTGCCTTCCAGATTGTCTTCCAGTATTTCCTGCACATCCTTTCCGGCCTTCAGCAGATAATTGCTGTCGCGCATCAATCCTTCAAATTGCAGGATCGCATTCAGGCACACCGCCAGGCTGCTCTCTCCGTCTTCCGCCAACTCTCCCGTAATCGCCATGATCTGATTGGAAGTGTGAAGTCTGTCACGCTTCAACACATAGCTGCCGTCCTCCGCGGCCACCGTTCCATAGTTCTCGTAGGCCAGTCTGACCGCAGCCGCGGGCGAAGTTAAAATGTCCGCCACTCCCGTTTTTCCATAAACATAATAACGCGCCGGGTGGTCCTGCTGCTGCAGCGCCACCTCCCTGCTTCCTTCAAAGAGCACTTCCCTGGGCGTCAATATTTTTACCTTTTTGCTGTCCACCTGGCTTTTCAGCACAATCTGCACGATTGTCTGCAGGTTTTCGGTCACAACGGTATCCGCATAATTTTTTCCAGCCGGCATCTGGTCGCTGTAAAGAATCTGATCCCCCGCCGTGCTTTCAAAGCCGCTTCCCGTTTTGACGACCCGTTCGAGACTGATCTGATTGTCCTCGATGGAACATTCCGTCACGTAAGCGCCGTCCGGTTCGTAGGTTTTGAGGATCGTTCCTTCATAATCCCGGATTACGATGCGGTACATCGGAAAAATGATATATCCCAAAGAATCCTCGGTGACGTCCTCTTTTGATGCCACGCCATAAATGAGATCGTCTCCCATAAAGCCAAGCGGTCTGATATAATTTCCTGCTCCGGCCTCAATCTCATCCTTCTTTCCGCTGTTTAAATCCATCAGGACCAGCTTCTCACTGGAAAATTCCTGACCGCCTTCCTGCCAGACAAGCACGCGCCCCTCTTCCGATACCCGGTAGCATTCTTCACTCAGCCCCCGGACAACAACATCGCTTTCCTTATTTTCCAGTCCGATATGATAAATGCTGCCGTCCAGCATCAGATAAAGATCATTTTTTCCGTTTACATATGAAAGATTTTCCATATCGGCCTCTAAGATTCCGGCAGATTTCGTATACGGAATGTAAGCCAGTTCTTCCACCACGTTCAACATACTGCTGTAATAGCAAACCTGAACGCCGCAGCTTCCTTCATGTCTGCCCCGGTTCATATAGCCGTAAACCGCAAAGGTCACATTTCCGGTTTCGTCCACCTGCAAAATGCGGAATCCGTGCGCATTATACCACGTCCTCTCGTCATCCCCGTTTTCATCCAAAAAGGTAAACAGTACCGCCAGCTTGCTGTCCGCTCCATTGTAGCTGTAAAGCGCGCCCGCATGGGAAAAAGCAAAGACTGTTCCGCCGTCGTTTTCCACCATCTCGATATCAGAATCCGCAATACCGATATTGATTTTATCATTGTCAAAACTCCAGGAAGACTCTTCCAGAAGCTGCTGCGCCGTTCGTTCGTAACTCAGCAGATACATACGGTCGGTCGTATACCGCACCCTGTAATATTCTTCTACCTGCGCATATACTTTTTTATCGTTTTGCAGATAACTCACAAGATAGGTCAGAACCACAGAAGCAGTCTGAGGCGCGATTTCCTTCACCTGCACTTCCGTCTCCGTTTCCTTCTGCACTTCCAATCCGCCCCACGCCACCTGCTTCGCACTGCTGTGGATATCCACCTTCGCCAGCGTGGAATTATTTCCATCCGAATTGCTCTCCAGATATTTGGTGTATTCCTGCAGCTTTTCGTAGTCGAACGTGGCTTCGGAAAACTGTAAAACGAAGTCCAGCTTCTCTTCCAGATTATATTCGTCCTGAATCACCCTGGTATAGTAGCGCACTTCTCTGTCATTCTCCAACGTCAGAATGAAGATCAGACTATATTCCTCTCCCTTTTCGATCAAATCCTTCAGTCTGAAAGACGCCTTTAGATCCGATCCGCTTTTCTCAAAGCCCGAAAGAACCGTATTCTCAATCAGCCTCGTCCCGTCAATGCTGCGCACCTCATATGCCGCCTGCCTGATTTCCTGGCCATGCGTATGAATTACAATATCCACCTGCCGCTGTTCTCCGACCGGCGTAATGCTCTCCCGCATCCCTGCGGTCTCCATCACCGTACAATAGCCGCGCATCAGATTGATGTCTGCGCTCCCTGCTTTCACGGCAACTGTCGGCAATGTTGCGCCGCTCATCTGGGCCGTCATGTCCGTATTCCCTTTATTCATGTAAAAACTGATCACAATCAGGGATATGATGAATACGCCTATG
Source organism: Eubacteriales bacterium (assembly GCA_030524745.1). GTDB lineage: Bacteria > Bacillota > Clostridia > Lachnospirales > Lachnospiraceae > Gallintestinimicrobium. The sequence goes on along the minus strand of JAUNGC010000007.1, from coordinate 67,317 downwards.
AAAGTGACAAGCTTGATAATCGCATTTTTCAATCCAAATCTCCTTTTACTTTACTGCAACAGTATCTTATTTTTCTTCCCCCAAAAGCCGCTGCAGCGTGGTGGAAACGTGCAGCGTTTCGGCAAGCTTCCGGCTTGCCGGATCCGTCTTTTTCTGCTTTTCCGATTTCACCGCCCGCAGCAGAATGTTCTTCGGCGTATGCTCCATATCGATAAATTCCAATACCTGGGTATCATATCCGTTTTCTTCCAGAAGATCCGCCCGCAGGGCGTCCGTAAAAAGCGCGGACAACCGTTCTTTAATCAATCCGTAACGCAGCGCACCGTCCAGCGCTTCGCAGGCAATCTGTCCGTTCACTTCATGCTGACAGCAGGGCACCGACAAAATGACCTTCGCCTCCCATTTGATTGCCTTGTAAAGCGCATAATCCGTCGCGGTGTCGCAGGCATGCAGCGTCACCACCATATCCGCCCGTTGTGTTCCCGTATAATCTGCGATATCCCCGTGCAAAAAATGCAGGCCGTCATATCCGTATTTTTTTGCCAGCGCGGAACAGTTTTCAATCACATCTTCCTTTAAGTCAAGACCTGTCACTTCAAGCTCCAGTCCCTGAAGTTCATGCAGATAATAGTACATGGCAAAAGTCAGGTAGGACTTTCCGCACCCGAAATCGATGATATGCACCGCTCTGTCCTTCGGAAGACAGGGAAGCACATCCGCAATAAACTCCAGGAAACGGTTGATCTGCCGGAACTTGTCATAGCGGCTGCGGACAATTTTCCCTTCCTGCGTCTGCACGCCAAGATCAATGAGAAACGGAACCGGCCGCCCCTCCTCCAGAATATATTTCCTGGTCCGGTTATGGGATAAATCCACCCGGCGCTGCTCCTGCTGCCCATGAAGCTTCTTTTTCACCGTCACTTTTCCTTTTTTGCTCGCCAGCGCCACCGCCGAAAAAAACTTCGCATCAACCTGCATCTGTTTATAGTTTTGAAGCAGATCCGACGACAGCCTGTCCGCCGCCGCTTCCGCGGTAAGATTTTCGTGAAAAATCTGCTTTCCCACATAGCTGCTGACCTGAAAAAGAAGCTGCCCCTTTATCAGGACCGGCCTCACTTTTTTTCTGGATGCGATTTGTCCGCCGTCCTGCAAACCTTTGGCGCCGCTTAAAATAATCTGATACAGGTCTTTATTTAAACTTTCCTGCAGCAATCGCTTGAGATCATCCATAAATACCTCTTTATCATTCATTGAAAAGTTATCGTCACGGTATCCTCTATGACCGATAACAGCTTATCCCCAAAGAACTGCTGTAAAAGAAACCTTATCTGCATCCCGCCGATAAAGTGCCTTTTACAGCGATCCCTTTTATTCTATAGCTTTTCACAGGGTTTCACAACTAAAATTTCAGAAAACCGTTCCCCTTCGCCTGTCTGCGCTTATAAATCTCATGGCACACCAGTATCTGCACGATTTCGGAGATTTCAGGCATCTTTTCTGCCGGAATCTCGCGCTGCGCGTCCTTTTCTTCCTGCGCAATGACCGCCATGATATCCTGCGCCATTTTATATACGGCCAGCCGGTCGGGATATTCATCATAAATGATGCTGCCGTCATAATCGAAGCGGTCCAGTATGCGGCTCACCATTTTCTGATACCGGCGCGCTTCCTTCGGATACATTTCCTGCAGATATTCCAGATCCCGCATCACGGCATCCTCTTCCTGATAAAACAACGGCATCGGATATGTCATGTAAAACGGCAATATTTTCGGATTATGGAACATACTCTTTCCTTTCGGGCATTCTTTATTTTATAGTATGCATAATCTGTCTGGAAAGTTTACCCGCTTCCTTTACTTCCTGTCTGGTAATTGTCTGTTTTGTATACCGCGCCCGCTCATAAAGGCCGGCAAGCTTCCGCCACGCTTCCCCATTCTGCCCTGCGCAAAGGGTTTCCAGTTCTCTGGCAGTCTTTGCGGTAAGCTGTTTGGCCTCCCTTTCTCCCCATAATTCCAGAACCGTTCTTTTGAATATTTTCCGCACCCGCTGCGCAGGCGTGCCTCCTATTACGGGCAGACGGCCTTTTCGTCTGCTCTCCGGTTCCTTCAGGCGCTCTTCCTCTTCCACAAATCCTTCTTCTTTTCTCTCTTTTTTTCCCGTTTTTCTGCCGTAAAAACTCCGGATGACAAACCGAACCGCCTGTATCAGTAAAATGACCGCTCCGGCGATGAGAAAAACCGTCACAATCACAACCAGAATCTGCTCTAAAATCTGCGCAACCACCGACGGCTCTTCCACGCTTTCCAGCAGCATCATCTGCATTTCACCGCCCGCAGTCGCCGAAACCGAAGGCGGCCCTTCCGGTTCCCTTTCAAGTTTTTCCAGAAGGCCGAAAAACAGGCGAAGCAGCCCATAACCTGCTTTTCTCACCAGATCCGACAGCCATGCCACAAACGAAGTCCGGGAACAGACCGCCAGCAGGACGAAAGAAAAACCGCCATAAATCCCCACCATGGTCATGCCGCCCTGCAGAATTTTTTTCTCCGGCATCGCGCCGGCCGTCCGGCGGCTCAGTTTCACATAGGATAAAAAATTGTCCAGATAACCCTTGATCCAGTACCCCGGCAGCCAAAACAGCGCGATCCATAAAATCCGGGCGCAGTTTCCGTCGCTGCCCGCATAACTGCACAGCAAAAAAGCGGCCGCCGCTATCACTCCCGCAAACACCGGCCCCAATTCCCCTTCATCATCTTCCGCTCTGGTCAGGCGGACGCGGACGGAATGGATCGCATAGAGAATTCCCACTGCTAAATACACAGTTCTCCACAAAACGGCAGCCGGAAAAAATCCCGCCGCATAAAAAAGCGCCGCAATGCCAAGCAGATGAAGGGACAAAAAAAGCGGCAGATTTTTTACCAGTCTTCTGGCCCCGTAAAAGAGGAGCGGCGCCAATACCGGAAGGACAAGCGCATACAGCGGCGCCTGCTCAGGCGTTAAAAGACTCCCAACAGCCGCATCCGCCGCCGCTTCTACGCACATAACCACAAGAAAATTCAAAATAATTTCCAGAATATCGGCTAACAGTTTCATCCTGCTTTCCATAACGTTTCCCCTTCCCGAACCGGCACAATCGACACATACCGTTCCAGCGCAGGCCGCACCTTCACTTCTTCCCGCTCTTTCACCGGACAGATCCAGGCAAAATCCATTTTCTTTTGCGCGCAGGTATCCAGCAGTTCCTGAAAATCATCCTGCGTATCCGGCGAGAAAAAAATCGTAAACAATTTCCCCGCCGAATCGCCCGTTTCCAGAACTTCATCTCTCAGATTGCGCACAAAGGACGGCGCGCTTTTGGCAAGATCGATTCTGGCCAGGCCTCTGTTGACGCTCTCCATATGTCCCGCGCCGCTGGCCGCTTCCAGACGGACCAGTTCTCCTGTCAGAATATCCGGCCCGTTGGTGGAAAGGGCAGTGCGGATTCCCTGGGAAAGAAAGGTCTGCGCCGCTCCTGCCGCCATGCTGATTGCCGCCTCCAGCAACGCCTCCTGCCGCCAGATTGTCCCGTCCTCCAGATTCAGAAACAGCCTGACCGCCTTCTGGGACGTATAATTTTTCATATTGACCTTCAGTTCGCCCGTTTTGGCTGTGGCCTTCCAGTTGATATCCCGCATCGTGTCACGGAAACTATACTCCCGTATTCCCCGGTACTCAAACGGGTCCTCCAGCACATGTCTCCGGCTCAGAATCTCGCCGTTTAACTTCTGAATCGCCTGCTCAAACTCCATGCCTGCAAAGGGCCTGGGATACACATATAACTGCGTATCGCTGGGACAGCTTTTGGGCAGTTCCCCGGAAAGCAGCAGATTTCCCGCCACCAGGTCCAGTCCGTTAATCGTATAATATCCTCTTTTTTTACATAAAAAGGGAAGCTTGCGCACATGGCGCATATACGGGCGGACGGAAAGCACGTCGTTTCTGTAATATTGATCCGTCACGCTGCTGGAACCGTCCGCTTCTTCAAACTGCAGTTGTCTGGACACCTGAAACTTCACCTTCAGCGCCGGAATCGGCAGAAGCTTCGCATTTTCCACCTGTTCGCAAAGCACGCAGGTATCCCCCTGCATAACGCTCTCCTCCATGAATTTCAGGCTCACGGATAAGTTTTTATCCCAATAGCGGGCAAACAATTTTTCCTGCAGCAGCGCCAGCACAAGCGCCCCCAAAATGACCCAGATCACGACCATCCTTCATCCCTCTGTCTTAAGGCTTTTCAAACTCTTCCGTAGGCGTCTCCACGCTTTCCAGAATTTCTTCTATCAGCTTCACGCTGTCCCGGTAGCGGCTCTGCCCATAGGAAAGCACTACCCGATGCGCCAGAATCGCCGCCGCGACCGCCTTTACATCATCCGGTATCACATAATCTCTGTCATGAATCCACGCCCACGCCTTTGCCCCCCTCAAAAGCGCCAGCGTTCCTCTGGGACTGACCCCCATGACGGTTTTGGTATTTTCCCTTGTCGCCGCCACGAGGTCCACCATATATTCTTCTATCGACCGATGCACATAAACCTGCACGACCTCCCGCTTCATCTGCAGAAGTTCTTCCTTCGATACCACAGCCTGCAGCCCGGGCAGCGGCTCTTCGTTTCGATAAGTTTCCAGAATCCGGATTTCCTCCTCCCTGCCGGGAAGCCCCATGGAAAGCTTCATCAGAAAGCGGTCAAGCTGCGCCTCCGGCAGCGAAAAGGTTCCCGCCGTCTCCACCGGATTCTGCGTGGCCACCACAAAAAACGGCATATCTAAATACTCCGTTTTCCCGTCGATGGTCACCTGACGCTCTTCCATACACTCCAGCAGCCCTGCCTGGGTTCTGGGCGTCGCGCGGTTGATCTCATCCGCCAGCAGAATGTTGGTGAACACAGGTCCCTTTTTCAATTCAAATTCATTCGACTGCCTGTTATAAATATGCAGTCCCGTGATATCCGCCGGCAACATGTCCGGCGTAAACTGAATACGCCCGAATTCCAGTCCCAGACTTTTCGCCAGCGCCCGCGCAAGCTTCGTCTTCCCGGTGCCCGGCACATCTTCCAGAAGAACGTGCCCGTCCGCCAGAAGCGCCGCAAGCATCAGCGTCGTTACCTTTTCTTTCCCGATAATGACCTTCCCGGCATTTTCCAGAATTGCCTGTATTTTATCTCTCATCCCCAAACCTTCTTCCTCTGCATTTTCCTTTAGTATAGCATAACTGCAGCGAATATGACATTATTTCTAAAACGGAAACATCCGACAGAAGCCGCAGACCTCAATTACACACTGCTCCTGTTCACACCGCCCTGCCCCTGCTCTGCGCCGCTCCGGTTTTGGGCTTTGCCGCAGGCCGCTGCCGCCCCGCCTTCCGTTTCGGGGACACAGACATTTGCAGCCATGACTTATATTGAAAACGGTGAAATTCCCCAAAGCGCCGGACTGTTCCTGTTATCCAATGCGTACTGTCTGAGCGTCAGACCAACAGCCGCACAGCGTGCTGTGGGGTTGTTGGTCTGGCGCGAGTTTACGCATTGGATGACAGTCCGGAACAGCCCGGCGCTTTGGCTGGAATTTCCCGTTTTCAATATGGAATGGCAAAAATGCCTGTGCCCCCGAAACGGAAGGCGGGGCGGCAGCGGCCTGTGGCAGAGCCCGGAACCGGAGCGGCGCAGAGCAGGGAGCAGGGCGACCGTAAACGGTAACAAAAAAGCAGGAAACATCTCGTATTGCAATCCGTTTCCTGCTTCTTATTCATCGTTCAACGCAATGTATTGATACGCGCCATCGCTCTTTGCAGCGCGGTCTCCGCCCGCGCGATATCCGTATCCGCCTTATGCTCCCGGATGCGCGCTTCCGCTCTTTCCCTGGCAGCTTCCGCCCTGGCGATATCAATTTCGCCCGGCCATTCCGCTTCTTCCGCCAGAATGGTAATGCTGTCCTGTAAGATTTCCGCAAATCCGGTATGAAGCGCCGCCTTTTTCTGACCGCCTTCCTCCGTCAGGGTAAGAACGCCCGGCTTTAAGATGACCGTCATCGGAATGTGTCCGGCATAAACGCCGATCTCGCCTTCAGACGTATTAAACTCCGCCATCACTGCCGTCCCCTCGTAAAAAACGCGTTCCGGCGTGATGATTCTGATCGAAAAGGTCCTTTCTGCCATATCCTGCTCCTTATTTTATCTTGGCGAGCACGTCGTCAATGCTTCCGGCATTCAGGAAATAACTCTCCGGAACGGAGTCATGTTTGCCGTCCAGGATTTCGGCAAAGCTGCGGATCGTTTCACTGATCGGCACATACTTTCCTTCCAGTCCTGTAAACTGTCCTGCTACAAAGAACGGCTGGGACAAAAACCGCTGCACCTTTCTCGCCCTGGAAACGACCAGTTTATCCTCTTCCGAGAGTTCGTCCATACCCAGAATTGCGATAATATCCTGTAATTCCTTATACCGCTGCAGGATTTCCTGCACGCCCCGGGCAACTCTGTAATGTTCCTCACCCACGATTCTGGGATCCAGAATGCGGGATGTGGATTCCAGTGGATCAACCGCCGGATAAATTCCCAGTTCCGCGATGGAACGGGACAGAACGGTGGTCGCATCCAGATGGGCGAAGGTCGTCGCAGGCGCGGGGTCCGTCAAGTCGTCCGCAGGCACGTAAACCGCCTGTACGGAAGTGATGGAACCGTTCTTCGTGGATGTGATGCGCTCCTGCAGCGCGCCCATTTCTGTCTGCAAAGTGGGCTGATATCCTACCGCCGAGGGCATACGGCCCAGCAGCGCGGACACCTCGGAACCCGCCTGTGTGAAACGGAAAATATTGTCGATAAACAAAAGCACATCCTTGCCGCCTTTGTCGCGGAAATATTCCGCCATGGTCAGGCCCGTCAGGCCCACTCTCATTCTCGCCCCGGGGGGTTCGTTCATCTGTCCGAATACCATGGTGGTCTTGTCGATAACCCCGGATTCCTTCATTTCATAATACAGATCGTTTCCTTCACGGGTACGCTCGCCTACGCCGGTAAATACGGAATAGCCGCCGTGCTCGGTGGCGATATTCCGGATCAGTTCCTGAATCAGGACTGTCTTACCAACGCCTGCGCCGCCGAAAAGGCCGATCTTACCGCCCTTCTGATAGGGACAGAGCAAGTCTACTACCTTGATGCCCGTCTCCAGCATTTCCGCCTGCGTGGACTGCTCTTCAAATTTGGGAGCGGGTCTGTGAATCGCCTCATAATCCACGCCGGCAGGCGCGGGTTTATTATCGATGGGCTGGCCCAATACATTGAACATACGCCCCAATGTATTTTCACCTACAGGCACACAAATGGGCGCTCCGGTGGCGACTGCCTCCATACCTCTTACCAGCCCGTCTGTGGAGCCCATGGCGATACATCTGACGGTATCATCACCCAGATGCTGCGAGACCTCCACCACGAGTTCCCCGCCGTCCTTCGTCGCAATCCGGATCGCCTCGTTGATTTCCGGAAGCTGTCCCTCCGGAAAACGGATATCCAAAACCGCGCCGATGATCTGCGTGATTTTTCCAATTCTCTCTACTGCCATAATTCCTCCTTAGCTGATCGCCGAAGCGCCAGCTATAATCTCTGTCAGTTCCTGTGTGATGGAGCCCTGACGCGCTCTGTTGTAAAGCAGGGTCAGGTCATCAATCATTTCTTCCGCATTGCTCGTTGCGGAATCCATCGCCTGCATCCGGGCGCCGTTTTCGCTGGCAACGGATTCCAGCAGGCCGCCGTAAATGAGGCTCGTGATATATTTGGGAATCAGCATTTCCAGAATGCTTTCTTCCTCCGCTTCATAGTTCATGGGGATCTGTTCCTGATTGTCCCCTTCTTCCTTCTCCACCGGAAGAAGTTTCACAAGACGAGGTTCATGCACTACCGTATTTTTAAACCAGGTATATGCCAGCCAGATTTCTCCGACTTCCCCTTTCGCAAAAGAGTCCAGAATTTCCCTTCCCAGCGCAGCAGCATCGGCATAAGTCGGTTCTTCGCATATATCGGAGCAGTCCAGTTTGATATGATAACCTGCCCGCTGCAAAGCTTCCCGTCCCTTTTTCCCGATCGCATAGATATCCAGGTCTTCTCCTGCCAGTTCGCCCTTTGTGATGAGTTTCACCACATTGGAATTATATCCGCCTGCCAGACCTCTGTTGGAACTGATGACGATGACCGCCTTTTTCGGGCTATCGCCGCCCTGCAGGTAAGGATGCGAAATGGAATCGGACCGTTCCAGAATGGACTGTACCGTTTTATACATGCAGTCAGAATAAGGCTGATTCTGTTCCGCCTTTCCTCTCGCCTTCTGAAGCTTAACGGTTGCCACCAGCTTCATGGCCTTGGTGATCTGCCCGGTGCTCTGAATACTGCTTTTGCGCCTCTTGATGTCTCTCATAGAAGCCATGCTGTATTACCTGCCCTTTCTAACGGAAACTCGTTTTAAACTCTTCAATCGCCTTGCGCAGCTTTTCATCGGTTTCATCGGAGATCACCTTTTCTTCGCGGATCGCGGCCGGAATTTCCGGATATTTGGTATCCAGAAATTCAAACAATTCGCTTTCAAAGCGGGTGATCTCATCCACCTCTACATCCAGCAGATATTTGTTGGTCGCCACAAAAATGATGATGACCTGATATTCAACCGCCATCGGCTTGTACTGAGGCTGTTTCAGAATTTCCTTAATGCGTTCGCCCTGAGCCAGCTTTTCTTTGGTATCCGCATCCAGTTCGGAGCCGAACTGAGAAAAAGCTGCCAGTTCGCGGTACTGCGCCAGTTCCACACGGATCGGCGCCGCAATCTTTTTCATCGCTTTAATCTGCGCCGCACCGCCCACGCGGGATACGGACAGACCCGCGTTAACCGCAGGTCGGAAGCCTGAATTAAACATTTCCGTTTCCAGATAAATCTGGCCGTCTGTGATGGAAATGACATTTGTCGGAATATATGCGGAAACGTCGCCCGCCTGCGTCTCAATGATCGGCAGAGCGGTCAGAGAACCGCCGCCGTATTCTTCATTCATTCTCGCCGCGCGTTCCAGCAGTCTGGAATGCAGGTAGAAAACGTCGCCGGGATAAGCTTCACGCCCGGGGGGACGTTTTAACAGCAAAGAGAGGGTACGATATGCGGTCGCATGTTTGCTCAGATCGTCATAAACCACCAGAACATCCTCGCCGTTTTCCATCCACTCTTCGCCGATGGCGCAGCCCGCATAAGGCGCGATATACTGCAGGGGCGCCAGTTCGCTGGCCGTGGAAGCCACAACGGTGGTATAACTCATCGCCCCGAACTCTTCCAGCGTTTTCACGATCGTCGCAACCGTGGAAGCTTTCTGTCCGATGGCAACGTAAATACATTTTACGCCCTGTCCCTTCTGATTGATGATCGTATCGATCGCAATCGCCGTCTTACCGGTCTGTCTGTCGCCGATAATCAACTCGCGCTGGCCTCTGCCGATGGGTACCATGGAATCGATCGCCTTGATACCGGTCTGCAGCGGCGTGTCTACTGATTTACGCGTGATTACGCCGCTGGCCACACGTTCAATTTTACGGAATTTATCAGTCTGAATCGGTCCTTTTCCATCGATGGGCTGACCGAGCGCATTTACAACGCGTCCCAGCAGTTCGTCGCCGACCGGAACTTCTACCACACGGCCGGTCGTCTTTACCTGATCGCCCTCGCTGATGCTGCCGGAACCCAAAAGTACGGCGCCGACGTTATCTTCTTCCAGATTGAGCACCATACCGTATACATCATTGGGAAATGCCAGCAGTTCGCCCTGCATCGCGTTCTCCAGTCCATGTATCCTGGCAATGCCGTCTGCCACCTGGATCACCGTACCCACATCGGATACTTCCAGTTTGGAAGCATAACGCGCAATCTGCTCCTTTATGACCGAACTGATTTCTTCAGGTCTTAAATTCATGGATTTTTACACCTTTCTGTCATATTGAAAGCTGAATCTTCATCAACTTACTCTTCATATCATTCAGCTTATTCTGAATGCTTGAGTCCACCACTCTGTCTCCGATCCGGACCTTTAAGCCGCCGATCAGCGCGGGATCCGTCTCGTAATGCATCTGCATGGACACAAAATCCGTCGTAGAAAGCAGTTTATCTTCTATCTTTTCCTTCTGGTCTTTGGAAAGTTCCACCGCGCTTGTGACCCACGCAACGCCGATTCTGTCATGTTCCAGACGTTTTTGCTCAAAATACTCAAGAATCGACTCCAGATCTCCAAACCTTCCTTTTTCCAGCAAAATATGGAAAAAGCCCGTCACCTCGCCGCTGATTCTGCCCGCAAAAACCCGGTCAAACACTTCCAGCTTTTCCGGCTCGTCCAACTGCGGATGCTGCAGAATCGCCCGAAATTCAGGATTGCTTTTCAGAATCTCCAGAACTTCTCCCAGTTCTTCGGAAAACAGGGCCAGTTTGCCGCTCTCTACAGCCAGGCTAAAAAGAGCCTCTCCATAGACCTGCGAAACTAACTTAGCCATGTGCTTTCTCCTATTTCCTGTAATGTCTCGTCAATGAGCGCATTCTGTTTGCTTTCATCCATGGAAGCGCCGACAATTTTTCCTGCCATAGCGGCTGCGACAGCAATCATCTCCCGCTTCACTTCATCGGCCGCTTTCTTTTTCTCAAGTTCCGCTTCCACATTCGCCCTCGCAATAATTCTCGCGGCCTCTTCCTTCGCCTCCGCAATAATGCGGGTTTCGTTTAAGAGCGCTTTCTTTCTCGCGTCGGCTAAAATTTCGTCCGCTTCCTTCTCTATTCCGGAAAGCTTCGCTTCATATTCTTCTTTTAACTTTACGGCTTCCTCTTCCTTCGTCTTCGCATTTTCCAGTTCGCCCGCTATTTTCTCCTGCCTGCCCTGCAAAAACTTTCTCGCAGGATTAAACAGAAAATAAGACAGCGCCAGAAACAGGACGAAGACCGCTATAATCGTTAGCATGGAATCTGCCAGAAGCTGAAAGTCCAGATTAAAAAGTCTGGGTTCCATTTCTCCTGTCAGCACCAATGTGCCAAGTATATGCAAGATTTACGCCTCCTTCCTTTCATTCATAATGTGAGGACACTACAGCCCTCCTGAGGCTCATCTTACGGCAGCAGAGGCTTAACGAACAGCAGGAGCATCGCAATCAGCAGACCATACAGACCGGTCGTCTCTGCGACTGCCTGTCCCAAAAGCATAGTAGATGTGATATCAGATTTCGCGCCCGGATTGCGTCCCACTGCCGCCGCAGCATGTCCGGCTGCAATACCCTGGCCGACGCCGGGTCCGATACCTGCGATAACTGCAAGACCTGCACCGATTGCAGAACAACCTAAGATAAAGTTTTCATTAAAATCCATGTGAATCCTCCATTCCGCCGCCATATGCGGCGCCATTTTTAATTAACAGTATATGTTGCTTTTTTCATCTTTTGCAGCCAGGCTGCCAAAAGATCGTTCGTTGCCGGTCACAGCGTAAACGGCAGCGCTCATTCATCTCCGATCGCATCGGAAATATATGTCATCGTCAGCATACAGAACACGTAAGTCTGAATCGCTCCCGAAAACAAATCAAAATAAACATGCAATGCGGCAGGCCATCCGATGGCGATAAACCGAAGCAGCCCGTAAACCAGCGCCATCATGACAACGCCGGAGAGCACGTTGGCGAACAGACGCAGCGAAAGCGAGATCGGCACCGCGATATCGCCGATAATATTGATTGGCGCCCAGATCGGCCAGGGATCGCAAAGCCCTTTTAACACGCCGGAGAGTTTTTGATGCTTCAGTTTATTATAATGGATCAGTATAAAGGTCAAAAGTCCCAGCGGCAGCGTCACACCATAATCCGCCGTAGGCGGCCGCAGTCCGAACAGTCCCGAAATATTACTGATCAGAATAAAAATAAAGATCGCTCCGATATAGTTGGCAAACTTCGCCGCGCTTTTCCCCATCGTGCTCTTCACCATATTGTCAAGCATTTCCACGATCAACTCCACAATATTCTGGAAAAATCCCGGCACCTCGGTCGCATGCTTCATCGCCCTGTTTGCCGCGATGGCAAAACCGATGAGCACCAGCAGCACGATAAACAGGCAGATATGCGTCGTCGTAATCCATACCGTATGCCCGAAAAAGCTGTAAGGAAACACGCCGTGAACCATAAAGTCAATATCGGCGGCTGCGCCAAGCCAGATTCCGTTTGGCATAATTTCACCTCCTCTTCTCGATAAATTTGTGAACAGCCGGCTGTAAATAAGCCGCTGCTTTCATCCCCATAAGACCTAAAAAAGCGGTGAGCGGGTTCGCCCACCCGGTTATCATCAAAACGCCGAATACCGCTACGAACACGCCGTATCGGATCCAGCTTCTGACCGTCAGGTATTTCTGCGCGCCGTCTCCTAAGTCCAGCGCAGTATCCAGCACCTTCCACATGTGCCAGACGCCTGCCGCAGCCAGCAGACAGCCGACCAGAATGCCAAGGCTGCATCCGGCCTTATCCCTCACAAACCAGACCATGACCAGTTCGCATGCAACGCCCCAGATTCCGATTCCAAGCCACATTTCCTTCACTGTGGAATCTATATTCCGCCAAAAGTGTTTCATCCATGACCGTCCTTTTTATGATAAATCCGGCGCGCCAGACGGTAGACATTTCCAAAACCGGCTAACGCTCCAACAAAAAAGAACACTACCGTAAAAAAGGAAGTGCCAAGCTTCCTGTCAAGCCAGTATCCGGCTGCAAACATGAGCGCGATCGGCACGAGCATCGTGATGGAAAACTGTGTGATGAGAGTCAGACTCTGGAACACAGTTCTGTTGTACGGATGTTTCGCCATCAAATGCCTCCTTGTCCCTTCGCATGCGCTCCGCTTATTGCGAAGTAGCGCATAATGGCTCATCTTTCGATTCGCCATTCGGGTCCCTTCGCAAGCGCTCCGCTTATTGCGAAGTAGCGCATAATGGCTCATCTCCCGATTCGCCATTATGCTTCATTGTATCAATTTTTCCGCTTTATGTCCATAGATTTTCATTGGTTTCTTTTTTACAGATATGTCGTGAGCGTAACGGTTCAATTCGAATCGCTGCTCCGGAACTGTTTTCTGAAGCAGCCGCTTTTTTCCCCTGTTCGGGGGCAAATCGGAGTCTTTGGAAATGCCCGTATTGACATTGACTTATGGCCGCCTGTGGGGTAAAATCGGAGTAAGCTATTTGTAAAACACCATAACCGTTTCTTACAAAGGAGCCGCCATGAAAAATATCACATCGAATCTTTCCGGACTTAAGCTATACCGCAGACGCCTGATCCCAGAGGAATGTATTCCTCTTCCTAACGACGCCATTCTGTACTGCGACGACGACGTGCTTGTCACCTCCTGGAAAACAATCCGTCCCAAAAAGGATATGGACCATGGTTACTCCTGTTACTATCTGGAAGAAGGATATAAGATCAGCAAATTTTACCGCGCCGATCATACGCTTCTATATTACTACTGTGATATTATTTCCCCATCTTATGAAGAAAATACCAATACGCTCATTGTTACGGATCTGCTCGCCGATGTTATCATCTACCCGGACGGATTCGTGAAAGTCGTGGATACAGACGAACTGGTGACGGCTTTAAACGAAGGAAAGCTTTCTCTGAATCTGTTAAAAGACGCGCTTTTGACGCTGGACCGTCTGCTTCGGCTCATTTATGCCGGGAAGCTGGACGAGTTGCTTGCTCCGCTGGATGATTTTGACATCTGCTAAACACAACGGCTGTATGAAGCCGGGAAATATAAAAAGAAGCGTTTCGGATACAGGAATCTCCCTGTTTTTGAAACGCTTCTTTTCTATAATTTATATGGATACCTATGGTTCCGATTTTCAAAATCATCGCGGCCGCACGGACCGGATCATCTCTTCAGGTCATATTCTTTCAAACCCCAGATAACGCGTTCCCTGAAAAGACAGCTTTCCGCAGTCCTGCTCCGCCAACATGCCGTATTCCCGGCCTGACATATGAAATTCCATCCGGTCCCCGCTTTCCACTTCAAAAGTGACATAATACGATGTGGAGGTATGGGAAAGAGCCGGTTCTCCCGCATGATGATTCTGTGTCACCTTCGTCCGTTTCGCCACCACTTTCGCTTCCACATCCAGTTTTGGAGAATGGTTGTTTTTATTCCACTGTCCGACGCCGCTGACGACGGTTACGATAAAAAATCCGATTATGACCCAAAAAACCGCGGCAAACATAAATTCAAATAATCCCGTACCAAACATACTCTACTCCTTACTGCCGCCGCATTCTGAGGCGTCCGGCTCGCAGCTAATAAAAGATGTGATCCCCTATCTGAATGCCGGTCAGCCCGGGGATGGGGGTTCTGAAATATACGCAGCGGCCCACGTTGGTATAGCCTGCCATAGCTTCATCGGCGGCTTTGTAACAGGCGCTGGTCGCGCGGTCTTCCGCAAGAGCAAGCGCGAGATGGCCGTCCAAAACCGGCGCAAACTGCTTATATTGATAGATCACGCCCGATACCGTGTTCGGGTAAACAGAACTCAATACACGGTTGATTACAACCGCGCCCACCGCAACCTGTCCGTCATAAGGCTGGTTTCCCGCTTCGCAGTAAATCAGATTTGCCAGCAGATAACGGTCTTCATCGGAAAAGGACACTTCCGAAATGTCTCTCCATTTGGACTGTGCGGCCAGGCGCGATTTCGCAATTTCTTCTGCCAGTTGTTTCTGAAGCGCGGCAATATTCTGATCCTGTTCCGCAATCTGTGATGCCAGTTCCGCCGCCTGCTGCTCCGCCGCAGCGATCTGGCTGGAATACCCCGCAATTCCGTTTTTGGTGTTGCTGACGCTTGTGGAAATCTTACTTTTCTCTTCCGCCACCTGCGCCTGCAGTTCATCCAACTGTTCCTTTTCTTCCTGAAGCCTTGCTTCCAACTGTTCAATCGCTTCCCTCTGGGCTTTAAACTGAAGCAGCATTTTCCGGTCATATTCCTGCAGTTTTTCGATGTAGGTGCTTTGATTCAGCATTTCGCTGAAACTCCCGGCTCCCAGCAGCAGTTCCAGATAAGTCTGCGTTCCTTCTTCGTACAGATACTTGACGCGGCGTTTCATGGAAGCGTACTGCTGCGCCTCCGTTTCTTTTGCAAGTTCCAGTTTTTCCTGCGTTTCCCTGATTTCTTCGTTTTTGTCGATAATATCGCTCTCAATCTCTTCCAGGTTCTGGCTGATCCGGGTCAGATCCTCCGTCAGACTGTTGAGTTGTCCCTGCAGGGAGTCTTTCGCAGTGTTGAGGCCTCCGATGTTTTCTTCCGTCGCTTTTTTGGCATCCTCGGTCGCCTTTTTGTCCTCCTGCGCCTGATTCAGTTTTTCTCTGATTGATTCGATCGTATCAGCCCGCGCTGTCAGCTTCGGCATTCCCATACACACAATGCATACGGCAATGCAGAGGGCAAATCTGCGCCGTAGAGCCTTCATCCTTTCCATCCTTCCATCCAAAAATCCGTTAAAGCAGCCATTTCGCCGCACCGGCAGTCATGCTACAGTTCCATTTTCACAACGCGGCCGCTCTTTAAGTAAGGGCGGTACGCCACCCCGGCGGCGCGGAACATCCTCTTGGACGCGCGCACGGACGGCGTGTCCGCATATTTATCGCAATCATAAATCACTTCTTTCATTCCGCTTTGAATAATCGCTTTCGCGCACTCATTACAGGGAAACAGGGAGACATACAGCTTGGCCCCGGACAGGCTGCCGCCCCGGAAATTCAGGATCGCATTCAGTTCGCTGTGGGTAACATAGGGATATTTGGTATCCAGCATATCCCCTTCCCGCTCCCACGGAAATTCGTCGTCAGAGCAGCCGATGGGAAGACCGTTGTATCCCATAGAAAGAATCTTGTTGTCCTGTCCCACAATACAGCAGCCAACCTGCGTGCTCGGATCCTTGGAACGCATTCCCGCCAGCTTTGCCACTCCCATAAAATATTCATCCCAGGATATATAATCTTCTCTTTTCATATCATTTCGTTCCAAAAATTCTGTCGCCGGCATCTCCCAGACCGGGAACAATATACCCGTGATCGTTCAGATGATCGTCCAGCGCGCCGATATAAACATCCACGTCCGGGTGCGCTTCCTGCATCGCCTTCACGCCTTCCGGCGCCGCAATGATGCACATAAAATGAATCTTCTTACACCCTTTGTCCTTCAGCATCTGAATCGCCGCTACCGAAGAACCTCCCGTAGCCAGCATGGGGTCCACCACAAACACTTCCCGCTCCGCGCAGTCAGCGGGCAGCTTGCAATAATATTCCACAGGTTTTAAAGTTTCAGGGTCACGATACAGGCCGATATGACCGACTTTCGCTGCGGGAATCAACTGCAAAACGCCGTCCACCATTCCCAGTCCTGCGCGCAGAATAGGCACAATCGCCATTTTTCGTCCCTTCAGTTCCTTCACGGTTGTTTTGCAGATCGGCGTCTCGATTTCCACTTCGGAAAGCTTAAGATCTCTGGTCGCTTCAAAACAGATCAGCATGGCGATCTCGCCAATCGTCTGCCGAAAGTCCTTCGTTCCCGTTTCCTTTCTTCTGATCAGGCCGATCTTATGCTGAATTAACGGATGATCCATTACTACTACTTTTGCCATTTTTTATCCTCCTGTACGCCCATGAAATTTTATATTTTTCCGGTTGCCATATCCGGAACCGGCGTTACCAATCGCCTTGTTACATTTTGGTCCTGGTTCGAACCACAATGTTTTTAAGCCTCAATTTTTTCCACTCTTCTCGCATGTCTTTCTTCTTCGGAAAACGGCGTCTTCAAAAAAGTATCCAAAATGCTCAACGCCAGGTTGGGACCGACAATCCCCGCGCCCAGGGCAAGCATATTCGCGTTATTATGCTCTCTGGTCAGTTTGGCAGAGAGTTCGTCGGCGCAAAGCGCGCAGCGCACTCCTCTTACTTTGTTTGCAACAATGGAGATACCGATGCCTGTCGTGCAGATCACCACACCCATTTCACACACGCCTGCCGCCACAGCCTCCGCCGTAGGACGCGCAAAGTCCGGATAGTCGCAGGATTCTTTTCCATAACAGCCAAAGTCCTTATACCCGATCCCTTTTTTCTCCAGATACGCGATGATCTGACATTTCAAATCATATCCGCCATGGTCACTCGCCAAAGCAATCATAGTGCATTCCTCCTGTTTTTCTATAACGAAATTTTCTCAAACGGCGTCTGTATAAACGACATGTTTTAACCTGGTTCCGCAGTTCAAACCCTCTCCACATGATGTCCTGCCGCCTTTAACAACCGGTTCATAATCGCCTGTCCAAAACCGCTCTGCGAAAAAGACTCCGAAAAAATAACCGTCACATTTTCATCGTCGAATTCCCGCAAAATCCGGTACAGGCTTCTTCCCACCGCCGCTTCGTCCACCCGGCGGCCCACGCTTTTCACGCTTTCTGCGCCGCTGAACGTCCGATACTGCCGGGCAGTCTCATCCGTAGCGATAATTCCCACCTTTTCTCCGGCGCTCTCGGCCGCTTTACTTCTCTGACAGATAGCTTCCGTTACCGCTTCCGGTTCTCCTTCGATAATTGTCAGATCGCCTTTGGGTGCATAATGTTTATAACGCATTCCCGGAGCCTTCGGTCGCAGCCTGCAATTCGCATCCAGAATTGTCCGGTCCACCTCCACCCTCTTGAGCACCTCTTCCAGCATTTCCTTCGTAATAAAACCAGGCCTGAGAATCATCGGTTCTTCCCCCGTCAGATCCACGATCGTGGATTCCAGGCCGATTCCCACTTCACCGCCGTCTATTATCATCTCAATCCGGCCGTTCATATCCTCCGCCACATACTGTGCCAGCGTAGGACTCGGTTTCCCGGAAAGGTTCGCGCTGGGAGCCGCCACAAAACCACCCGCCGCCTCAATGAAGGTCCGGGCAATGGGGTCCTGCGGAAAACGAATCGCAACCGTATCCAGTCCGCCCGTCGTCTCTTCAGGAACCAGATCGGTCTTTTTCAAAATCATGGTCAGCGGGCCCGGCCAATACGCCTTTGCCAGTTTCTCCGCTTCTTCCGGAACCGGATGCGCAATTTTATAAATATCGTCCCATCTGCAAATATGAACGATGAGCGGATTGTCAGAGGGCCTCCCCTTCGCCGCATAAATTTTCCGCGAAGAGTCGGGATTCAACGCGTCCCCGCCCAGTCCGTAAACCGTCTCCGTCGGGAATGCCACCAGCCCTCCCGCCCGGATGATTTCTCCCGCCTTCCGGATGCCTTCCGCGTCCGGATTCTCTTTCTCCATCTTCACCAGAATCGTTTCCATAAAAAGTCCCGCCTTCTAAACTGTACTCAGTATATCACAACAGGCGGAATGTGGCAAAATATTTTAAAAAAGACGAATATTTTAAAAAAAGACCGGCCGATTTCCACCGGTCAGTCTTTTTATACGATCAGCCTTTTATCCAATCATCGCCGATACTCCATCCGGAATTACAACGACATGTTTTTGGGTATTTCCATCCATCGCCATGAAAGCCGCTTCTTCAAGGGAACTGCAATATTCCATCTTCATATCCCGAATCGTCCCCTCAAGCTGCGGGCGCGTCACAAAGATCACCCGGAATTTCTGCAGAATGCGGCACAGGATTTGATACTGCCATTGGTCCGGAACCGTCCGGTCAGGCGGCGTCTTCCGGATTTGTTCCAGCAATTCTTCCGGGGAAGAACAGTCTTTCATAGCCCTGTAGAACGCCTCTCCGCCCGTCCCGTCCTCGCATTTGGCGCACACAATGAGAGCCGCGCCTTTCGCGGCGGCCGCTTCCGCCGTCGACAGGGATTTCACCACCTGGTAAATATTCTGGTCCAGCGGCGCTCCCCCGTTGGAGGTAATCACAATATCTCCTTTTCGGGCGGGATGAACGCTGCATTCTTCCATCAGCATTCTACACCCTGCAAGATGCGCTTTTTCGGCGTCTCCCGCCACTGCATGGACCACCTGCTTTTCCTTGTTCAAAATCACATTGACAATATACCGAAGTCCGGCCATTTTTGCCGCGGCGATCATATCCTGATGAATGGGATTGTTTTCCAGATTTCCCGTTCTGGCAAAGGAACTGTCGATAAACGCGGCGCAGTGATTATACATGACAGTTTCCCGGGCGCATACTCCGGGCAGCACACTTTTTCTTCCGCCGGAAAAGCCTGCGAAAAAATGCGGTTCAATAAAGCCTTCTGCCACCAGCAGATCCGTTTCAGCCGCCAGGCGGTTCACCTTCAAAACGCCGCCGGACGGCAGACGGCCCAATTCGATCATATTTTCCGCATCGTCGCAGTCATGAATTACAATTTTTTCCCGCTTCAGGATTTCATCTCCCAGCTTGCTTCTCAGTTCCTCCACAGTTGTCCCCCGATGGCACCCCGTGGCCACCAGCAGGGTAATCCTGATATCCGGAGAGCCCTTTCTCAAAGCTTCCAGCAAAGGGGGCAGGATTACCCTGCTCGGTACCGGACGGGTATGATCGCTGAGAATAACGGTTGCCGTTTTCTTTCCGGCCGCCAGTTCTTCCAAATGCGCAGAACCGATCGGTGATTCCATCGCCCGGACGACCAGTTCTGCTTCCGAAAATTCCGATTTTTTTCCGTGCGGGCAGGATTCCAGAAGTTCCCAGGAGGGAAACGCTGCTTCCAGATGCAATTTTTCATGTCCATATGGAATCTCAAAACGCTTTACACTCATCTGCATTTCCGCTTTATCCTTTATTCACAATCCTGCTTAAATCTCCGTCCATGGCGGCGCGGATAATCGGCTCCATATAAGGATCAACATCCGCGGCAGTCATCGGAATCGGCATGTTCTGCAGTTTCATGGCAAGCTGCGGATCTTTTGCCGCAGACAAAATTCTCTGCACATGAACTTCCGAAAAACCCTTCAAGTCGCTCAGCCTGGTCGGCGCCTGAATGGATTTCCCAAAGGCGATCAGACCGCAGGCAACCGCCTCGGCCCGGTCCCGCCCCTCCAGCTTATCCGCATCCGCCGTCATAAATCCGTATTTTGCAAGCACTCTCCCCACGCGGGCAAGCTGCGGCTGGATGGCCGGCGAATAAAACACAGCGTAATAAGGATTCATAATGCCGCAGGCCGTACCGTGCGCGACCAGATCCACCAGAGAAAAGCTTGTCAGATGCGCGCCGCTGGTGCCGCCGATCATAATGGCATAACCGCCCAGATCCGTTGCAAGTCCCAGCGCTTTGCGCGCCTCCGTATCAGAAGGGTCCTCTATTACTTTATGCGCATAAGCGACAGTCAGTTCGATCGCCGTCTCTGCAAGTTTCCCTGCCAGTTCATAGGTTTGGGGACCTGCGCCGCAGAACACCTCAAAGGTATGTGCGATCGCGTCCAGCGCCCCGTCAATCGAAACGCTGACCGGCATGGATTTGGTGGTCTCATAGTCAAACAACGCCGCCGCAGGAATAATGGCGGGATCCACAATCAGTTTTTTCTGCCCTTCCACAGGATCTGTAATATTGGCATATTTTGTCAGATGCGCGCCGCTGGAAGCCGACGTCTGAACCGCAATGAGCGGAATCATTTTTCCGCCGGTTTTCTGCATCGCTTCCGTCACCAGTCCGGTCCCGAAGTAGTCGTCAATTTCAGGACTGTATTCCGCCCCGAACGCAGCCAGCGCAATGGCGGCTTTACAGGCGTCTATCGTAGAGCCTCCGCCGATGGCCACCACACAGTCCGGCTTATCATGCAAAAGGTAACTTTCCAGCCGGTACACATCCTCCCGGGGCGCGTTCGGCTTCGCTCCCGGCACAACACCGTCTCTGATCACGCAGCCTCCCGCTCTTCTGATACAATCCATCGCCGTATCCGTCAACGGTTTTAAGTAAGTGTCCATGGAGACAACCAACGCCCTGTTTCCAAAACGCTTTACAAGTTCCCCCAACTGCTCCAGCACTCCCATGCCAAAGACATAATCTTCTTTTTTCCAGTCCTTCAGCAACTGGTATGCTTTATTCATGGTTTCCATTTCGCTTCGCCTCACTTTTTCAGATTCCCAGATCGCAGTCCGCTTCTATAAGTTTTTTCTGCAGCAGCGCGACGTCGATATCCTTAAACGCTGTCCCGCCGGCCGCCGCCATTGCCGCCGCCGTACCGGAAGCCTGGCCAAGTCCCATCAGCAGCGCCTGCCCCCTGGAACTGGTCAACGCCATATAATGACAGGAAAAGGTCCTTCCCGCCACCACCACATTGTCAAGATCTTTCGGCACCAGGCATCCATAAGGAATATCATACCATTTTGTCATGTCAATGTCATTGAGCACATAATTGCGCTCATTTCCTCTGGTTGTATTGTCAAACGGTCCCGTACAACGCAGAATTACGGATTCCGGACGTTTCTTCAGTTCCAGACAATCCTCCATGCTCAGATAATCTTCTCCCACGATCCTTCTGGTATCCCGAATTCCCAACTGAGAACCGGAATTCATGATATAGGCGTTCTCACATCCCGGAACAAATCCGCGCAGGAAGTTCACCTCTTCCATCATTCTGACGCGTCCTTCCAGTTCGCCCCGGCTTAAGCTGTCCGCATCGGAACCGTCAATCCCTCTGACGCGCACGGAGTTCATGAACAGGCTGCCGGGCCTGAGTCCTTTATGAATGCTGGTGAATTTATCGTCTTCGCTGACGGGCACTCCGGCCTTTCGGGCCCTCTGTATCGCATTTTTCAGTCCCGGATCCGTTTCCAGATATTCAAAATACCGTTCTGTTTCTACGCCGCCCAAATTAAAAACAATGGTGACGCCCATCATGGCGCCGTTCTCGTCTCCCTTTTCATATGCCGCGCCGGCTTTCGCACAGATATCCGCATCTCCCGTGGCGTCCACAAAAGCCCTGGCCAGAATCGCTTCCCTGCCGTTTTTGGAGTTCACGATAATTCCTTTCACGGTTCTGCCGTCTTCCATTATCACATCGCTGAACGCCGTATGCAGCCGCACCGGAAGTCCCATATCCATCACATATTCTGCGATCATGGATTTAAAATATTCGGAATCGTGGAAATACCAGTCTCCGAACAGGGGCATATGACGCACATCCGCCGCATCCTTTCCGGCATTCCTCACTTTTGTCAGAATTTCCTCCGCAATACCGCCGATCGTTTTCAAGCCCGGATAAGCGCCGCCCAGCGGCATTCCCGCGCCATATGAGCACATGCCTCCCAGAAACGCGTTTTTCTCAATCAGAAAAACATCCGCGCCGCTGCGAAACGCCGCAACAGCCGCTCCCAGTCCCGCCGGACCGCCCCCGGCCACCACAACGTCGCATTCCTTTATGACAGGAATGCTTTCCTTTTCCGTAATTACATGGTTTCCCTCTATTCTGTATTGATTCAAGACCTTTTCCTCCTTGTCGTCAGTCATAAAAAGCCGCGCCGCCGTCACTCCCGGATTCTTTTATAGATTACATCGTACCAGTCCTGCTTCACCCTGCACTGGTCGAGATCGAAGGACTTCACCATTTTTTCAAGTTCCTCCACCGGCTGGGCGGCAAACAGTTTCGCATATTCCGGCGCAAGTTCCTGTCCGATGGCGTTGACAACGTTCGTCCAGAGCATATTTTTCACCTGATCCGCCCTGCTTCTCTGATAGCCGAATTCTCCCGGCGTATGATCGAAGTCCTGGTCGATGTCGTCATAAAACATCTGCAGATGGTCCCATTCCCCGTACATCGTCACATCCAGATTATACTTTTTCTTCAATTCAATGAAACGCCGCGTCTTTTTTCGCCACTCACAGTCTTCTGCCGTGGAAACCAGCCCCATGCGCCACAAATCCTTATAGGTCCAGATCGTCCAGCCGTATCCGCGCTCATTAAACGCTTCCAGGCTGAGGTCCAGATAATCCAGTCGCGGCCTTTCAACCGGTCCCACGGAAACGCCCGTTTCCCCATACCAGATCGGCACATTTAGCCGGCGCGCCGCTTCATTTTGTCTGTCGATTTCATCAATCAGCAGCTTTCTGCGCACTTCCCGGTCCTGCGGTTCAAAAAACCGGGGATGCATGAAATAAATATGAGGGGTAAACGCCATATTTTCATCGAACCGTTCTTCCACTTCCGTAAAGTCATAGGAAGCGCCCGTCCCTTCTATAAAAATGATATGATCCTTATCCACGCTGCGGATCGCCTCCACCGCCAGCCGGTAACAGCGACGCAACGCTTCATAGGCATCGGGCGCGGGCGTCGGCTCATTCATAATATCATAACCGATCACGTTATCATTGTTCCGGTAGTGCTCCGCCACAAACTTCCATAACGCGGCAAACCGTTTCTGGCACTGGTCGTCATAATAAAGCTGCATGTTTCCGGTAATGTTATCCACGCAATGCCCATAGGCCTGATATCCCTGCGCCGCATGATAGTCGAGCACCACCGCGATTCCCTGTTCTCTGCACAATTCAATCACATGATCGATATAAGCAAAAGCCTCAGGCGAAAAATCAAACGGCTTCCTGTCGTCCTCGAACACCCTGTAGTTAAAAGGAATCCGCAGCGTATTGCAGCCCAATTCCTTCAAAAACCGCGCGTCCTTCTTTTGAAAGTAAGTTCTGTAATACAGATCAAAGAAACGATCATGCTTTTCCTGACCTCCGTAAAATTTCAGATAACGCCGGAACAACTGATCCACTCCCGGAAATCCAAACATAAACCGCTCCAGCATCATCCAGTTTCCCAGATTATAGCCCCGGATGACAAATTCCTTTCCATCCCTCAATATTCTGTTGCCGCTCGTTGTGAACATTTTTCTCATCCTTTCACGCCGCTCATGGTGGCGCTTTCAATAAAGTATCTCTGACAGCACAGATATACGATAATCAATGGAGCCAGACTCATTACAGTTGCCGCCAGAATCAGAGTGTATTCCACCCCGTTCGTCGTCTGGAAGGACTTTATCCCGATCTGAATGGTCCGGAGTTCCTCCTTATTCAGATAAATCATAGGGCCCAGATAATCATTCCAGACAAAAGTAAAGGTAAACGTGACCAGAGTCGCAATACTGGCTTTGCACAGCGGCACAATCACGCGAAGCAAAATACCCAGTTCTTTACAGCCGTCTATTCTTGCCGCTTCAGACAATTCGTTTGGTATTCCCACAAAAGCCTGTCTGAGCAAAAATACCCCGAAAGGCGAAAACGCCTGTATCAGAATGATCGCCAAATGCGTATTTCTCAGACCCAGCTTTCCCATGATGATATACTGCGGAATCATTGTCACCTGAAAGGGAATCATCATCGTCGCCAGATACAGCACAAACAGTTTATCCCGGCCCGGAAACGGAATCTTGGAAAACGCATAGGCCGCCAGACAGCAGGTCACCACCTGCAAAAAGGTTATGATGACCGACAGCTTCGTCGTATTGAACAGATAAGTCAGAAACGGTATCGTATCCAGCACTTCGCTGAAATTCGACCATCTGCAAATTTCCGGAATCCAGCGGATCGGCCATTCGTAAAGTTCATTATCCAGTTTTAAGGAGCCTGATAACATCCACAGGAAGGGGAGAAGGCTGGTCAGCGCCCCGGCAACAATCACAAGGTATAAAAATATTTTGCCGATGATTTTACTCGTCTTATAATTGATATGTAAATTCATTCTATTCTTTCAACCGCCTTTCCGGTGATTACATGTATTCCACCCATTTCTTCTGTCCGCGCCACTGAATCAGCGTGACCAGCAGAATCATGGAGAACAGTACCAGCGCCACGCTGGAAGCATAACCGAAGCGATAATTCCTGAACGCTTCCGTATAAATGGTATATACCAGCACATAAGTGGATCTGCCCGGACCGCCTTCCGTCATGACATTGATGGCGTCAAACACTTTGAAAGAACTGATAATACACGTTATCGTGACAAAAAAAGTGGTGGGACTCAACTGCGGAAACGTAACATTCCAGAATTTCTGCCAGGCGTTCGCGCCATCCAACTGCGCCGCTTCATACAGCGTCACGTCCACACCTGTCAGCCCTGCCAGAAAAATCACCATATAATATCCGTAATTTTTCCAGATGCACATAATGATGATCGCATACATGGCCCACTTCGGATCAGCCAGCCAGTTCGGGACATTGGTAAATCCCAGACTCTTCAGCGCCGCGTTGATCGGTCCGTATGTTCCGTTGTAAAGCATACGCCAGATCATGGATACCGCCACCATGGAAGTAATATACGGCAGGAAATAAATGACGCGGAACGCCCCCTTTGCCACAATTTTCTTATTCAGCGCCAACGCAAACAGCAGCGCAAGAATAATCGTTCCCGGCACATAAAGCAGCGTATACTTCATATTATTCCAGAAGGAAGCTTTGAAATTTGCATCCCCAAACATTGTCTTAAAATTTTCCAGACCCACAAAATGCGGCGCGCCAAACGCATTCCAATCCGTAAAAGCCAACGCAAACGCAGCGACTACAGGAATCAGCGTAAAACAGATAAATCCGAGCAAATTGGGCGCAAGGAACAGATATCCCCTCACAATATTCTTTTTGGTCACTTTACTGGGTTTAGGTTGCGCCTTCCCAGACGCAACCATATTCGCATTCCCTTTCCTCAATTCCAGGTTCCCCCTTTACTGGCCGGACATCATACTTTCCCTGCCGCTATAAATATTATCAAGGGCCTCGTCCACGGATTCCATCCTGGAGAATACAAGATCCGCTTCCTGCTTCACCAATACTTCCACTTCTCCATACCCCGGTACGATCGGAGGCTGCACGCCTTCCAGTTCAAAGTAAAGGCTGATATTGGCAGGGCAGCCTGTCGATTCGGAAGTTTTCATAAACGCTTCCTTTACATCATCAAACTGTTTTGCGCCGGGAAGAGAACCGTCCTTTGCAAAGCACAGCGCGCCTTCATGTCCGCACAGATAAGTCATGAAATCATAAGCAGCCTGCTTATTCTCGGAATAGGAACATACGGAAAAGTATACATATTGTCCCATCGTCTTCATCCGCCCTGATCCGTCGTCCATCATCGGCATGGGCGCGATATCCCATTCGAAGTCCATTGCGCCGGATTCAATATCGCCGTTCAACTGTGCAATCGTCCAGTCGCCGCCAAAATACATCGAAGACATGCCGGAAGAGAACATCGCCCGGATTCCCACGCCGTTTGCCGTATAAGCGGCGTTATCCATCATTACGCCTCTGTCGACGGCATCCAGCTTCCATTCCATCGCTTTTCCCAAAAGCGTCAGGTCGTCGCTGGTGCTGAATACGCTGTTGTGGAACGCCATTCCGTTCCAGTCCGTATTGCGCGCCGCATTGAACAATCCCCACACTTTATCGGCGCCTTCCCCCCAGGTCATCTGCTCTGCAATGTCCAGCAGTTCATCCCAGGTCGTATCGGCAGTCGGGTATGCTACGCCTTTTTCATCAAAATAAGTCTTATTGTAGACCAGAACCGCCACGGAATCTCTGCAGGGCAGCCCGTAATACTGATCGTTCACCGCCGTTGCCGGAAACGCTTCTCCATAAATGGAAGTATCAAATCCAGACGCTGTAATGTAATCGTTAAGCGGCTCCGCCATGCCGGTTGAGATTCTGCTCTCCAGATACTGACTGCCATTGGAGACAAACAGATCAATATTCTCTTTACCAGCCAGGGCAGTGGTCAGCGCCTGATCAATTTCCGTCGAAGAATATGCCGTCAGATTGATTGTGACATTCGGATGCAGCGCCGTATACTCTTCTATCACCGCTTTATAACGCTCCTCATCATCCGTCATTCCCCACATTTCCAGTGTGACAGGCTCATCGGAAGCCACCTCCTGCTCCGCTGCCGCAGATGTTTCTGCTGCCGGCTCTGTCTGCACTGCATCTGCCGTGTCCTGACTGCTGCCGCATCCGGCAAGCAGCCCCGCCGTCATAGCCATGGTCAGCACAAGTGTCATCCATTTCCTTTTCATAGTACCGTTCCTCCTTAAACTTTTATTGCTGCATTCCTCCTGTGAAGAATGTAGATTACCTTTTTACCCGTTTTCTCTTTCATCTGCGCTTTCAATCGTCCAGCGCCCTCTCCTGCGCAGTTCCTTTCCAAACCCCCGGTCTGACTGGTTCCGGTCTCGTTAGTTTCGACGTCATGAAATATACCTGACCGGTGCTGCATGACTGCCGGATGCCCTGTATCGCCTCAAAAGCATGATATCCCATTTGGGCATCCGCTCTCGGCATACGTCCGTTCCTCACCGCCCACGCCATATCCGCCGCGCCGATTCCACGTTCTTCCGCCGTATAACCATGGGTCGCCGGCACGCACATCGGTTCTGTCATACTCTCCCAAAGTTCTCCGCCGGATTTTGACCGCCGAAGCCTTATTTCTCCTCCAAAACAATTTGGATCCGGCAGCAGCAGGGTTCCCTGGGTTCCGTATATGGTAAATCCGGACTGATAAAACAGATTGGATTCCGAGGTCATGGTAAGGGAACCATATACGCCGCTTTCAAATTCCAGCGAGGCGGTCATCGTGTTAGGCGCATCATCGGAGACTGTGACCGGTTCTTTATAGGAAGGATTCCGCGGATTGAAAAAATATTTTTCCCGGTTCGCAGTTTTTATAAATCCGGCCACCCGGTTCAGTCCTCCCAGCAAATGAAACATCGCATGCAGGTAATAGCCTCCCATATCATAGGGAATTCCTCCTCCGGGGCTCATCGTCATGGGACGCTTTGCGGATGAGGCATCGGCCGGCTGATACGAACGGACCGCAACCGCATTCACCAAAAGAGGCGTTCCGATATAGCCGTCGTCAATCAGCTTCCGCGCCGTCTGCCAGCTTCCTCCCAGAAAGGTATCCGGCGCCACGGTAAATGCAAGATTCTTCTCTTTCGCTATCGTAAGCAGTTCTTTCGCCTGCTCCATTGTCAGCGCAATCATTTTCTCCGAATATACATGCTTTTGCGCCAGGAGCGCTTCTTTCGTAATCTCATAATGAAATTCCGGTTTCGTCAGATTCAGCACCGCCTCAATCGTTGGATCAGCGAAGATTTCTTCTTTCGTCATGGCCTTTACGCCGAACCGTGTTTCATTTTCCACCGCCCGTTCCCGTTTTGGATCCCAGACCGCCGCAATATCAAGAATACTGAATTCTTTTTGGATGGTCGGAATATAAACTTTGCTGATCCGGCCGCATCCAAGAACAGCCGCTCTCATTTTCTTTACCGTCATTTTCAATTCTCCATCAATACAATGCCCTTCAAATACCCCTCCGGCTTATTTTTCAAAGTTTCAAATGCCTGCTGTATTTCCTCCAGTCCAAAGACATGTGTCACCATATCTTTCACCCGAAACGTTCCACGATTCAGCAATTCCACCGCTCGTCTCATATCATCGGCAGGATCCGCTGATGCCATTGGCATGCCGGAGATAATTTCACCGCCTCTGACACCTAACCTGCGGAAATCAAACCCGGCAGCCGGCCCTTTGTAAGAACTCATTACCACCAGCCGTCCCCGTTTCATCCGAAGATATTCCTGCGCATCATTGAGCACTTCCGTTACGCCAGTTCCCTCAATAATAAAATCCGCCATATGGCCGCCGGTAATTTTTTTCAGTTTTTCCACCACATTTTCCCTGGCGGAATTAATTGTAGCTGTCGCTCCATATCTGGCCGCATATTCCAGCTTCCGGTCATCCACGTCTATGGCGATCAGGCCTGCCAGCAGTTTACCTGCCAGTCCCTGAACGCACCAGAGTCCCATCGGTCCGCATCCTATTACAATGCCGAAATCGCCCGCTTCCGGTCCCGCGGCACGCAACACAGTGGAAATACACTTCAAAGGCTCGCATATCGCATACCTCACATCCACATCCTGATTCAATTTATAGCAGTATTGCTCCTTTGCGCAGACATATTGAGAAAACCCTTCCAGTCTCGCGTCCGCCCCTCCGGGGAAATAGGCCACCTTATCCCCAATTTCAAAGCGTCCGGCTTTTTCTCCTTTTCCGACAACCACTCCCGCCCATTCATGCCCGAGCGTCATAGGAAGCTTTCCCTTGCGCCCCTCGAAATGATTCAGTTCCCAATTGCACAATCCGCAGGCAGCCACTCTGACCATTACCTCGTCCGACGCTGGCGAAATATCTCTTTCCACTATTTGAAAGCTGCCGGTTTCTGTCAGCGATGCCGTTTTTGTTTTCATATTCTTTTCGCCTCCCTTCAATTTTATTTTTTAAAAATCATTTTTATGTTTTGAATTATACCTTATTCGAGACCAAAAGTAAACAAATATATTATTCACTAAATTCCCAAAATTATTTTTTCGTTTTTGTCTATTTTGAACAATTATTGTGCTACAGTATTTTTTCATATCAAAATTTAATTTTAATTATTGACATTCGTTTTTTTAAATGATATTCTCAAATCACAAATTATAAAATGTGTTTTCAATATTTAAAATTACTATCGTATCAAATCGCTATGTTCTTCGGTTGCTGCCAGGCGCTCCGCAAAGAACAGGCGAAATAAAAATAAAAAGGAGTTATAAAAATGAAGATGACCGTTTCCCAAGCTTTAGTCCAGATTCTGGAAAAAGAAAAAATCACGACAGCCTTCGGCATTCCGGGCGCCGCCATCAATCCTGTTTATCAATATCTGGAAGGAGCGCCGATCAATCATTACACCATGCGGCACGAGGAGGCCTGCATTCATGCCGCCGACGGATATTTCAGAGCCAGACACGAGATTGCGCTGGCTATCTGTTCCGCCGGTCCCGGCGCTACGAATTTTGTGACCGGACTGTATACCGCATATATCGACTCTATGCCGGTACTGGCCATCGTCGGGCAGGCTAACAGCAATCAACTGACACAGGAACCTTTTCAATGTGTGGATATGCCCGAAATCGTGAAAACCGTTACAAAGAAAGCCTGGCGGCTTGAAAAAGCGGATGATTTGCCCCAAATTATGAGAGACGCCTTTCTTCTGATGAAAAGCGGGCGTCCCGGCCCCGTGCTTTTGGAACTTCCTTTAGATTTGCAAAAAGCAGAACTGGATTTTGATATTGACGCTTATACGCCCGCCAAAATCCCGACAGTCCTTCCCAATCCGGAAGCAATTCAAGAGGCAATTTCCATGATCGCCGCTTCCAAGGCTCCCGTCATCATTATGGGAGGCGGTTGTATCCTTTCAGAATGTTCCGCACAGGTTATTGAACTTGCAGAATTTTTACAAATTCCGGTCATTACCACTTACATGGCCAAAGGCGGAATTCCGGTCGACCATCCCCTGAATGCGGGCCATGCGGGAATTCAGGTAGGACAGCCCCTTGGCAACCGGATCCTGCTTGACTCCGATCTGGTAATCGGTATCGGCTGCCGTTTTTCAGACAGACATACCGGCGACTTAAAAACCTATCGGGAAGGCCGCAGGTTTATCCATATTAATATTGATCCTGCTCAGATCGGACTCGTATTTCAACCGGATCTCGGGATTATCTCCGACGCCAAACCTGCGGCAGAAGCGCTTCTCGCACAGGCAAAAATTTCCGGCTTACGGCCCATAAATCCGGAAAGAGCACAGTCGGTTGCCGTTCTGCGCAAAGAACTCGCCCGCAAAACGGATTACAACTGCGCTCCTATGATGCCTCACCGCGTTTTTGCAGAAATCAACAAAGCTTTTGATGATTCCACGTATTTTACATCCGGCTGCGGCATTACCCAGATCTGGAGCGGTCAATTGCAGGACATCAACGCTCCCGCCATGTATCTGCCCTCCGGCGGCGCAGGAACGCTCGGCTATGAAATCCCGGCGCTATTCGGCATTAAAGTCGCAAAACCCGATCATACAGCCGTCACGGTCGTGGGAGATTTCGGCCTGACCTTTATGGGCGAAGAGATCGCTGTCGCCTCCGCCTTCCGCAAACCAATCATTATCGTTGTGCTGAACAACGCATACCTGGGGCTGATCCGTCAGAATCAAAAAGGATACGGCTTCGAATACGCAGTGGATATGCCCTATAACCAGGATGGAACCATCGATTATGTGAAACTGGGCGAAGCTTACGGCTGCCTTGCGGAGCGCGTATTCTCTCCCGAAGAACTTTCTGCCGCTTTAATCCGCGCAAAAGCCGCGTCGGAGTCTTCCGGCAGGTGCTACCTGATCGACGCTATCTGCATCAAAACGCAGCTATGCGATATGGGTACCTCCATCGCCAGCATCAAGTCCTGGGCTCCCGCAGACTGATGCCGAAAATACCACATAATTCCCTATTATTGGATAATTCAACTTTTTTGTTTTATAAATTCATGTTATAATGAAGCGTATCAACTCACTAATAGTGAGTTGATACGCGCTACTTCACAACAAGCGCAGCGGTTGTGAAGGTTCCTTTTCAACTCACTAATAGTGAGTTGATACGCGCTGCTTCACAACAAGCGCAGCGGTTGTGAAGTAACGATATACCGAAGAATTGCGGGGGGCAAAGAAATGCCAACATCAGAAAAAAAAGCATCTTTAGCGAATCAATCGTCCGAAAAACTCCTCTCCCTTTTGGAGCTCCTGTCCACAGAAGAAGCCCCGATTCGACTATCCGATCTGGCGAACCGTATGGATATGAATGTGAGCACCGTATCCCGTTTTCTCACCACCCTGCAAAACAGGGGCTATGTGACGCAAAACCCGGATACGGGCAAATATTCCATGACCTATAAGATCTGTCAGCTCGCCCATAATCTGACGTCCCGAATGGATCTTCGGGGAATCTGTTTGCCTTATCTTCACAGAATTTCAAAGATTTTCGACTGTACTACAAATTTAATTACCCGTTACGGCTATTCCGTCATTTATCTCGAAGTCGTTCCCGGCCCTCAGCAAATTCTGGTACCTTTGCAGAGAATTGGCAAAATTGCCCCTTTATACTGCACCGGAGCCGGTAAGCTGTTGCTGCAGGAGTTGTCGGACGAAGAAATGAACGAATATGCCAGCGACGTCAATTTCGAGCGTTTCACAGAGCATACGATCTGCTCCATCGGCGAATTAAAACGGGCCGTTGCTGAAGCAGCGGCCCTGGGTTATGCGGTCGACAACGAAGAATGCGAACTGGGCACCCGCTGTCTGGCAGTTCCTGTTTACGATTATACAGGACATATCAATGCCGCCATCAGCATCAACGCCCCGATATCCAAGCTGACAGATGAGTATATTTTACAGAATGTGGATATTTTAAAAGGAATTGCAAACGAAGTTTCAAAAACCATCGGTTATTCCGGTTAAGTCACAGAAAAGGAGAACTTTATGATTCGGTTTATTCTTGCGCCGGACTCATTTAAGGGAACTTTGTCCGCCGATCAGATTTGTCATATATTGGAAGAAATTATCCTGTCTTATATACCGGACGCGGCAATCACCAAAATTCCCCTGTCAGACGGCGGCGAAGGGCTGGTCGACAGTCTGCTGCGAATATGCGGCGGGCAGCGTATCAAAGCCGCCGTAACAGGTCCGCTCTTTGAAAAGGTCGTCTGCGAATACGGCATGCTGCCGGACCGCTCCGCAGTCATTGAAATGGCGGCCTGCGCCGGCCTTCCCCTTATCACAGGTCCAAAAGATCCCCGGCAAACCACCACTTACGGTGTGGGAGAACTCATTTTGGATGCGGTAAAACGCGGCTGCAACAAGATCATTCTCGGGCTGGGCGGCAGCGCCACCAATGACGGTGGAATCGGCATGGCCGCCGCTTTGGGTTATCGTTTCCTGGACAAATCCGGCAGCGATGTCACTCCCGTCGGCGGATCTTTAAGCAGCATCTGTCACGTCATTCCGCCACAGACGCTGTTTTCCATCCCCGTTGTCGCCGCCTGCGACGTGTCCAATCCTCTGTGCGGACCAGAAGGCGCGGCTTTCACATTCGGCCGCCAGAAAGGGGCCACCCCGGATATGCAGTCCTCTTTGGATCAGGGACTTAAAAATCTTTCGGACGTATTGAAAAATGATTTAAACGCCGATATCCTAAATATTCCCGGAACCGGCGCTGCGGGAGGCCTGGGGGCAGGCGTCATTGCCTTTCTGAACGGAACGCTCCAATCGGGTATTCAGCTTATTCTGGACGCCGTTCGTTTTGACAGCCTGTTAAAGCAGGCCGATTATGTCATCACCGGCGAAGGCCGCATTGACTGGCAGAGCGCCTATGGAAAGGTGCCCGTCGGCGTAGCCCAGAGAGCAAAAGCCTGTCAGGTTCCCTGCTTCGCGCTCTGCGGTTCTGTCGGAAAAAATGCGCAGGCTGTGTATGAGCACGGCATTACCGCTATTTTTTCTTCCGTCAGCCGTCCGTCCTCTTTTGAAGAAATCGCGCAGACCAGCGAAGAAGATTTTCATTTTCTGGCTGACGCTTTCATCCGGACTCTCCTGGCCGCCCGCAAAAACTTCTGAAATCCTTTTACTTTGCTTAAAACAGATCAGATCCTTTCATAAACCGTTTGCATAATCGCCGGTTATATGTTATTGTTTAAAATATATTAATTAAATTTTTTTAATTAATAATTCATTGTAGAAGGAAGGTTCTGAATTTTGAGAGATTTTGTCATTACCACCGATTCCAATTCCGATTTACCCCGGGAATATATCGAGAAGCTGGGGACAGTCATTATTCCGCAGTATTACTCTTTCGGGGATACCGTTTACGGAGATACGCTTCACATGCCCCCGGCAGAATTTTATGAACGTATGAGATCAGGAGAACTTCCCCAGTCTCAGGCAAATAATCCCGCCGTCATCGAAGACCGGTTCCGCACACTTCTGAACAGCGGAAAAGATATCATACATTTGGCCTTTTCTTCCGCATTAAGCGGAAGCTATAATAATGTATGCATGGTAGCCCGAGAATTATCCGAAGAATATCCGGATGCAAAAATTACCGTCATTGACACGTTGAACGTTTCCCTGGGCGAATCCATTCTGGTCATCCGCGCCAATGAACTCAAAACCGGCGGCGCGTCTTATGAGGAAGTCGCAGAAACGCTGGAACAAATCAAAAACCACATCAACGTTCAGTTCACTGTCGACGATTTATTTCATTTGCAGCGCGGCGGACGTATCAGCAAAGCCGTTGCCGTCGTGGGCAGCGCTTTGAATCTGAAGCCTTTTCTGTATGTAAACAACGCCGACGGGCTCTCTTCCGCAGGCACCGCGCGCGGCAGAAAAAAATCCATACAGGCTCTTGTGGACCGCATGAAAGATACCCTCGGCGAAAATCCTGATTACTCCTTCCCTGTGGGTATCGTACATGGCAACTGCCTGCAGGACGCGCAGGATCTGGCGGAAAGAGTAAAGAAAAGTACCGGCTTTACCAACATTATCATCAACGACATCAGTCCCAGCATCGGCACGCATGCCGGTCCGGGCGCGTTGGGACTTCTCTATTACGGACAGCCAAAGGCAGAAGCAAAACAATAACATTTATTTATGTAAATACTGCAAAATCCCCATATGGATCTGCCACGCCACCCGCTCCTGATACGCCGGGTCTGTGAGCAGGTCCGCTTCCTGGGGATTGGACAAAAATCCGCATTCCACAATAACGATCGGTCGTGTTGTCTTTTTTAACAGATAATAGCTGTCGTTCGCTTTGGCGGCGCGGTGATTTGCAGGATCCAGTCCCAGTATCATCCGGCTCTGAATCGTTTCCGCCAGTTCCTTTCCTTCCGCGCTGCCCGTATAAAAAAACACCTGCGCGCC
Organism: Eubacteriales bacterium; assembly: GCA_030524745.1. Lineage (GTDB taxonomy): Bacteria > Bacillota > Clostridia > Lachnospirales > Lachnospiraceae > Gallintestinimicrobium. The sequence goes on along the minus strand of JAUNGC010000007.1, from coordinate 32,526 downwards.
CTTGATGGAAGCGTCTTCGTAGCTGTTTTGATGCACGCTCACGACGAGATCCGGAGAGGCTTCTTCCATCAGCGCAATTCTGCGCTTCATATCCTGCACCTTTTTCCGGTCCGCGTCCGCATCATAAAGCCCGTTTTCATCCTCCCGGGTCATCACCACCTTTACATCCGACTGTTCCAGCAAAACAGCCAGCCGTTTTGCGATCTCCAAATTGATATCCTTTTCCAGCGCGCCGTTTACGCCGACTTTTCCCGGATCGTCTCCGCCGTGTCCCGCATCCACTACCACACAATATTTCTGCATTTTACTGTAATCATCCTTCGTCTCAACCGGCGGCTGCGCATTCTTCACATAGCCGTCCACCAGAACAGCGGCCTGTCTTCCCATAAAAAAGACGGCAGTCAGAAAAACCGCCGTCCCCAGAATTTTTATAATATGATTCTGCCACTCCCGATTCATAAAAGCCCCCTGGCCTTTTTTTCATTCTATGCGGCAGCCTGCTCCTTTAGCATCAAAAACCTTTTTCATCATTCCAATATTTCAGAATCTGCAAAACCCCGAGAAATTATCAATCCGCCAAAAATCCCGCGATCACGCTCCAGATATTTTTTCTGCCTTCATCAAATCCCAGCTTCCATGTCGCCACGCCGCCCAGTCCATAGTTCTTCATCACACTGATTTTTGCGCCGATAGACTGCTCGTCCTCCAGCCAGACCTGTATCAGACTGCCCTCCGCCATGAACTCCGCGTAATTCTGGCCTGTCGTCTCATCCCATTCATAAGCGATGCTTCTTCTCGCCAGATAATCGGACGCCGCGTTTATGCCTACCGCCTGACTTGACACCGTGCCGTCTGACGCCGTCGTCCATATCCTCGTATACAGCGGCAGCGCATTTATTACTTTATTGGACGGAACTTCCTGCGTCATCTTCTGAATTCCCTGTTCCACATAGCCGAGGGAAGCGACCGAGCCCGCCTCCTCGCATCCCGCCCAGTGTTCATCATATCCCATAATGATTACATAGTCAGCCATCACGCCCTGTTCTTTCCACTCGTAATGCGCATTGTAATTTGCAGGGACATAGTTATCCACAGAGAGCACCAGGCCGCGCTTGCGGCACTCCACGGACAGTTCCCGGATAAACTGAATATAATCTTCTCCCGCGTCTGCGGACACTTTCTCAAAATCCACATTGATGCCGTCCAGCCCGCATCTTTCCGCCTCCGACATCAGCGCGTCGATGATTTGCGTCCTCTTTTCCGTATAAGACAATATTTCCTTCGTATCCACCCCGTTATCGTTACTGTGGGTGAAATCGTCCACGAGCGCCCACACTTCCAGCCCTTTGGCATGTGCGGCCGCCACATATGCTTCGCTCGCAATGCTTTCCAGCCGGCCCGCATTGTCATACAGGAAAAACCAGGTCGGTGAAATCACATTTACGCCGATCACACCGTCCATCACACCCGGAAACGTACTGTTAGCGCTTTCTGTCGTCACCTGATGCCATGCGAGATTGATCTTGTAATCCTTCGTATTGCCCGTATAGTCAGGCTCCACATATCCGGTATCCTTCACCGGCGTCTGGGTCTGGGACTCCGTCAGATATTTTTTCTCCACATAGCCGATAAATCCATCTTCCGTCTGCACGCGATCCCAACTTTCCATCTCTTCCAGAACCGTCACTCTTTCGCCCTCGGCCGCCTGCTTCAGAATTTCACTCTTTACGCCTCCCCTGATACGAATGGCGACGTCTTTTTTCAGTTCCGCAGTCTGAATCTCCTCCCAGACCGTATCCAAAAGCACCCGATTCGGTTCCGTATATAGCGTAAAATTGAAATCCGAATACTTTTTCACATAATCCAGCGCCAGAAAAGCCGTTCCATCCTGTTCAAACGCGACAAGGTAACCGTCCTCCTCCGTCACGCCCAGTTCCGCACGGATCACTTCGTCCGGCAGCGTATAGAGCAGCAGTCCTTCATGATAGTCCACATAAAATCTATCGTTTATATAGGCATGCACGTTTTCCAGAGACAGATAACAGTGTCCGTTCCGCAAAACGCCTTTCTCCTCTATCATCGCGTCGTTTAACACAATCGCTACGTCATCTTCTTTTTCCAGGCCAAAATAAGCCTCCAGGTCGGCCGGCTCCTTGGAATAAGAATATTTTTCATACAAAAATGCGCCTGCCGCCCCCGCCAGAATCAAAATGATTAATAGTATCGCAATCAAAACCGGAATTATTTTTCTTTTCATGATAATATCCCTCCAAGCGACATTTTAACACAGGATCGGTAACTGCGTCATTACTTATTTCGGCATTTTTTCCGTTTCTCCGCCAAATTGCGCCGCGGGACGCCTTTTGGCCGGAAGAACTGCAACAGAAATCAATTTATGAAAAAAGCGGCCATCCGGCGCGGTGATTGGGGGTCCTCGCTTATCTTGCCGGATTGCCGCCGCATCGGAAGAAGCAGTTCTTCCTTTTTCAGACAGTTCTTTTTGTGTTACCGTTCTCTTCGGACCGGCAACTATCTTACCATCGCTTCACTTCATCATAACGTACTTCCTGCAGTTTTCCTGCCTCATCCGTCACGAAGTCCGGCATGTAAACAGCCTTTTCACAGACACAGCATTTATGGATGATCTCACGGGGCCTGGAACGCTTTCCATTTATATAGAAACTCACTCCATCCTTCTCCATTTCCGCCAGCAGCCGTTCCCATCTCTCCGGTTTTAATGTTTCCATATATCTTCTCCTTTTCTGATCCGCCTTCCATCCCAAAAGAGTATTTATGCGTGATATATATTCAAGTTGTCAGATCAGGTTGAAAAACGGAGAATTTAAGAGATGATCGAACTGTGCCCAAAATCTGCGCGGCATAATACAATAAATCTAAGACCTTTGTTGAATGATGGTTTGGAAAAAAATTGATAAAATGATTTTTCCGACAGGTACATATCCCTGTAAGACATTCTTATACTAATACTAAGAATCAGACAGAACAGAACCTTCTGTTCTAAAAAATTGAAAAATGACAACACTATCTCTGAGCGCTGTCTGTTGTACAATCAAGTACATGAATACCGGGCATTCCGGCAATCCTCCTTCCGGCACGGATTGTTCAGAATCATCTCTGCAACTGATTATATCCAACAGAGGTAATATTTTCAAGCTATTTCTAAAAAATTTTTAAACTGTCCCTCTGTCCGCTTGACTTTGTCCTTTTTTATGTATATGATAACTTTCACAGGCAGGTATGTGTATCTGTTCAGATTTACTTGGATTTCGTCACAATCAGATTTCAGAGAAGTATTTTAATATAGTAAGGATGTGATAATATGAAAATTGAAAAAGTAAATGACCATCAGATTCGCTGTACCCTCACCAAAGCAGATCTGGCTGACAGAGAATTAAAGATCAGCGAACTGGCATACGGCACAGAGAAAGCAAAGAATCTTTTCCGCGACATGATGCAGCAGGCTTCTTTGAAGTTTGGCTTTGAAGCGGAAGACATTCCGCTCATGATAGAAGCAATTCCCCTGAATTCCGACTGTATCGTTCTGATTATCACCAAGGTCGAAGATCCGGAAGAACTGGATACCCGTTTTTCCAAGTTTGCGCCGACGCTCGATGATGAAGAAGGCGATCCGGATTCCGAGGATTTCTCCGACAAACTCGCGGAGAACACGGACAGCATTTTCGATCTGTTCCGTCAGATTCAGGAAAGCCGCAAAGCAGAACTTTCCTCTAACGGAAAAGCGTCCGCTCCCAATCAGGCATCGGGGACCTCTGCCGGCAGGAAATCTGCACCGGCCGCAGCCTTAGCGGGGAGTGCGAGAATTTTTTCCTTCGCATCTATGCATCATCTGATCCGCCTCGCTCACGTGACCAGCAGTTTTTATGACGGCAGGAATTCGCTGTACAAAAATCCAAAAACCGGCAAATACTCCCTCATCATCAGTGAGGAGAACATTTCCGCCGAAGATTTTAACCGCATCTGCAACGTGGTATCCGAATACGGCCGCCTGGAACATTCCACATCCGGCAGCGAAGCTTACTACAAAGAACATTACAATCTGATTTCGGATGGGAACGCGTTACAGACACTCGCACAGATTTAATTGCTAAAGCCAGTCCGCATTTTGAGTGTGCTGGCTTTATTTATTTCCGTATGGCATTTTTCATTCGGAAATGTTAGAATAAGAAAAACAATACAGGAGAGGTTCCATGGATATTTGCACGATCATTTTAGAAGAAATCCATTCCGCTTTAAAAAAGGATTTGAAGAAAGAATACAAAAACGGAGATACGCCCAACCTTTGCATTCCGTTCGGCAAGTGGAAGGACAAACAGATTCAGCACGCCCTCACCGGCTATGCTGCCGGATGCAGACTTCAGGATGCGGTCGTCCTCTGTGATACGACGATATTCGGCAACGGAACGAAAGGTTTTTTATTCAGCACGGAGGGTGTGTACTCGAATGATTTTAATTGTTTCAGAAAAAAATCCCCTTTAGCGTTACCGGTCAAATATGCGGATCTCGCAAAGGCGCATGCGGATTCCAATGATTCGGAATTGCAGCTGACCTACAAAGACGGGCATACAGAAACTGTATATACCGGCATCTATACAGGATTTATTGTTACAATCCTTCAGCAAATTCTTTTGAGAACACAACAAGACGGCGCTTCGGCAAACGCAGAAAAACCAGCGGCCGCAAAGGCTTCCGCAGGAAAAGAGCCAGTCTCCGAGAAAACTGCGTCAAAGAAGCCGGCCGCTCAAGAAATTGCTTCTTCCCCGGAAACGCCGGACAATATCCGGAAAAATCTTCAGAAAATCCTGATTGCCGACGACTCGTCCTTTTCAAGAATCACGTTAAAGAACATGCTTCATCAAGCAGGTTACGAAGTCTGCGGCGAAGCGGCAAACGGAAAAGAAGCTGTCGCACTTTTTAAAGAACAGATGCCGGGCCTTACCATACTGGACGTCGATATGCCGGAGACAGATGGAATCGAAGCATTGAAACAAATCAAGGAATATTCCAGTTTTTCCTATGTAATTATGCTGGATGAATCTCACTCGCAGGAAGTATATGATCGCTGTGCCAGCGCATATGCAAACCGTATCCTGTATAAGCCGGTCAGAGAAGCGGATTTAATCAGAGCTGTCAGGGATCTGCTGGAACCCGGTTGGGATTGGAACATCAACGGATGATGGTTCGATCGAAAAAGGGGCTGGCAGAATAGCTGATTTCTCAGCTATTCTGCACAGCCCCTTTCCATTCTGTTTACACGACTCAGATCGCTTCGTGGAAGGTTCTGGAGATAACGTCTGCCTGCTGTTCGGGTGTTAACTTGATGAAGTTAACAGCGTAGCCGGAAACGCGGATTGTCAACTGAGGATAGTTCTCAGGATGCTTCTGCGCGTCGAGCAGAGTGTCTCTGTTTAATACGTTAACATTGAGATGATGGCCGCCCTTTGTTGCATAACCATCCAATAAACCAACCAGGTTATCTACCTGTGCATTGCTTGTTGCCATGATATATTCCTCCTATCTTTTTCTTGCTGCCGCGGGGCTTGGCCCCGCGGCATATTTTTATAATACTGCCTTACTTAAAATCATCCAGGCCGTCCTGTAAAGTGGGAACGCTACACGCCAGAGGCGTTCTGGAGCAGTCCGTGCATCCCATGGTCTGCACTTCCTTCGCGGCGCTTTCCTTGTTGTAGTCCACATTCACATGGCCTGTACCTTTCGCCATGCCGGAATCCAGCATTTTGACAAGGTCATCAATCATATCCTTTTCGTCCATAACAGACCCCTAATTATTTGTTCAAATCCAGATCCAGTTCCAGATCGCCGGAGAAGATCTGATCTTCTTTTCCAAGAGCGCCGGGGATGATGGTGAAGGTATTGGAGATACCGTCCTGTGCATCCTTGAAAGGCAACTTGGATACGGAAGACAGAGAAGCTACTGCGCCATGAGTGTCACGTCCGTGCATCGGGTTAGCGCCAGGAGCGAACGGCTGTCCTTTTCTACGTCCATCAGGCGTATTACCGGTAGCCTTACCATAGGTAACGTTAGAGGTAATGGTCAGAATGGAAGTTGTAGGAATACCATTTCTGTAGGTATGATGTCTTCTTACTGCGGTCATGAACTTGTGAACGATATCCTGTGCGATATCATCTACACGGTCATCATCGTTACCATATTTCGGGAAGTCGCCGGTAGTCTTAAAGTCAACGATGATACCGTCTTCGTCACGGATCACTTCTACCTTCGCATACTTGATAGCGGAAAGGGAGTCAGCAACGATGGACAGACCAGCAACACCTGTTGCGAAATATCTCTTAACGTCTCTGTCATGAAGAGCCATCTCTGCTCTCTCATAGCAGTATTTGTCATGCATATAATGAATGATGTTCAGTGTGTTAACATAAACGTCAGCCTGCCATTCCATCATATCGATGAATTTGCTCATAACATCGTCATAATCCAGAACATCTCCTGATACAGGACGATATTTCGGGCCGACCTGCTTCTTGGTAACTTCATCAACGCCGCCGTTCAACGCATACAGCAGACATTTTGCCAGGTTTGCACGAGCGCCGAAGAACTGCATTTCCTTACCGATGACCATGGAGGATACGCAGCAAGCGATACCGTAGTCATCACCATGAACAACTCTCATCAGGTCATCGTTCTCGTACTGGATAGAGGATGTCTGGATGGACATCTTCGCGCAATATTTCTTCCAGTTCTCAGGAAGTCTTGTGGACCAGAGAACTGTCAGGTTGGGTTCCGGAGAAGGTCCGAGGTTGGTCAGCGTGTGCAGGTAACGGAAGCTCATCTTTGTTACCATGGAACGGCCATCAACGCCCATACCGCCCAGAGACTCGGTTACCCATACAGGGTCGCCTGCAAAGATCTGGTTGTATTCAGGTGTACGAGCGAATTTGATGCAGCGCAGCTTCATGATGAAGTGGTCTACGAACTCCTGGATCTGCTCTTCTGTGAAGGTGCCGTTTGCCAGGTCTCTCTGTGCATAGATATCAAGGAAGGTGGATGTACGTCCAAGGGACATAGCAGCGCCGTTCTGCTCTTTTACGGAGCACAGATATCCGAAATAAGTCCACTGGATCGCTTCTTTTACGTTAGCAGCGGGTTTGGAGATATCGCAGCCATAGGAAGCAGCCATAACTTTCATTTCTTTCAGCGCTCTGATCTGCTCGGAAATTTCTTCACGAAGACGGATCACGTCGTCTGTCATAACGCGGCCTGTAGAAGCCTTCTGCTCTTCCTTGTCCTCGATCAGTCTGTCAATACCGTACAGAGCAACACGTCTGTAGTCACCGATGATACGGCCGCGGCCATAAGCATCCGGCAGACCTGTGATGATATGGGAAGAACGGCAAGCTCTCATCTCCGGATTGTAAGCATCGAAGCAGCCTGCGTTGTGTGTCTTTCTGTGTGTGCTGAAGAATTCGGAGATCTCAGGATCTACTGTGTAGCCGTTATCTGCGCAAGCCTTCTCTGCCATACGGATACCGCCGTAAGGCTGTAAAGAACGTTTGAAAGGCGCATCTGTCTGGAAGCCAACGATGGTTTCTTTGGACTTATCCAGATAGCCGGGGCCGTGAGATGTGATTGTAGAAACAACTTTGGTGTCCATATCAAGAACGCCGCCTGCCTCACGCTCCTTCTTCTGTAAATCCAGTACCTGATTCCACAGATCCTTTGTGTTCTGTGTTGCTGCAGCAAGGAAAGAATCATCACCTTCATAAGGGGTGTAGTTCTTCTGGATGAAGTCACGAACGTTGACTTCTCTGTCCCACTTGTTGCCTACAAAACCTGTCCATTCTGGTCTCATTTTGAAAAGCCTCCTATTATAATTTGTTATGAATGGGTGATACGGCCTTCATGCTGTGCATATCCGCCGTAAATGCTACATATTACTATGTCTTTTCTATTTACTATTATATGTTAACTGCTGTTTCAGGTCAAGCGGATGTGATGTACTTTTTTCCATACATCTGCCTGTAAAAAATAAATATTTTGTGAAAATTGTCTTAAAAATTTTTCCTGGTTTTGCTATCTTTTTTCTCCCCTTCATCCGCCGGGCGATTTCCTGAATACGCGGCTTTTGCATCATATCCCGGCGCATAAAAAGACCGTCAAAAGCGGATTCGCCCGACGGTCCCAAACGATTTACAGTTCGTTCAACTTTTCCATCAACACTTCCACCGGAATGCCATGTACCATAGCCGCTTCCTCCAGAGTCTCACCCTGTGCGGAAGGGCAGCCGAGACAATGCATGCCAATGTCCATCAATACCGGCGCCGCATTCATATCCACCTGCAACGCCTGTCCGATTGTCATGTCTTTCGTAAACTTTGCCATTGGGCCAACCTCCTTTTCTATCCGGCAGCAATCGCTGTCATCTGCATTTTGCAATTATCAGTATAATACATTCCCCGAATTCTGGCAACCTATACATTCGTTATAAATCCCCTTCTTCCGCAATGGATTGATGCGTTTATCCGCACCGCATTGCTTTTTGGACCGCAAAAGAGTATACTGTAAGCATAAAAAATTGCCGCCCGCTTCGCTGCCGGCAATCATGAATACTGGAAAAAGAAGGGAGCATACTATGAAAGGAAGAATTCACTCTCTGGAGAGTTTCGGGTCCGTCGACGGTCCCGGCGTACGTTTCGTCGTTTTTGTACAGGGCTGCCCCATGCGCTGCGCATACTGTCACAATCCTGACACCTGGGCGATGGATGGCGGCACTTGGATGGAACCCGAAGAAATTTTTGAACAATATAAGAGAAATGAAGGTTTTTATAAAGGCGGGGGAATTACGGTAACAGGCGGAGAGCCTCTGATGCAGGTTGATTTTCTGATCGATCTGTTCACCATTGCCAAAAAGAACAATGTCCATACCTGTATCGATACTTCCGGCATCGCTTACCGCCCGGACGGCAATCCGGAATGGCTTGCCAAGCTGGACCATCTGATGACGCTCACGAATCTGGTGATGCTGGACATCAAGCACATTGATCCGGTCAAGCACAAAGAACTGACGCAGCAGCCTAACGACGGTATTCTGGCCTTCTGCAGTTATTTAAACGAAAAGAAAGTGGACATGTGGATCCGTCACGTCGTCGTTCCCACAATTACCGACGATCCAAAATACCTGTACCAGCTCGGCTATTTCATCGGACAGTTCTCAAACCTGAAGGCGCTGGACATTCTGCCTTATCATACGATGGGCAAACCAAAATATGACAAACTGGGCATGGACTATAAGCTTAAGGACATCCCTGCGATGAACGCCAAGGAAGCGATCGAACTGAAGAAAATCGTCTTAAACGGCATACGCGACCGCCGCAGCGGCCAGGAAGCCCATATTCCTTCTTCTTCCGAACTGCAGGCTCCAAAATAGGCCGGGGCCTATATTGTCAAATTGTGTCATAAGTTCTTTTTGTTTAGGACTTGTACATTCCGGCTTTTTATATTAAAATAAAGGTTAGCCTACATTGATAAAGGAGGATAATATTATGGCATACGTTATTGGTGATTCCTGTGTAGCTTGTGGTTCCTGCGAAGGTCAGTGCCCCGTTGGCGCAATCAGCATGGGCGACGGCAAATTTGAAATCAACCCCGATACATGCATCAGCTGCGGTTCCTGCGCTGGCACATGTCCTGTTGGCGCTATTGCAGAGGGCTGATACACATGACCTGTTACTGTCCCTGCCGGGTCGGTGACTGGTATTTTCATTTTTCTTAACCGGATCCTATTCCGGTAAAAGAAGCGGCAAAAGCGCTACAGCGCTTTCAACGCCCCTGTTCCTCGCGGACCAGGGGCGTTTTTTCTGCATTCCGATTCAGAACTTCTGTTTCGGATATCTTTTTCTTTTATCCTTCCTGCGTCCTCTCTGGCAAAGCAATTCGTCCAGTTTTTTATAGTGTTCTTCTTCTCTTTCCCAGCGTTTCTGTTCTCTTGCCTGAGCGTTTTCTTCCATCTGACGAAATTGATAGTCCAACTCCTTCAAAATTGTTTCGTTATTTTCCCGCACCGCTCTGGACACCAGATTTTCCAGCAAAAACTGCAGCTTTGCCGCCTTGCTGCTGCGCTCGTCCAGCAAAATATTTTCCACTGTGGCAGCATTATCCCGGTTCTGCCGTTCCACCATGCTCTGCGCCTGCCGGACCACCTCCTGCGGCACCGAAAGTTTTCCATCCTCGGACAGCATGAGCCGTATCGCCTTCAATTGCAGCCCCTGATCCTTCCATTCTTTTATGTGAGCGAGCAGTTCCATATCCTCCTGCGTATAAAAACGATGTCCCAGTTCATTGCGCCCGATGGACAGTCCCAACTCCTCCTCCCAGTACCGCAGCACATGCGTCTCTACATTCACTTTTTTGGCCGCGTCTTTGATTGTGTAAATTTCCTGTGTCGTCATTGTTTTCTCCTTTCTTTCGGCTCACATTTGCCGTTCCATTGTTATAAAAAAAGGACAGCATCCGCATTCGGATCTGTCCTCTTTCGTAAACTGACTGTTATTTCAACGTCTTATTATTTATCTCTGCAAATTTGCAAACTTGGTATAATCAGGCAGCCATACCAGTTCCGTGGTTCCGATCGGACCATTTCTCTGTTTGGCGATAATCACTTCTGCGATTCCCTTTTTTTCCGTATCCGGATTGTAATAATCGTCACGATACAAAAACATGACAACATCGGCGTCCTGCTCGATTGCCCCGGATTCACGCAGGTCGGAAAGCATCGGCCTGTGCTCCGGCCGCTGTTCCACCGCACGGGACAACTGGGAAAGCGCGATTACCGGGACGTTTAACTCCCTCGCCAGCGCCTTCAAAGAACGGGATATATCCGAAATTTCCTGCTGCCTGGAATCACCGCTTCGGGCACCGCTGCCGCTCATTAACTGCAAATAGTCAATGATAATCAGCTTCAAGTCGTACTCCAGCTTAAACTTCCGGCATTTGGAACGAAGTTCCGCGACCGTAATGCCCGGCGTATCATCAATAATCAGATTGGATTTTCCGATCACGCCGGCGCTTTCAATCAGGCTTTCCCATTCCGCATCGCTTAAGTTTCCGGTACGGATATGCTGGGAATCCACCTTGGATTCCAGCGAAAAGAGACGATTTACAAACTGCTCTTTACTCATTTCCAAACTGAACATCGCCACCGTCATACTCTGCTTAAACGCCACATTTTGCGCGATATTCAGAACAAACGCCGTTTTTCCCATGGAAGGTCTCGCCGCAATCAGAATCAAGTCGGAAGGCTGCAGCCCCGCCGTTTTATAATCCAGATCGATAAATCCGGTGGGAATTCCCGTCACATTTCCTTTGTTCTTAGAAGCCTTTTCAATTCTGTCCATGGCGTTCATGACGACCTGACGGATCGGCACAAAATCGCCCACATTTCTTCTCTGAACCAGATCAAAAACCTTTTTTTCCGTCGTTTCCAGAATCGTTTCCAGGCTGTCCTTTCCAATATAACAGGTGTTGGCGATCTCCTCATTTAAACGGATCAGTTTGCGCAGCGTTGCCTTTTCCGCCACAATATTCGCATAGTATTTGATATTGGCGGAAGTGGGAACCGCTGTAATCAGATCCCGGATAAACTCCAAACTCGAAATTTCCGGCGGCACATCCTTTTCTTTCAGCTTGTCCTGCAGCGTGACAAGATCCACCGGGCGTCCGGCGTCATTAAGTTCCACCATCGCTTCAAACAGCACGCCGTATTGTCTGTTATAAAATTCCTCACCCGTAATGATTTCAGAGGCTACCACAATCGCCTCCCGGTCCATGATCATGGAGCCAATGACGGACTGTTCGGCCTCTATGCTGTGAGGAAGTACCCTTTTTAAAATAGCCTCATCTGCTGCTGCCATTTTCCCGTCCTTCCAAAACTCTCTGTATGTGCTTTCTGTCCCTTATGCTTCCTGCACCTTCACCTTCAGCTTTCCCGTCACCTGCGGATGAAGTTTCACAGGCACTTCATGTACGCCGAAGGTTTTGATTGACTCGGGAAGCTGAATTTTCTTTTTGTCGATTTCCATACCGCACTGTTCTTTATATGCCGCCGCAATTTCCTTCGAAGAAACGGAGCCGAACGCTCTGCCGCCTTCTCCGGCTTTGATCTTTACCGTCACGGATTTTTCTTCCAGTACCTTTGCCAGTTCCTTCGCCGCTTCCAGTTGTTCTTTCGCCACCTTCTCGTCCCGCGCCTTCTGAAGCTTGAGGTCATTCATATTCGCGCTGTTGGCTTCCACGCCGAGTTTCTTTTTCAGGATGAAGTTCTTGGCATATCCGTCGCTCACATCCACAACCTGTCCTTTTTTCCCAAGCGCTTTCACATCTTCCAATAAAATTACTTTCATGATATTTCACCTTCCTCTATCATCTTATCCAAAGTTCTCTTCAAAATTGCCACGCCCTCTTCCAGAGGCGTATTTTCCATCTGGCAGGCCGCCATATTCAGATGACCGCCGCCGCCCATCCGTTCCATAATTACCTGTACGTTCACTTCGTCAATGGACCGCGCCGAAAGATTTAAACGGTTTTGATTTTCGGTCACCACAAAGCTGGCCTTTACGCCGCGGATATTCAGCAGTTCATTCGCCGCCTGCGCGCCTACGATGGACGCGCTGGGCAGACCTTCGTTGCGCAATCTGGAAATCGCGTAAGAGTTGCGGTAAATCTCCGCCTGACTGACCACATCGGCTTTCGCCTTATAAGCCGTTGCGTCCTCCCGGAACAGTTTGCGCACGCGGGTCACATCCGCGCCGTTTCTGCGCAGAAAAGCCGCTGCTTCAAAGGTGCGCACGCCCGCTTTTGACACAAAATTATTCGTATCGATCACCATGCCGGCATACATGCTGTCCGCCTCTTCGCTCTTAATCCGCAAGCTGTCGCTTATGTACTGAAATACCTCCGAAACCATTTCACAGGCAGACGACGCATAAGTCTCCACATAGGAAAGCGTCGCATTCTCTATCGTTTCCAGGCCGGCCCGGTGATGATCCAGCACCACGATGGATTTGCAGATCTTTAAAAGTTCCGGGCATTCCGTCAGCGACGGCTTGTTCACGTCCACCACGACCAGAACCGCGTTCGGTCCGGCGTTCTCAATCGCCTGGGTGCTGTTGATCAGCATGTCGCTTTCATACTCCGGATTGTCAAGAAACATATCCACAACCGGCTGCAGGGAAGTATTCACCGTGTTTAAAACGATCTGCGCACGGCGGTCCAGCGTCTTTGCAATCCGGTAAATGCCGACTGCCGCGCCGAAGCTGTCCACATCGGCATTCGCATGCCCCATAATGAGAACATGATCTTTGCTTGAAATAATTTCTTTCAGGGCATGCGCCTTCACCCTTGCCTTCACGCGGGTATTCTTCTCCACCTGCTGGCTCTTACCGCCATAGTAATTGATCTTATCCGGCGTTTTTACGACCGCCTGATCGCCGCCTCTTCCCAACGCCAGGTCAATGGCAATGCGTGCAAACTCATAATCCTGCGCATAGACGAGTCCGTCCAGGCCGATACCAATGCTGATGGTCACCGCCATCTCGTTTCCGATATTGACCGTCTTGACGTCCTCCAGCAGTTCAAAGCGCTGCTCCTGCATCTGCGCCACTGACTTTTTCTTCAAAATAACCAGATATTTATCTTTCTCAATTTTCTGACAGATACCGTCGAAAGCGGAGACATATTTGTTCACCTTCCGATCGATCAGCGCCGTCAGAAGAGAACGTCTCACCTCTTCCACGCTCGCCAGCGCTTCTTCATAATTGTCCAGATAAATCAGACCGACCGCAAGTGACTGCGCATCATTTTCCCGTAGTGCAATCTTCAGCGCAGTCTCGTCATAAAGATAAACTGCATACAGGCACCCGTCGTAATCGTCGTCTTCCATGATGTCGCTGTCTTCCGTAATGCCCTTTAAGGATACCCGGATGATATGGGCCATGTACTCGCTTTCTTCAAAGGAAATCTCAATTTCCGCCTCCTGATCTCCTTCCGGCAGCTTTTCCTTCGTGATGGCCGGGAACACATACGTGATGGATTTATGAAAACCCTTCTCGCTGTGAATGGCATTCTTAAACGCGGTATTACACCATATCACCCTGCCTCCGTCGTCCAGCAGCGCATATGGGATCACCATATCCCGCAACAGCGTCTTCTGAATCTGACCGTATTGCGTCGCAAAGCTGACAAGTTCATTGATGATAACCGGCCTGTTATAAAACATCAGCAGAACAATCATGCCGAAATAGAACAGCAAAAAGCAGGTCAGCAAAAAGCCCGCTCTTACATCCAGAAAATAGATCCCCACATCCACCAGCAAAAGAAGGAGTCCGAGATACAGAGAGGTCTGCATGTAAATTCTCAGTCTGCCCTTCAGCTTGATTCTCTTCTTCTTCATTGTTTCTCCTATTGCATTCCGCAGTAAAACAACATTACAGGTCAAGTATACCATTTCTTGATGTAAAATACCATACCCCAAAATGAAAGCCTCCGCGGCGTTTCGACAAAATCCGGAGATAAAATTCCGAAAATTTCCGCCGGTAAAAACGGTCCGGTTTTCCGGATTACACAATAAAAAAAGAGACCGCGAAGGTCTCTTTTTCGATGGTCTTTATTCTGCTACGTAAGGCATAAGAGCGAGATGACGCGCTCTCTTGATCGCTACGGTCAGCGCTCTCTGATGCTTTGCACAGTTGCCTGTGATTCTTCTGGGAAGGATCTTGCCTCTCTCAGAAACGTATCTCTTTAACTTGTTCACGTCCTTGTAATCAATTACGTTGTCTTTGCCGCAGAATACGCAAACTTTCTTTCTTCTGCGCATGCCGCCTCTTCTCTTTGCGGGAGAATCGGGTCTCTCGGATTTATTGAATGCCATGATGGTTTACCTCCTGTCTGAAATGGTTATTGGAAACTTCTCAAACTCTTCGTGTTTGAGAAGTAGCGCAAAATTGCCAACCTTCGTTCGCAACTTTTTATCGGGAAACTTCTCAAACGCTCTGCGTTCGAGAAGTAGCGTAACATTGCTCACCTTCGTTCGCAATGTTACTTAATTAAAAGGCAGTTCCTCGTCGATTCCGTCAGGAATGTTCATGAAACCGTCGCCTGCCGCAGCGGGCTGCGGTCTTGCGGGCGCATTGCCGTATCCGGAATTGCCGAATCCAGCGTTCTGATAACCCCCATCGTTATTGCCCGCGCTGTTTTTGCTCTCTGCAAATTCCTGATCTTCCACCACCACATCGGTTGTGTACACCTTGACGCCGTCCTTATTCGTGTAGCTTCCTGTCTGGATTCTCCCGGTCACCGCAATCTTGGTTCCCTTATGAAGATATCTCTCTGCGAATTCCGCGCTCTTTCCGAATGCCACGCATCCGATGAAATCGGCCGAATTCTCATCACCGTTCCGGTTGAATCTGCGGTCTACCGCTAAGGTGTATCTGGCAATTGCCAATGCGTTTTCGCCCTGGGAATACCTGACTTCAGGATCCCGTGTCAGGCGGCCCATAAGAATAACTTTATTCATATTATACTCTCTTCTTTCTTACTTCTCGTCAGCTCTGACGACTAAGTATCTGAGCACGTTGTCCATGATGCGAACGCGGCTTTCGATTTCTGCAGGCGCAGATGATTCCGCATCGAACTGGATGAAGTAGTAAAAGCCTTCTCTCGTCTTCTGGATTTCATAAGCAAGTCTCTTCTTGCCCCAGTCATCCACGTTGGTGATCGTGCCGCCGAATCTTTCGATCAGGGCTTTGCACTTGTCAACAACTGCTGCTCTTTCTTCATCTTCGATTTTCGCACTAACAACGACAGCTAATTCATACTTGTTCATGCAAATTACCTCCTTTTGGTCTCTGGCCCCTTTTCTGAAAAAGGAGCAAGGAATATATATCACGGGTAACTATGATACCATGAAATCCTACTATTTTCAAGCATTTCTTTTCAAATCCCTCAAATTTTTCTCCACAAGTTTCCGCGTGACCATGATCTGATGCCCGCATCCCGCGCACTTAAGCCGGAAGTCCGCTCCGATCCGCAATACCTCCCACTCCTTACTGCCGCAGGGATGCTGTTTTTTCAACGTTACAATGTCCCCAACCTGTATATCCATTCCGGCCCTCCTTTATCCGTCGCGTGCTCCCATGAGAGTTGAAACGGCTTCTACAATGCGGAAAAAATCTCCCCGATGCTGCCTGCCACCACCAGATCCGCCACGGAATCTCTCGCCGTCGGCGTCTTATTGACAAGCACCAGCTTATTTCCCCTGTAATAATCGATCAGTCCGGCAGCCGGATAAACAACCAGAGAAGTGCCGCCGATAATCAGGACATCCGCCTGGCTGATATAGGAAATCGCTTCCTGCATGATCTGCATATCCAGGCTTTCTTCATACAGCACCACATCCGGCTTGATCGTGCCGCCGCATTCACAATGGGGAACGCCTTCGCTCTCCAGAATATGGCGGGCGTCATAGAATCTGCCGCATTTTTCACAGTAATTGCGCAATACGCTGCCGTGAAGTTCCAGCACTTTGCGGCTGCCCGCCGCCTGATGCAGTCCGTCGATGTTCTGCGTGATTACCGCCTTCAACCTGCCTTCCCTCTCCCACTGCGCAAGCTTTAAATGCGCGGCGTTTGGTTTGGCATCCAGCATCAGCATCTTATTACGGTAAAACCGGAAAAACTCGTCCGGATTTCTCCTGAAAAAAGTATGACTCAAAATCGTTTCGGGCGGATAATCATACTGCTGATGATATAAACCGTCCGTGCTGCGGAAATCCGGAATCCCGCTCTCCGTCGACACGCCCGCGCCGCCGAAAAAGACAATGTTGCCGCTGTTTTGTACGATTTCTTTAAGCTTTTCCATTTGCAAATCTTGCATATTTCATATCCTCTGCTTTTATATGATCGTGCAGCCACATCTGCAGATAATTGAACAAATCCCGGATCATATCGTCCTGTGTGCCGAGCGTAAGCCGCGATACCCGTTCGGAGAATTCATCCAGCTTCTGTGCGAATACCCGGTGCTGCTCTTTCTGCAATTCCAGTCCGTCAAATCCGATGGACTCCATATACGCTTCCTCATGGGCAAAATGCTGTACCGTATAATCCTTCAATCCAGCCAGCAAGACGCAGATGTCTGCACTTTTAAACAGCATGTTTTCATCTTCCAGCAATTTCCTCGTCCTGTCAGTCAAATCCAGCAGGATAATATGCTCCGCATCAATTTCTTCCAATCCCGTGCGATATTCTTCTCCGATTTGCTTCATACGAATTCCTCTCTTGTAAAAATGGTCGCCGTTTCCGATACTCCGTTAACGCTTCAGAATGAGTCTGAGCCTTTACCAAATTTTATCATAAATATGCCGTATTTACAAGCAACAGCCATCTCTCCTTTCAGTTTCTCAGCGCTGTAACCGGAACCACAAATACACCGTCTGTCCGGCGATAGGCGGCGTTAGCCAGTCCGCAGATAACGCATAAGACCGCAGGCGTTTTTCCACCGGACTCTGCCGCTATTTCACGCTGAATCTTCAGCAAACTTTCCGCCGCTGCATCAATCTGGTTTGCTCCCAGTTTTATTTCAAAGGCGCACCACTGCCCATCTGCCAGTTCAATAACAGCATCTATTTCCTGATTTTTATAGTCCTGATAATGATACAAATTTGCGCCAAAGGATTCCGCATAAATCCGAAGATCCCGCTCGCACAGGGCTTCAAACAGAAACCCCAGAGTTTCCAAATCCCCCAGCAGCCCCGCCGGGGTTGCTTTCAGCAACGCACAGGCCAGAGACGGATCGGCAAAATGTCGTTTTTCGGCCTGCTTGACGCGGACAGAAGAGCGTATATTCGCCGAAAAAGGAGGCTGGTTATCAGTAATAAACAATCGTTTGAAAATATCAAGATAAGCTGATATTGTATTAGAATCCATATCCTCATCATCCACAGCTTTCATATCCTTTTTCAATGTCTTATTGGTAACTGTGGTACTTTCATTTCGCGCAAGGGAACGCAAAAGCAACCGCATCTTGGTTGTATCCCGTTTGATCCCATCCACCCGATATACATCGTCATCCACAACTGCATTCAGGTATTCAACAGGAAGAAGCGCCGCCTGTTCAATGGACAATCCCAGACTGCCGGGCCATCCGCCACGGATAATCAACTCTATCAGACGCCGCAAGTCCACTTCACCGGTCATGAAAGGTGTCAGTTCTCCATGACAAAGTTTTTCCAGAGAAACTTCACCGGAAGAATCTCCGGACTCATAAAGCGACATAGGCCGCATCCTCAGCTTTGCGATCCGCCCCGCACCGCTATGCAGGATTCCTTTATGATTCGGAGTGGCGGAACCAGTCAAAATATACCGACCTTTCTCTACGCTCTGATCCACTTCATACCGGACCGCATCCCAGATTTGCGGAACTTCCTGCCATTCATCAATCAGACGGGGGGATTCCCCGGCCAACACCAATGCGGGTGATAATTCGGCCAGCCTTCGATTTTGAAAATTTCCAGCAGGATCGCCAAGAAAAATTTCGCTTCTGCTATGAAAGGAAGACGTCCATGTCTTGCCACACCATTTCGGTCCTTCAATGCACACAGCGCCAAAAGCTGACAGATATTCTTCCACTTTCTTGTCAATAACTCTGGACCTATATTTTCGCTCATTCATGATATTCACCTCAGACTGTATTGTACACCAACCCGTCAGATTTTTCAATTCGGTTCAGTCAGATTTTCCAATTCCATTCAGTCGGATTTCTATTTTTCATTCATTCAAATTTTTAGATTTTATTCAGTCATTTTCCCGCCTCTACTTCATCCGCTCTTTCGCGCGCAGTCCGGTGGGCGTGGCCGCCAGCCCGCCTTCTCCTGTCTCCCTCACACAGGCCGGCATGGATAGCCCCACCTCCCGCATGGCGTCAATCACTTCATCCGGCGCAATCCCGCTGTATATTCCCGCCAGCGCCATATCAGCCGCCGCCAGCGCCACCACCGCGCCGGAAACATTCCGTTTTACGCAGGGCACCTCCACCAGACCTGCTACCGGATCGCAGACAAGGCCCAGCAGATTTTTCATCGCCATCGCCGCGGCATGCGAGATTTGCCGCGCATTGCCATCCCGTAAAAATGCCGCGGCCCCCGCCGCCATGGAGGAAGCGGAACCGATCTCCGCCTGACAGCCGCCCTGCGCGCCCGCGATAAACGCCCTGGATGCGATCACGCCGCCGATTCCTGCCGCCACATAAAGCGCCTGCACCATTTTTTCATCCGAAAAGCCGTATTTATCCTGCATTGCGATGAGAACAGCAGGCACCACCCCGCACGCCCCTGCCGTAGGGGCCGCTACGATCCGTTTCATGCAGGCGTTGGATTCTCCCATTTTTATGGCTTTTTCCATCACATGCCCCAGAAATTCTCCGCAGATCACATCTTGCGCGTTCACATACGCTTCCATTTTGCCGCCGTCCTGTCCCACAAGACCGCTCCGCGACTTTTGCGCCGCGTCATAAGAAGCATCCGCTTCCTTCATCGCCCGGTACATCGCTCCCATCTGGGAAAAGGACTCCTCTTTGGAAAGCTGCCGTTCCTGACAGTCATCCTGCCAGATCACTTCCCAGAAAGAAATATTTTGTTTTTCTGATTTATCGCAAATATCGCCCAGCGCCCGATACATATTCCCTCTCATTCCGCCGCATAAACGGCAACACAATCATCTCTCATCCAGACACAAATACGTCACTTTTTCAATTCCGCTTTCCCGTTCCAGATCCGCAATGCAGTCCGCCGGAACCTCCTGGTCCACTTCGATCACCATCACGGCATGTCCGCCCCGTTCATCCCGATAAACCTGCATGGTTGCAATGTTCACACCGGCCAGGCCAAGCTTTAAGGAAACGCGCACCACACAGCCCGGCTTGTCCTGATTATAAACGACCAGCGTGGGTGCCTCTCCCGTAAAATCAGCCCGCAATCCGTCAATCTCACAAATATGGACCCGCCCGCCGCCGACAGATGCGGCGATCACTTCCAGGCGTCTGCCCGAAACGCCCGTCACCTCCAGCTTTACAGAATTTGGATGCGCGCCCTGCAGACTGATCGAGCCGAATTCAAATTCCATTCCCCGCTCTTTTGCCAGTTCAAAACTCTCCGGAATCCGCCTGTCATCCACTGAAAGTCCCAGAAGCCCCGCCACAAGCGCCTTATCCGTACCGTGTCCTTTGCCCGTTGCAAGAAAGGAACCGTGCAGCAAAATTTTAGCGGTTTTTACCGGTTCCCCCAACAGCTTCCCGGTAATCTGTCCGATCCGCGCCGCTCCGGCCGTATGGGAACTCGACGGCCCCACCATCACCGGTCCTATAATATCCAGTATATTCATAAAAGGCCCTCCCTGACCCGAAAATTCTGAACAGTTCAGCGCCTGACCAAACTGTTACAAAATTCTGAATCGAAGCATATATTATAACATAATCATACTAAAAAAGCGCTAGGAGCACAACTGAAAATGACTATCGGAATCGCCGGTCTTCCTGAACTGACTCAAAACTACAGAAAGGCCGCCTGTCTCGTACAAACTCCCACCCTTGACGTTTCCCTTCTGCCCGAACGGGCCAAAAATTGGGACGCATTGATTCTTCCGGGCGGCGGAGACATTGATCCCGCACTTTTGCCCGGCGCTCCCCCCGCGGATCCTCACTGCCATGACATAGATCCCGAACTTGACCGGCGGCAGCTTGCGCTGCTGGATCTTTTTGTACAGCGTCAAAAGCCTGTTCTGGGCATCTGTAAAGGAATGCAGTTAATTCATCTGTATTTTGGCGGCGGATTGTGCCAGCATCTCCCCACCGCCGATACGCATCGTTATTTAAAGTATGACCAGCTTCATTCCACCCATGCAGAAAAAGATTCCTTTCTTTTTGAACTGTACGGCAGCAATTTTACGGTAAACAGCGCCCATCACCAGGGAATCCTGACGCCCGGCCGGCAATGCTCTTTCCGGCCCGGCATTTTTCCGCTTTCCGTCATTCAATACGCCGCAGATGGAGTGCCGGAGGGAATTGTTCACCATACGCTTCCCATCACCGGACTGCAATGGCATCCCGAACGGCTTTGCGGCCGTTTTGCCAGGCAGGATGCCGTGGACGGCGGCAAAATTTTCCGGCATTTCTTATCTCTGATCCGGTAATTTGTGCAGCAAAAAGCCGGAGTACAGCATTCTCTGCTCCGGCTTTTCGCACGTCCGAACCGTTTTCACACAATCCGCATGCCTGTGTAGCTCCCGTCCAAACGTTTTCCTTCAATCTTCCTTTAAATAAAAAGCATCCAGGATCATCTCATACAGCGCCTGATCGTCCACATGATATTCCGCGTATGACTCTCCCTTTATCACTTCTCCCGGAACAGTCTGAAAACTTTCCTCGCTGAAATTCACATTTTTAAAGATCGAAGCCAGATAAGACACGCGGGAAACCGTCAGGTTCGTCACCATATTATCCCCTTCCATCGCCACCTGGAACAGTTTGACCGGCGTCGATATATCCCGCTTCGTCTGCTGTAACGCTTTCTGAATAAAACTCATCATGTACTGCTTCTGACGGTCCATTCGGTTGTTGTTGCTGTCAAGCGCTTCGTCCGGGAGTTCTGTCCGCCTGGATTGCACGTAGGCTCTCGCCTCCTCTCCCTGCAGCAACATTGTCGTTCCGGGTACGAATCCGCCCGGCAGGATATCCTCTTCATGAATCGTCACTTCCACGCCGCCGACAGCGTCGTTTAAAGGTACGATCGCATCCATATCCAGCGCCGCATAAGACTGCACCGGCATACCATAGAGCAGTCTCGATACCGAACGCAGCGTGTTCTGACAACTGCCTTCTTTACCGTCTCCGTAAGCAAACGCCAGGCAAAGCTGCATGCTTTCCGTTTTTGCAAAATTTCCTTCCGTATCGTAGATATCCACATCAACCATGGAATCGCGGGAAATATTCCACAGCTTCACCCGTCCACTCTGTGTATCCAGAATCGCCAGCATCAGCATATCCGCCTGTCCGGATGTGCCGACCACGTTTTCTTCCTCATTCCAGCCCTCCCGGTCAATTCCCATGCACAGAACGCTCGTAATATTTTCATTATAACGATATCTCTGCCCGTTATAAATGACAATCTCCCCGTCATCTTCCAAAATAACTTCCTGCTCTTCCAACGCAGGCGCTGTTAAGGGAACCTGTCCGTCCCCTTTTCCGAGCATCTCTTTCCTGCCCTTTTCTTTTGCCAGGACAAAACCTCCCAAAACAAACACAGCCAGCAACAAAACGATAAGCACAACAATTCCCGCCGCTTTCAGCGCGGACGCTTTCTTTTTTTCCTTATTCTGTTTCCGTTTCTTCGTTGTTTTCGCCATTTACCTCTCCTTTATACTCTGCGGGTAATTCGTCCACCAGCACCGCCTGTACAAGTCTCCGTGAGTTGGGCTTGTTCGCCACGCAAGTGCTCAATGTCACGATGCAGTTGCCCGGCCGGATCTCATATTCCTCCCGCAGCATTGTGTACATGCTTCGGGGATTCATGATTTCTTCTATGTAACTCTGATACACCTCTTCATCATAAAAATCATAAGTTGCCAGAAGGTGCCGGTCATCATATTCATAAGATGCAAAGATCTTATACCGCAAAATACTGCTCGGCGTATAAATATACAGGTCTTCATGTTCCGCAAAAAAATCCTCCTGCGCAAAATACCTCAGATCATGAAACATGGAACCATTTTTCATATTGTGCCCATAAATGATGGTATTGGGATCATAAAAGTCCTTTTTGTTATAATATTCCGTATAAATACTGCCCGCTTTCGACGCGTCCCCGTACATATCGCGGGTCAGATAATAACTCTGATCTTCGCTCTCATGCTGCAGGACCGGATAATCCACCCTGGTATCCGGAATCTGTATCCAGGCATAAATTTCCGGATTCATCTCCTGCAGCGCCTCAAAATCCACCGGCAACTCCGCCTTATCCCCTTCCGGAACAAACTCCGGTATCACAATATCCGGAATAACCACTTTTTCCGCAACAAGTTCATACTGTTTCTGGCTCTCCCCGGCGTCATCATCCAACAAAAACAGGACAAATCCGCCAATACATACCAGACATGCAATTACCAGAATACCGTACAGAATTAACCATATTTTTTTATTCGACTTCTTTTTGTTTTCTTTATTTCTCACGCCCGCTCATCCTACCGAAAACCCCGTTCTTCAATATCTGAAAAACGGGGCTTTTTTTCACTCTATCCTGTTTTCTTCACTCCGCTTACGCGTTCTTTGCTTTCCTGCCAGTCGCAACCGCTCCTGCCGCAAAAATGACCGCTGCCATTCCCAGGCCGAAAAGAACCTCCTGATTCTCACCTGTTTTGGGAGAAACATTCGTTTCCGGCTGCGGCGCAGGCGTCTCAACCGTCACCTGTACGGGCGGCGTATAAGGGATGCCCTCTGGGCTGGCCTCCGCATTCGCTGTCAAAGTAAACGAAAAAAGCATGACCATCATGGATGCCAATATTACTAATTTCTTCATCAAAACTCCCTCCATCCTCATTAATTATGACGCATGACAGCCCACACTTCGGTTTGCTGTTCTTTCATTTCTTCTCAAACGGTTCGCTGTCATGCTTCATTATAACACACTTTTGCGAAAAGTAAACTTCATTTTTATGCAAATTCCGGGCTCTATGCTTTGCCTTCCTGCCCTGCATAATGGCTGCCGAAGCCATAGTAACCGTACTTGTTATAGTAGCGGTAACTCTTATAACCGTATCCGCCAATACCTGCCTGCGCGCCGTTCAAAATGCATCCCGAAATATAAATCTTGCTTTCGGCCAACTGCCCGATCCCTTCCAGAATATTGGAGCATTTCGCGTAATCCTGCTTGACCACAAACAGGGCCGCATCCGCCGCCTCAGCCAGAACCGCCGTATCCGTCAGCATGCCCACCGGCGCGGTATCCAGAATCACATAATCCGCTCTCTCCCGCAGCTTTTTGAGCAGGGAACGCATTCTTGGAGAATCCAGCAGTTCGGAGGCGTTATTGTACGGCTCGCCTCCCGGAATCACATACATATGGTACTGCTCGTTTTTCAGAAATACCTGTTGTAAATCGGCCTTCTTAGTCAGCAATTCATACAATCCCGGACCGTCTTCCTCCATATTCAGCCGCTCCCTCACGGAAGGATTTCTCAAGTCGCAGTCCACCAAAACAACCCTGGCGCCGCCCATTGCCAGCGACATGGCTATATTCGCCGCTATCGTACTTTTTCCTTCGCCAGGCGCGGCGCTGGTCACAAGAAAAATCTTCAAATTGTTTTTCTTTGCATCTTTTTCAATGCGGGCGCGCAGCACACGGATCGCTTCCAGGAAAGAAAGAGAAATCTTTTTATTATATATGGAAATATCCTTCCTGTACTTTTTCCCCCTCTTTTTGAAGATAATCTGCGGAATAGCGCAGATGCAATCCACATTGAGCAGTTTCTTGAAATCTTCTTCTTCGTGAATTGTTTTTCTGGTAAAGGCATAAAACAACAAAAATACAAAGCCGATAATCAATCCTGCCGCCACGCCCCTGGCCGCGCTTCCTCTGAAAGCAGGGGGATTTGCCGCATTTTCCGGAATATCCGTCATATCCAGCAGCGTCATCACCACTTTTCCGATGACCGGCTCCGCCACCTCCGGATAATGCTCGATCACGGACTGCAGGATGTTATAGGCGTCTTCCGGTTTCGTCGACGTTACCAGAATGGTAATCATGTTGGTTTTTCCCAGCGTCTCCGTAGCAATCGTACCCGGTATCGTTTCCGTACCCAGGTCCTGCATCACAAGCTTCTGCAGCAGGCCGCTGTTTAAAATATAAGGAAATGTATTTACAATCTGGGTCGCTGTCTTTTCATTCAGATAGCTACTGCTGGAATACAGGCTGGATGTATCGCTTGAGACTGTAAAAGTAGCAGTCGCAGTATAAACCGGAACATAACTCCTGTAAGCCTGATAATAGAAAACTCCCGCCAGCAATCCGGCCAGCAGAATGAATAAAACGCCGTACCGTTTTGCCCCCTTCCACATATCATTGATGATCCGTATTAAATCTATTTTTTCCGCTTCCGCTATCTGCTCTCTGTTATAATCGCTCATACTCACTCCTCAATGCCGTCAGAGCCGGTCACCTGATCCTGAAGATCCATTTCCATGATTTCCATCTCTTCCTGCGGTTTTTCTTCCGTTATCGCAGTACGCTCTTTCTTTTTATCGGATTTTTCTGACCTTCCATAGCCGTAACCTCCATAGCTGTAACCGCGTTTGTACTTCCGATATCCGCCATAGTTATAATCGCCCCAGGACTTTTTGCCTTTAAACACCCCTGTCTTCACGTCGTTATAAATACATCCCAGTAACTCGGAGCCGCCATTTTCCAGAATATCTATCGTATCATTGATTTCCCGCGTTCTCGCCATTCCCTGATGCACCACCAGCAGAGATACATCGGCATATTCCGCAAGCACTTCCGCATCCGCCATCAGCGACGTCGGCGGAGAGTCAATCACAACATAATCCGCCTCTGCTCTCACCGCTTCTATCAGTTCCTGCATCCGTTCCCCGGAAACCAGTTCCGTGGAATTGGAATATTTTCTGCTGCCAGTCAACAGATACAGATGATTTTCCTCATCCCATTGCATCACCTGGTCAAAATCGCTCTTTTCATTCAGGAACGCCCCTATTTCCTGATCCGCTTCCAATTCTCTCTGCAAAATCTTATACGCGGCAGGGCGGCGCAGGTCTCCGTCGATGAAAGCGACGCGATCCGATTTCTGTGCCAGCGTCAGCGCAATATTGGCTGCCACGGTGGATTTCCCTTCATTCTCCAGCACACTGGTCACAAGGATCACCTGCCCTTTTTGATCGCCCGCCTTATACATCAGCTTTGTCCGGATTTTCTTATAGGTCTCCACAAAGAGGAAGCTGCAGGTGGGATCCGATACCAGAAGACCCTTCTTCGCACGCCGAAGCTTGCTCTTTAACGTTTTATTCTTCACTTCATGGTAAACTGTAGCAAAAAGTGCGGTATCCAGCTTCCTCTCTACTTCCTTTTCATTTTTGACGTCATCCTTCAAATAAGAAATAACCGCCAGAAGAGCCGCCATTGCCGCCATCGCAATCATGGCATATTTCTTCATCATCTCCCGCGCAGAAATGGGATTGGAAGGCGCTTTGGGCACAGTAGGCGCTTCCAGCACATCCAACACTACATTACTCAACACATAATCTGTGATCTCCGAATAATTTTCCAGCACAGATTTCATGATCTTAAAAGAATGTTCCGGCGAAGCAGCGCTGACCTTCAGCGTCATCAGGTTTGTTCCCGTCACCACGTTCGTTTCAATCGTTCCGGGCAGATAAGACAGTCCTAACTCCTGCTGTACCTTCTTTTTCAGGAGACGGCTGTTGAGCACCAGGCTGAAAGTATCCGCCATTTCAGTTGTAGCCGTCAGATTGGAAGCGCTGCTGGTTGATCCTTTAGAAGAAACGATAAATGTCATGCTGGTCGTATAGGCCGGCACATAAGCCGTCCCCGCCACAATATAAGCGCAAAAAACGCCCACTATTCCGGCCGTCAGAATCATCCACCAATCCTTCAAAAGCGCCCGTATGATGCTGTAAAGATCCAGTTGTAGTTCATCACTCTGTAATGCTTCTCTGCTGCTGTCTGCCATTTTCCTCTCACTCCACTACCACATACAATACTTCTGTGGCCACATAATCAAATCTTTCCTGCTCATCTATATAGTAGAAATATACCGGATAAACGCCGGGCGTGGACGCATCCACAGAAGACCGTACCGTCACACGGCTTTTCGGAATGAACGTAATAACATTTTCCTCCTGTGCATCCGCACTCTCAGACGACACTTCTTCCTCCTGCCCTTCCTCCGGATCTTCTTCATCCTCTTCCCGGGCCGGTTCTGCATCCGCGCCGTCTTCTTCCTCCTGGTTTTCTTCCGCGTCTTCCTCACTTTCCGCTTCTTCTTCGGGCATCACAAATTTCATACCTTCCATTCCCTCCAGAACAACGCCCTCAAAGGGATATTCCAGATTGCCGATCTTAATGCTCTTTAAGTAATCCTTATAATCAATATCCTCCCCTTCGTAATACACCAGATATTGCTTCAGATTCATTTCCACTTCGTTGTTTTCCTGTTGGTAAACTTCAATTCTGATCGGAAGGGATACGGAATCTCCAGCGCTGTTTGTCACCTGGTACTCGATATCGTAAAAGCCTGTGATCCTGTTGTTGATCGTACCATCCATCAGAATTTTAACATTACGGGACAAATCTCCATCCAGGCAATCCCGGGCCGTCACAATCTGATCGATATTGATCGTTTCTCCGGCTTTAAAGCGAAGGGAACCGTTTAACGCAAATTTCGGTTTCGTATAATCCGTATAAGTAATTTCCCGTTCCATTTCTGTAATATGGTTATCAGAATCAAACGCCGCATATGTGACAAGACGCTGATTTTCCCCGTAAAAGCTGGAAAGCTTCTCAACCAGAATGGAAGCCGTTACGTCTCCGTCCTTCTTATCCTGCGCTGTAATTCCCTGAAGCAGCACATCATCCCCGTCATGAATGCTCACTTCCAGCTTCATCTGATCACAGGAAAAAACCGGCCCGGAAGAATCCTCCTTCCGGATCTCATTAATCCGATATGCTGCAAATGCCGCTGTTACCAGAACTACGATTACAGCCCAAAAAATCCTCAATTTCTTCATCTTGTAAACTCCTTATCCGAACCAGTTCCTGCTAAATCCCCGCGGTTCCAACAGTACAATTTCCCTGCCGTCCAGAATTCTGGCAGGATTATCCTCCAGCAAAAGCTGCACACAACCGCCGCCAAAATACTCTTCCAGATAGTCAGCCACGTCTCTCATATAGGGCGTTCGAAAATCCGCATGATGAGCGTCGCTGGCAACACATGCAACCAATTCATGTTCCAGCAAAAGCATTGCCGTTCGTTGCTCTCCCCGTCCGAATCTTCCCTGTATGCTTCCCTTGTTCACCTGCAGGGCACATCCCATCCGCACCCATCTCCAGGCGGTCTGAGGATCCCTTTTCACAGCTTCATAACGTTCCGGATGCGCAACCAGCGGCACGTAGCCTGCCCTCAGCACTTCCTCCAAAAGAAAAGTCATCCAGTTCGCCGATTCCTCAAAGGGAAACTCAATCAGCAGATAGATGCCGTCATTAATCGGAACCAACAGTTTCCTGTCCAACAGTTCAGCCAGATTCTCTCTGCCAAACACTTCCATGCCGCAGAACAATTCCAGCTTAATTTTCTCCCGCCGGACTGCAGCTTTCAATTCCTCCAGCCGCCGCCGCAGAGCAGGACCTTCATAATTTTCAAAAGTACCGGGAATATTGCAATGAGGCGTCACCGCCATCGCATGTACGCCGCCGGCAACCGCCAGCCGGGCCATCTGCAGAGATTCCTCTATCCCCGAGGCCCCGTCATCCACTCCGGGCAGAATATGTACATGCAAATCGACCATCGCAAACCCCTTTCTTTCCTTAACCGGTTCAGTATACCACAAAGTTCTCCAATATACCATGCTAAATCGTGGCTTTTTCTTACCGATTTCGTCAAAAATCCATTGCCATTCTGGCAGATTCCTCTTCACTTAACTCTACAAGTTTTGTATCCATCACCCGATATACCCGCCGGCACATGCTCAGAACGCTCGGCCTGTGAGTCGTTACAATACAGGTTCTGTCCGGTCTGCTCCGGATAATATTCCGTAATACTTTGCGCTCCGTCGTCACGTCCAGCGCAGAAGTCGCTTCGTCCAAAAGCAATACCGGAGCGTTCCGTAAAACTGCCCGGGCAATCGCTATTCTCTGCGCCTGCCCTTCTGAAAGGCCTCTTCCCTTTTCCCCAAGCGAACTGTAAAGTCCATCCGGCATTTCTTTTACAAAATCCCATGCGCAGGCTGCCTGCAGGGCCTCAATCATCTCTTCCTCTGTGGCATTTTGTTTCACCATCCGCAGATTATCCGCCACTGTTCCCGAAAAAAGACTGTTCCCCTGCGGCACATAGGAAAAATATTTCCGGGTTGCAGCATTCAGACGCACCTCGTGTCCCCGAACATCCCGCAACACTGCGGCGCCGTCATTTGGCATAATCAATCCCAAAAACATACGAATCAATGTGGTCTTTCCTTCCCCTGAAGGACCAACCAGCGCAACGATTTCCCCCGGCGCCGCTTCGAAACCGGATTCTGCCAACACGTCTTTTCCCTGACGGTATGCAAAAAAAACATCCCGCAACTCAATCCGAAATCCCTGCCCTGCCGCTTCATCCAGCATTTCCAGGCCTTCCGCAGCATTTTCCTCCGGAGGCAAATTCAAAATTTCCATTAACCGCCCTGCCGAGGCAGTGGCTCCTACCGTATTTGGTACAATAGACACCATCGTCTTGAAATTGTTCGACAATTTGGATGCCAACTCCAGAAAAAGCATCATTTCACCATATGTAATATGTCCGGTCCATAAGCGGAAGATGCCCCACCCGTATCCAATATATTGAATGAGCGTGCCGATAGCAGAAAGCGCCACCTTGGTTTTCACCGAAAGCATATTGTAATCCAGATTCACCTGTTTGAATTTCTGCTGCCAGACGTGAAGTCTTTCACCAAACAGCCCCGTCAGATCAAAAGATTTAATGGAATCAATATTATAGAAAGTTTCCTGTTCAAAAGCCATCATGTCGCTGTTAGTCTTCTTCACTTCTCCGGTCTGCCGCCTCAATCTTCCCAGAAGGAAACGGGATATTACCAGCATTGCGGGGGCATTTAAAAGGGCAATAAGCGCCATCGTCGGATCGTAATACAAGATAACCCCCAGAGAAGCAAAAAAGCTGAATGCGCTGGTTATTAATGTCGGAAACCATCCGATCGCACTGCCCGCCACCGTCGAAGCATCAGAAACAAATCTGTTCAAAATATCCCCGCTGGCATACCGGGACAAATCCAGCCAATTAACCCGCATCAGCTTTTCATATATATCCGCCTGTATATCATTTAAAATTCTGATATTGATTCTGACAGAAATTCTGGACATAAACGCCTGAAACAGAATGGAGCAAAGCGCCATTGCCACCATCACCACCGCCATAGGCAGAATTTTATTTTTCTGCACGCCAGTCACAATATCAATCAGATTCTTGGAAGCAATACTGCTCGCCAGCGTCATCGCCGTTCCGATCATGCCGCAGAATACATATAACACAATCTCTTTTTTATAACGGCGTCCGTAGGCATAGATCCATTTCCATTCTTCCCACATCTGACGAATGCTGCCGTCTTTTAACTTTTGCCACAAAATTTTCAATGATTCCATACCGGAAACTCATCATCCTCTCAATCCACAATTCCGTACTTTTTCATCATTTTAACACGTTGCTTCCCCATTCGTATGCTGTTCGTTTCTCTGTCGGCGCCGCGTTGTTTCTCTACATTGATTTTGCTGCCATATCGCAACGCACGTTTTCCCCATGCGAAAGGCAGCAGCCACGGAAAACGATCCAGCCACGGAAACTGCTGACGCATATATTCTTTTCCCGGAAACAGAGAAGCCCGGATTCCATTTCTGTGTTCAGCCGCTGCCAGCGTCATGTTTGCGCTGTGTGTCCGCGCCATTGTGCTGGATCCATAAATTCCGCCCTGTAGGATATCCTCCAGCATTTCTTCGCACGGCATACAGTCTTCTCCTGCGCTGATTCGTCTGATACTATCGCAGGAAAACCCCAGGTATTTCTCCCCAATCTCTATAAGACTCATAAAAAACTGAAAAATTCCCAGTTTTTTCATTCTTGCTTTCAAATCGTCCCAGTCGATACTCTTCTCCATCTGCCGGGCCATCAGCAGCATATCGCACAGTTGCCGGATTCCAACGCCCGCATGCAGGAAATGCTTCAGCGCATGCACCAGCAAATAAAGGAAATGATCCGTATTGTCCATGGTATATACCGTAACGCCCTGAATTTCAATCGCCTGTGCCCTGGCAAATACGTCTTGAAACGCTTCGTTTAAATCAGCATATCTTCCCCGGCGGTTTTCATCTTTGGAAAACAGGGCCGTATGTACTTCCAGATAAACGCCTGTCTCCCGGTTCAGATAAGAAACTTCCTGCGGCAGGTCCTGCTGTGCGCCCGCCTGCGGGGCCTTCCAATCGCTGCAAAAACCGTCCGCCAGCAGAATCCGGTCACACCCGGCAAATTCTTCTCTTTGTACGAGCAGATCCTCATCAGAAGACATCCTGTAATCCGGCCTGGAATACAACTCCCGGCAAATCAGCCCCTTTATCACCAGCGGTTTAACTCCGGCTTTCACCAGCCGCTCATATTGTTTCAGGAAAGCGTCCGTTCTCATGGTCTGAACGGTCACTGTAGATATCATTTTTTTACGGGCGGCCTGTCGGGTTTGAACCGGCAGCGCCGCAAACTGTTCCGAGCGATATACCTGCTCATAAATCATCGGATAAACATGATGAATGGATGCCAGTTCCAATAACTCCTGCCAATCAGAAAAGCCATCCATATCAGACTGCCCGTCCCATATGAAATTTTTCAATAATTCCAGAAATTTCTCTTCTGCAGCAGTCATTCACATGTCTCCCTTTTCGGAACTTTTCTCCTGATACCTTATTAAAATAGCACAGATTGTCAAAAGGAACAATCCCAATGTTGCCGCCAATATGATTTTTTCATTTACCGTTTTTCTTCCTTTTATTCCCCTTTCTTCTCATTCTTTCACATAATCCGAAAGAGATCGTTCCAATTACAGTGCCTAAAACATTACAAATCACATCGTCTGTTTCAGTTCTGCCAAGCTGAAAAATATATTGCAATCCTTCTACTAAGACCGAAAAAATAATTGCAGACAAAACGGTATGGCGAATTACCGCCATTTCATACTTTCGACCTGTCTTTCCATTTGATATCGCAAACGGAGCGGTAAGGCCAAACGGCAGAAATAAAAAAACATTCATCAGCATGGAGCGATATACTTCCGGTTGTTCCCGCGCCTCCACAAAACTATAAAACGGCCGCAGTATCAAATCATTCCTGTTTCCCGTTCGGTTCATCAGGGTAAAATAAGCCACGACAACAATACTTACCGCGCATAAAAAAACATTCAGAAACCGCCAAATTCCAATTTTCTTCCGCGTCATCAGAACGCCGCATATCATCCAGCAAATTACGCCTGCAACCATCAAGAAAATCACAACATATAATGGCAAAGCATAAACAGTGAAGTAAATATCTTTAAACATAATCCTCTATCCATATCTTACTATTCAATCGCGCCAATACTTTTCCGCTTCTTTTCGCGCCTTTTCCATTTCTCTTTGCGCTTTCTCCGTTTCT
>JAUNGC010000029.1 GCA_030524745.1 Eubacteriales bacterium | reverse complement strand
TTCCAATCGCCATTCCAATTTTGTTTCCCAATGAAATAAACGCATACTGAAATCCATCATTTCTGAGCCCGGTCTTCCATTCTCCATATTCCACACAATCCGGAACAATCGCATAGATTGCAGTATTAAAACCTGAAAAGAAAAGTTGTGCCAGACAAGAGAACCCATAAAATGGAATAGGGGATTCTTTAACGGTAAAGAAGTACATGCAGAACATGCTGACTCCTGTCAGCAGTGCAAAAATGGAAGCGGACCGCCCTTTATTATTCGTAAGTCGAAATACAAACGGAAAACAGGCAGCACCAATGATGGATGCAATCTTGCTGATTAACGGCACT
Organism: Eubacteriales bacterium; assembly: GCA_030524745.1. Lineage (GTDB taxonomy): Bacteria > Bacillota > Clostridia > Lachnospirales > Lachnospiraceae > Gallintestinimicrobium. Next base: position 48,702 of record JAUNGC010000029.1, on the reverse strand, counting down.
TTTACATTTGTATCCTTCTGCCCCATTACATTCTCCCTTGCAATTACCGCAGTTCTTATTCTGCAATGCGGATAACAGCCTTCACGATATCGGCTTTATTATTCACGCTGTAGTCCATTGCCTTCTGCGCTTCGTCCAAATCAAACACATCCGTTACAATTCCCTTCAGGTTCACTTTTCCTGCCGCCACTGCGTCAATCGCCATCGGATAAATATGGCGATACCGAAATACTGTCTTAAATGTCAGTTCTTTATCCAGCACAAGACTCATGAGAAGCGTCATCTCTCCGCTCTTGCTGTACCCTACCAGAACGATATTGGATCCCTTTTTCGCCATATGGATCGCCTGCCTTGTTGTAATTTCCGTTCCCGCCGTTTCAATTACCAGATCCACACCGGCTCCATTTGTCAGCGCTTTCACCCGGTCCACAATATCCTCCTTTGCTCCGTTCATAACCCCGGTTGCTCCCAGTTCCAACGCTTTCTCCAGCCGCTTCTCCATAATATCTACCACATATACTTCCGATACTCCTCTTGCTTTCAGCGCCATCATGGAAACAAGACCGATGCAGCCCGCGCCCATGACCACGGCTCGCTGTCCGATATGCGCATCTCCCTGGACTGCCGCATGGAATCCCACCGCCAGCGGCTCGATTAAGGCGCCTTCCAATGTACTTACATTGGAAGGCAGTTTAAAGCACAAATCTGCTTCATGCGCAACATATTCCTGAAATACGCCGTCTACAGGCGGGGTTGCAAAAAACACCACGTCCGGACACAGATTATAGCGGCCTGTTTTACAAAATTCACAATGACCGCAAGTCTTACCCGGTTCCAGGGCAACTCTGTCTCCCACCTTCAGATGCTTTACATTCTTACCGACCTCAACAACCGTTCCCCCGGGCTCATGGCCCAATACAAAGGGCGGCTCCACCACATAATCCCCGATAGCCCCTGTCTCATAATAATGTAGGTCACTCCCGCAGATTCCCACATATTCCAATTTCACCAGCACTTCGTCATCTTTTGCTTTTGGAATATCCCGTTCTTCAAACCCCATCTTCCCAATTCCCTGCATTACCGCAACTTTCATTTTTCCTTCCATTGCTATAGCCTCCTTTTTTCTACTTTCATTTATACTTTATTAAATAGTTTTATTATGTTTTTTATTTTATGCTTCCATTATAAACTTGTCAATATTCTCCTGTCAATCAAATACTATTTCGTCATTATATAAAAAACACATCTTATGCTTTGGTAAAACTGCATCAAAAAAGGAGCCCCCGTTTCCGAAGTCTCCCGCCTAAGCGCCGCATGCCGCTCATATCTGTCTTACAAAATTTTCAATTACTTCAAGCGCCGCTCCCAGCGCCGCCGCTCCAACCTTATACTTGCAGTTCATCACAAATTGCCTGTCCTCTGTAAAAGTATTCCGCTCTGATACTTTCTTCCATATATCCGGTAAATAAGGCTCTACATAACTGCCCACATAGCCTCCCAGAATAATATCACAATCCAGAAGCATACGAATGTTATTTAACGCCACAGCCAGATCGCCGGTATAGACATCCCATATTTCTGCCGCCCTTTGGTCTTTCTTTTCCAACAGTTCAAAAAAGTTTTCCAGCTTACCGTCTGCCGCACCTGACAAAATCGCCGCACTGCAATACGCATCCAGACATCCTTTTTTTCCGCAATAGCACATCTTTCCATTCGGAACCACCGTCATATGCCCGACTTCTCCGCATCGGAAATGATTTCCCTGTACAAGACCGTTATGATCAAAAATCGCCCCTCCGACCGTATTGCTCAAAGACAGGTAAAAAAAGCGTTCCCGTTCATCCGAGCGAATCCCTTCCGCATAAGCTCCCGCATTCGCATCATTCAAAAAACGGCAGGGATAGTCAAAAAAGCTGCTCACAAAATCAAAAGATACCATTTTTAAACCAAGGATGTGAGAATACGCAATCAACCGTCTGTCCAAATCAATGATTCCGGGAAAAGAAATTCCCACCCCCAAAATCCTTTTACGATCAGCGCCGCTTTCCTCCAGAAAAGACTCCAGCTCATCGTTCACCTTATGATAATAGGCCGCCTCATGCGCATATGGAAGAAAAATGCGCACATGTTTTAAAATCTCCCCTGTAAGGTTGGTGAGCACAAGACTGATATGATTTTTCGTAATATCCAGTCCTGCTGCCAGCTTTACATTGACCGCCGCAGATAACGCCTTGGCGCGTCTTCCACCCGTCGACTGCAGTTCCCCGGTTTCTTCAACGAATCCCCTCTCCATCAATTCCTTTGTAATTTGTGTCACGGTAGGAAGACTCAGCTTCATATCATACGAGATATCCGGATTAGAAACGGTTCCATGCTTGCAGATATACCGGAATACGCGATTTCTGTTTTGTTTCTTTACCTCCATGTTTGTTGCCTGCTTTATTTCCATGTCATACCGCCTATACTTTATTAAAGTGTTTGTTTTAGTATAGCACCTTACCTTTCAAAAGGCAACTTTACCATTTCATTTATAGCATTTTCTTTGAAATGAAAAAGGAGCCATCCCTCAGGACAGCCCCTCTTTCACGGCTATTTTGTATCTTTGCCGCGCATAATTCAGTTTTACCGCATCCGGGAATTTATTACATCATTCCCATTCCGCCTGCGCCGCCGGCGGGCATTGCAGGAGTTTCTTCTTTGATATTTGCCACAACGGATTCTGTGGTGAGCAGCGTGCTTGCAACGCTGGTCGCATTCTGCAGCGCGCTTCTGGTAACCTTTGCAGGATCCAGAATACCTGCTGCGATCATGTCAACATACTCTTCTTTGAGAGCATCGAAGCCGACGCCAACCTCTGCTTCTTTCACCTTATTGATGATAACGGAGCCTTCCAGGCCTGCGTTTGCCGCAATATAGAACAGCGGGGATTCCAGCGCCTTGAGCACGATCTTCGCGCCTGTCTTCTCGTCGCCTTCCAGGCTGTTTGCCAGCGCTTCCACATCCTTTGCCGCATGGATATATGCGGAGCCGCCGCCTGCGATGATGCCCTCTTCCACTGCCGCGCGAGTAGCTGCCAGCGCGTCTTCCATGCGCAGTTTTGCTTCTTTCATTTCAGTTTCGGTAGCTGCGCCTACGCGGATCACCGCTACGCCGCCTGCCAGTTTTGCCAGTCTCTCCTGCAGTTTCTCTTTATCGAAATCGGAAGTGGTCTCCTCGATCTGCTTCTTGATCTGTGCGATTCTTGCCTGGATTGCGCTGCTGTCGCCTTCGCCGTCCACAATGATGGTGTTCTCTTTCTGAACTTTAACGGATTTTGCACGGCCCAGCATATCCATGGTGGTCTCTTTCAGTTCCAGGCCGAGATCGGAACTGATTACCTGACCGCCTGTAAGAATTGCGATATCTTCCAGCATCGCTTTTCTTCTGTCGCCGTAGCCCGGAGCCTTAACGGCCACTACGTTGAAGGTGCCGCGCAGCTTATTCACGATCAGTGTCGTCAGCGCTTCGCCTTCCACATCCTCCGCGATAATCAGCAGCTTCGCGCCGGACTGAACAATCTGCTCCAGAATGGGCAGGATCTCCTGAATGCTGGAAATCTTCTTGCCTGTGATCAGAATGTACGGATTATCCAGTGTCGCTTCCATTTTATCCATATCGGTTGCCATGTAAGCGGAAATATAACCTCTGTCGAACTGCATACCTTCTACCAGATCCAGTTCTGTCTTCATGGTCTTGGATTCTTCAATGGTGATAACGCCGTCGTTGGAAACTTTTTCCATAGCGTCGGCAACCATCTGACCAACCTCATCGCTGCCTGCGGAAATGGCTGCGACTCTTGCGATGTGATTCTTGCCGTTTACCTTCTGGCTCATTTTTGCGATTGCGTCCACTGCGCAGTCAGTCGCCTTCTGCATACCTTTTCTTAAGATGATCGGGTTTGCGCCTGCCGCCAGATTGCTCATGCCTGCGTTGATCATCGCCTGTGCCAGAACGGTCGCGGTCGTGGTGCCGTCGCCTGCCACATCGTTTGTCTTGGTCGCAACTTCCTTTACAAGCTGTGCGCCCATATTCTCGAACGCGTCTTCCAGTTCGATTTCTTTTGCAATCGTCACGCCGTCGTTTGTGATGAGGGGCGCGCCGAAGGATTTATCCAAAGCTACGTTACGTCCTTTGGGTCCCAATGTAACTCTTACTGTATTCGCTAACTGATTGACACCGGATTCCAGTGCCGCACGGGCATCTGCGCCGTATTTGATTTCCTTTGCCATGATAAATTGACCTCCTTATGATATTCCAAAAATTTAAAATTCTGATTCTGCGGCTGCCATTCTGCAGCCTTGCCGCTTCCGATCTGACTTAAGCCTCGATGATCGCCAGAATATCGGACTGCTTCACAACGATGAACTCTTCTTCATCCAGCTTCACTTCCGTTCCGGAATACTTAGAATAGATCACCTGATCGCCAACCTTGACTTCCATCTTCACTTCCTTGCCGTCCACAACGCCGCCCGGGCCTACCGCAATCACTTCCGCCTGCTGGGGTTTCTCTTTGTTCTGGCCGGGAAGAACGATGCCGGATTTGGTTGTTTCTTCCGCTACCAACTGCTTTAATACAACTCTGTCGCCTAACGGTACTAACTTCATGATAAATGCCTCCTTATATAAATGTTTGTTTTCTTTTGTGCTTTTGTTAGCACTCATTTGTGTCGAGTGCTAAACACTATAAGTATATTATGTTCCTTTACAGTTTTATGCAACACGGAATAAGTTCGCTTTTCTCATTTTTTCTAAATTAATCTCTCTTTTTTTAATATTTTCTTTGTTTTCCCCTGTCGTGTGCGATTTCATACTTTTTTTAGAAATCAAAAAGGGATGCGAAAACATCCCTTTTTCATCATACTTTTTTGTGTATCGCCTCTTCCAGTTGCGTCAGCGCCCGGTTGAGCACTGTCCTCGGACAGGCAATATTGATTCTCTCAAATCCTTCTCCGTCCGGTCCGAACATGCTGCCGCTGTCCAGCCACAGTTTTGCCCGGTTGACGATCAGATCTTCCCTTTCTTCTTCCGTCAGCCCCAGCTTCCTGAAGTCCAGCCAGATCAGATAAGTCCCTTCCGGTTCGATCAGTTCGATTTCCGGCAGCCTTTCCCGGAGAAAATTTCTGACAAAAGCCAGATTATCCGCAAGGTATGCCTTCACCTGTAAAAGCCAATCCTGGCCGCTTTCATAGGCAGCCTGGCAGGCCACCAGTCCCATCAGATTCACCTGGCTGTAACCTGCCTGCTCAATTGCTCTTTTCAATTTTCTTTTCAGTTCCGGATTGGAGATAAAAATATTGGAGACCTGCAGTCCCGCCAGGTTAAAGGTCTTGCTGGGCGCGGTACAGGTAATCGTGATATCGGCAAACGCTTCCGAAAGGGAAGCGAAAACGCGATGCCTGTGTCCTTCCCAGGTAAAATCACTGTGAATTTCATCACTGACCACCAGCACGCCATGACGGACGCAGATATCCCCCAGCTTTTTTAACTCCCATTCCTTCCAGACGCGCCCCACCGGGTTATGCGGACTGCACAGGAAAAACAGCTTCACCTGATGGCGGATGATCTTTTCCTCAAAATCCTCAAAATCGATCTCATAATGTCCCTTCACCAGTCTCAGCGGATTATTGACGCAGACTCTATCATTGTCCGTGATCACTTCCGTAAATGGATAATAGACGGGCTGCTGTAAGAGCACCGCTTCCCCTTCCCGGGTAAAGGCCCGGACGGCGGCCGCCAGCGCAAACACCACGCCCGGCGTTTTCACCAGCCAGTTACGCTTTACTTCCCATCCGAAGCGGTCCCGGTACCATCCGGAAACCGCGTCAAAATAATCCGCCTTTCCTTCGCTGTATCCGTAAATTCCGTGGGAAACCGCCTGATGCAGCCGTTCCTGTATTTCCGCCGCCGTTTCAAAATCCATATCCGCCACCCACAGTGGCAGCACATCTTCCCGTTTGCCCCGTTCCCTGGCGAAATCATATTTTAAACAGTTCGTCCCTTTTCTTTCCACAATTTTATCAAAATCATACCGCATGCGGCGTCACCTCCCGGCTATTTGGCATAAAATCTGCAGCGTTTCTGTGCTGCAAACCGTTTTTACCGCCTTTTTGTCATTCTTTCTGTATTCTCCCGTCAGGCCAGCGCCTGCGCCAGATCCTGCTTCAGATCCTCTATATTTTCGATGCCGACGGAAAGTCTCAAAAAAGTATCCGTAATGCCAAGCTTTTCCCGGACATCTATGGGCACATCCCCATGGGTCTGAAGCATCGGATAGGTGAGCAGGGATTCCGTTCCGCCCAGACTTTCCGCATAGGAAATTAACTGAATGCGTTCCAGAAGATTGACCGCCGTCTGCGGGCTGTCCACCCTGAAGGATATCATGCTGCCGTATCCGCTTGCCTGCGTCCTGTTGACGGCATGGCCGGGATGCTCTTCCAGCCCCACATAATAAACCTGCCGCACCTTTTCCTGCTGTTTCAGCCATTTGGCAAGGCCGAGCGCATTGCTCTGCTGTTTTTCCAGCCGGACCGACAGCGTCTTAATCCCCCGGATCAGTAAAAAGCTGTCAAAAGGCGACAGACAGCAGCCCACGGTTTTATACAAAAAGCGGATTTTCTCCGCCAGATCCTTTCGGGAGGTGCACAAAAAGCCGGCCAGCGTGTCGTTATGGCCTCCCAGAAACTTCGTTCCGCTGTGCACCACAAGATCCGCCCCAAGCGCCAGAGGATTCTGAAAATAAGGCGTGAGAAACGTATTATCCACAATCAGAAGCAGTCCCTTCTGATCGGCCAGTTTCTTCATCGCCCTTAAATCCGTGACCTTCATGGTGGGATTGCTGGGCGTTTCTATGTAAAGCGCTTTCGTATTTTGGCAAATGCTTTTCTCCACAAGCGCTGCATCGGAAGTGTCCACATAGGAAAAAGACAGGCCCCGCTTTTTTCCCAGTTCAGTAAAAAGCCGCACGCTGCCACCGTAGAGATCGTCCGTGCAGACAATGTGGCTGCCTTCCTCCAACAGTTCCAGGCAGAGTGCGATCGCCGCCATTCCGGTCGTGCATGCCACCGTGTCCGCCGCGCCTTCCAGCGATGAAACAATCCGTTCCAGTTCCGCCCTGGTGGGATTGCTTTCTCTGGAATAGTCAAAGCCCGTGGAACTTCCGACGCCGGGATGGGCAAAGGTTGCCGTCTGATAGATCGGCACGCTGACCGCGCCGAAAGAATGCGCCTTTTCAACCTTCTCCTCCCCATGAATACATTTCGTTTCAATTCTGTAAGCCATATCCTTCCCTCCATCAGATATACGTGATACCATACCCCGCAGAGCATTCAAAATCTTCGTTTTTTCATAAAAACGGGCAGGCGCACCGCCTGCCCGCTACATTCAGCAATTTCCGCTTTTCTCTCCAACTGCTGCTTTCTACTCTGTAAACAGAGGCGTGGAATAATATCTGTCCCCTGTGTCGGGTAAAAGCGCCACAATTGTCTTTCCTTCGTTCTCAGGCCGCTTTGCGAGTTCGATCGCCGCATAGAGCGCCGCGCCGGAAGAAATTCCCACCAAAACGCCTTCATGCTTTGCCAGCAGCTTGCCGGTTGCGAAAGCATCCTCATTCTCAATCCGGATGATCTCATCATAGATTCCCGTGTTCAAAACGTCCGGCACGAAACCTGCGCCGATTCCCTGAATCTTGTGCGGGCCGCTCTTTCCTTCGGAAAGTACGGGAGATCCGGCAGGCTCAACCGCCACGATCTTCACTTCTTCCTTCTTCGATTTTAAAAATTCTCCTACGCCCGTCAGCGTTCCGCCCGTGCCCACGCCGGCCACAAAAATATCAACAACGCCGTCCGTATCGTTCCATACCTCGGGACCTGTAGTTTTTCTGTGAATAGCAGGATTGGCAGGATTGACAAACTGTCCGGGAATAAAACTCTGGGGAATCTCTTTTGCAAGTTCTTCCGCTTTCGCAATCGCGCCTTTCATCCCCTTCGCGCCTTCTGTCAAAACGAGTTCGGCACCGTATGCCTTTAAGATATTCCTTCTCTCCACGCTCATCGTTTCAGGCATGGTCAGAATGATGCGGTAGCCCTTCGCCGCCGCGATGGATGCCAGGCCGATGCCGGTATTGCCGGACGTGGGTTCGATAATAACGGAACCTTCCTTTAAGATCCCCTTCTCTTCCGCATCTTCGATCATCGCTTTTGCAATTCTGTCCTTCACGCTGCCCGCAGGATTAAAGTATTCCAGTTTCACAAGGACTCTGGCCTTCAGCCCCAGTTCCTTCTCCAGATTTGTGACTTCTACAAGGGGAGTGTTGCCGATCAGTCCCAAAGTGCCTTTATAAATGTTTGCCATTTTATTTCCCTCCTATTTTCCTATCTGTTTAATATGTTTTATGTTGTAATGATTATATTCCCTTTCTATTCACAAGTCAAGTGGATTTTTCTATTTTTTTAACTTTTCTCCGCCATCAATCCGGCTACAATGGACGCGCACAGCGCCAGTTCTTCTACAGAGGTATATTCTATGGTGCTGTGCACCTGATTCATGCCGCAGGCAAGCACAATGCCCCGGATATCATGCCGCAAAAAGCTGTTATTATCGCTGCCGCCGAAGGTTTTTGTCAGACGGCCGTCAAGTCCCAGCGATTCGCATACCCGTAAAAAACGCTGCACAACGGCTTCGTCTTCTTCGACCCGATAAGCCTGCAAAATGACCTCGTCTCTGACTTTGGCTTCTGCTCCGAAGCTTTTTGCCGTTTCTTCAAAGATCCGGCGGATTTCTTCCATCTGCGCCAGCGCGCTCTCATGCCGGTAGCTTCTGATCTCTCCTTTCACCGTCACCAGATCCGGAACAATGTTCGTCGCCTGACCGCCTTCTATTTTTCCGATGTTCACCCTGGTCTCGTCGTCCAGCCGCCCCTGCCGTATTTTCGTGATGGCGGCGGCCGCCGCCGCGATGGCGTGCACGCCTTCTTCCGGCGCAAAGCCCGCATGGGCGGCCTTCCCTTTCACCGAAATTTCAAAAGAAATCAGGGTCGGTTCCTGCAAAGAGGCCCTTCCCACCGGCCCGCTGATATCCAGCACATATGCCTGTCGGGCGCTTATCGTGTCATAATCGAACACGCTGCTGCCCTTTCCATAGCTTTCCTCCGCTACCGTAAATAAAATCTCAAGACTCCTGTGGGGAATATCGTTCTCCTGCAGTGTCCGGACAGCCTCTAAAATCGACGCCAGTCCGGCCACATCGTCCGCTCCCAGAACCGTATCTCCTTCGGACGTGATTGTTCCGTCGTCATGCAGCACGGCATGTTTGCCGCTTCCCGGCTCCACCGTATCCATATGGGAAGAAAACAACAGCGGCTCTCCTTCCAGCGTTCCTTTCCGATACGCATACAAATTTCCCGCATCGGAACCGATCTTCTTTGCCGCATCATCCTCCCGGACGGAAAATCCCAGTTCTTCCAGTTTTTGAATCAGCACGTCCGCCATCTTCCGCTCCCGGAAGCTGACGGAATCGATCTCCACCAGTTCTGCAAACTCCTTCACCAGACGGTCTTTGTTGACCGGAAAGATCTTCTTCTCGCTCATTTTCTTCTTTTCCTTTCTCAGATGATATATTCTATTGTTTTCTCAGGCGTCAGTCTCGTTTCCGTGTTATAAATCAGCATCGCTTCCCGCATGCTCTTTTCTCCCATGCCATAGTCGGCCACCCCTTTTGCGTTCATGACGGCAGCCTTCACCATGCGGTTCAGTCTCCAGGGCTGATCTGTGATCACGCGAAAGCCGCGCTCTTCCCATAGCCTCTCTTTGCATGTTCCGAAATCAACATAGTAGGGATCGAAAAGTCCGATTTCATCCTGCCCCGCATGTGTCAGCAACACATAATGCGGATCTTTTTCCAGCCATACGCGGACTACGGCGACGCCCTTTTGCTGCAGACATTCCACGATTTCACTGTTCTGCCCTATGTAAACCTGATCTTCTTCCAGAAATCTGGCCCGGATCGGAAATTTCTTTCGTTCGCCATACTGATTCATCCAGCTTGCCAGAAACTGCATTGCCATTCTGGAAGTGCCGCTTTTCCCGCTCTCCCCTTCTTCATTATAGGAATCCAGCGTATAAAGGGAGATCGCTTTTAGCAGTTCCGGCGTAACCGTTTCCCTGTCGAACAGATAGCGGACCGCATTGATCAGCGTTGTCGGCCCGCAGTCGTATTCTGAACTTTGATAATTCAGTATGTTTTTCATAGTCCCCTCTTTTCCGGCTTCTTCGCCACCATATTCCTATTTATTTAGTAGGATTATATGTTGAATTCTGTCATTTGTCAATATATTCTATATGTAAAAAATCCGGAATGCCAAACGCACTCCGGATCTCTTCTATTCATTCTTCAGTTGTCCGCTCAGACTCTGGACAGATATTCGCCAGTTCTGGTATCGATCTTGATAACGTCTCCCTCATTCACGAACAGAGGAACATTTACCTGCGCGCCGGTCTCAACCGTAGCGGGCTTGTTCGCGCCGGTAGCGGTATCGCCCTTGAATCCGGGCTCCGTCTCCGTAACAGCCAGTTCCACGAACAGAGGCGGCTCTACTGCAAATACGCTGCCGTTATGGGAGCAGATCTTGCAAACCTCGTTCTCCTTCACGAACTTCAGCGCGTCGCCGATCGCGTCGGAATTTAAGGAAATCTGGTCGTAAGTCTCCATATCCATAAAGGTGAACAGTTCACCGTCATTGTACAGATACTGCATATCTCTTCTATCGATACGAGCAGTCGGGCACTTCTCAGTGGGTCTGAAAGTCTTCTCCACTACGCCGCCACTCTTGATATTCTTTAACTTGGTTCTAACAAAAGCTGCCCCTTTACCGGGCTTTACATGCTGGAATTCAATGATCTGATAAATATTTCCTTCGAATTCGATGGTAACACCATTTCTGAAATCGCCTGCAGAAATCATACAAAATCTTCCTCCTAATCAAAATTCACGATTTAAATCCTTTACAAGTGTATACTAAAAATCACCATTTTTCAACTACTTTTTTTCAAAAAGTTCCAACTCAAACCAGAAAGCCACCCCATTTTCGTAGTTGATTACGCCGTAATTCTGATTCATGGATTTCATGATCGCTTTCACGATAGAAAGTCCCACGCCGCTTCCGCCGTATTCCCGCGTTCTGGCCTTATCCACTTTGTAAAATTTATCCCAGAGATGGGGCAGGGATTCCTCCGGAATCGGCTCTCCCGTATTAAATACCGATACTCTTGCGCAGTTATCCCGTTGAACGATGCTCACTTCAATCACCTTATCGCCCGTGCAATGATTGATCGCATTGGAAAAATAGTTCATGAATACTTCTTCTATTTTAAATTCATCGCCCCATACAAAAACAGGCTCTTTTTGTTCCATCTGAACCGTAATTTCATTCTGTCTGGCCAGAAGATCCGCCGACTGCAGATAATTATCAATCAGCGCCGTGATATCAAACCGCTCCATGGAGACCACGTCATTGCCGAATTCCAACTGATTCAATGTGAGCAGCTTCTTCATCATCTCATTCATCTTCGCCGCTTCATCCACAATGACTTCGCAGTAAAAACTCCTGCTTTCCGGATCGTCGCTGATTCCCTCCTGCAGGCCCTCCGCATAGCCCTGAATCAGCGCGATCGGCGTCTTCAGTTCATGGGAAACGTTGGAAAGAAATTCTTTCCGCATCTCGTCGATTTCGTTTTTCTTTTCAATATCCTTTTTTAACTCATTGTTCGCCGTTTTCAGTTCCGAAATTGTCTTTTCCAGCGTTTCTGAAAGTTTATTGATATTTTCTCCCAGAAGGTCGATTTCATTATGGCTCTGTCCCTGATATTCCGCATCAAAATCCAGATGAGCCATGCGGCGGGAAATATCCGCAAGCTGTAAAATAGGAGTCGTAATTTTGCGGGACACATACCAGATAATCATACCGCTGGCAATTGCCGACAAAATTCCCACATAGGCCAGAAACCGGTTGGCAATCGCCACGCTGTCCTGTATCCCTTCCAGTGCCGTCCGGATGATGAAAAAGTAGCTGTTCCCCAGTATGCCCCAGATTTCGATATATTCCATATCAGATCTGGGGTCGTTCACCCGCTGAACAATGTAATCATCCGTCTTTTCCATAATCTCGTCTGTCGGGTCCGTTTCCATAAAAACATGCTGCAAAAGCTGCAGCTTCATGAGATTGGAATCGCTCTCGGAAGACTTCACGATTCTCGCGCTGGAATCCAGCACAAGCAAGGACAGGTTATACTTTCCGCAGTTCTGCTGCAAACTCAGATTGTAAGTTTCGGAATCCAGATCTTCGCTGTTAACCGCGTTTTCCAGTTCCGTGTATACCTTCAAAAGCACCGCCTTTTTATTGGCAATATAATATTTTTCCAGAAAAGTTCCGTTGATAAACCAGCACAGCAGAATCGTCCCCGCCATCAGGCCGATAAAAATCGCCGCAAACTGCCTGCGTATGGAATGCTTCATCCCTATACCTCCAGCTTGTACCCCATTCCCCAGATCGTTTTAATCAGTTCGCCTTTTTCTCCCAGCTTGCTTCTCAGTTTTTTCACATGGGTATCAATCGTTCTGGCATCTCCGAAATAGTCGTAATTCCAGACATTATTCAGAATTTTTTCCCTGGAAAGCGCGATTCCCTTATTTTCCATGAAGTACGCAAGAAGTTCAAACTCCTTATAACTCAAATCAACGCTCTTTCCATCGATTTCCACCATATGAGCCGCCTTATCCATATGAATGCCGCCCACTTCCAGAACTTCTCCCGACTCCGTTCCTCCGTTGCTCCTGCGCAGAATCGCTTCCACCCGCGCCACCAGAATTTTGGGGCTGAACGGTTTGGAAATGTATTCATCCACTCCCAGTTCAAATCCCTGCAGTTCGTCTTTTTCATCGCCCCGCGCCGTCAACATGATGATCGGTACTTTAGAAAAGGCGCGTATCTCTCTGCATACCTGCCATCCATCCATCTTCGGCATCATAACATCGAGAATAACGAGCGCGATATCGTTATCAGCAAAAAAAATATCCAGCGCTTCGCTGCCGTCCGCCGCTTCCAGCACTTCAAAGTTCTCTCTCTGCAAAAAATCCTTCACCAGTTTGCGCATCCTGCTTTCATCATCGACCACTAAAACCTTTCGTTTTTCCATCTTCCACGCACGATCCTTTCTGCCTCGTTATTCATAAACAGGCCTTTCTACTGTTAGTATAACAGCTAATTATGTAGAAAATGTGACCAGCTTAAAGATGTTGGCGTTTTCCCGCCAGATAATCTTCCACCCTGCGCATAACCATAAAATACGCCGGAAACAGAAAGGCATCCGCAAACAGCCAGGCCAGCGGGTTGGCAAAACAGACCGCCCCGAATCCGAATATAGGCACCAGAAGAAATCCCGCCAACGCTCTGGCCAACATTTCAAAGACCCCCGAAAATACGGCCAGACCGGAGAAGCCGATTCCCTGTATCAGAAAGCGGACCGTATTGACGAACGTCAAAGCGATATAGAAGGCGCTGTTTATGGTAAGCATGAACTGTACGTCCGACAGAATGGCCGTTTCACCGGCATCCACAAAGAACAGCGCAATATATTTCCCGCCGGTAAAAAGCACAACAAAAGCGACGACGGAATAAATAACGCCCATTACGGCAGCTTCCCGCAGGCCTTTCCGGATTCTTTCGGGCTTTCCGGCTCCCATATTCTGCCCGCCATAGGTCGCCATCGTCGCTCCCAGCGCTTCAAACGGACAGCAGAAGAACAGGCTGATTTTGCTTGCCGCCGTCACGGCGGCCACCGCTGCGCTTCCCAGCGTATTGACGGAACTTTGCAAAACGACGCTGCCAATCGCCGTGACAGAATATTGCAGTCCCATAGGAACTCCCATAATGACCAGCTTCTTCATCAGTTCCGGCTGTGGTTTTCCCTCGCCCTGACGCATCTTAAGCACGTCGTATTTTTTTATCATATAAATCAGACAGGCAATTCCGGAAACAGCCTGAGAAATCACGGTCGCTACCGCCGCGCCTGCAACGCCCATGTGCAGCACGAGAATGCAGAACAGATCCAGCACAATGTTGAGCGTCGCGGACATCGTCAGAAAATAAACCGGCGTTCTGGAATCTCCCATGGAACGGATAATTGCGGAAGTCAGATTGTACAAAATGGTCACCGGTATGCCCGCAAATATAATCACGATATAGGAATAGGAACCGTCGATGATATCCGCAGGCGTCTTCATCCAGACCAGAATCTGCCTGCACAAAACCACCGTCAGCACAGTCAGGATCACGGAAAAAATGATTCCCAGCCAGGCGCTGTTGGCCACATAACGGCGCATCGCGCTTTCATCCTTCGCGCCGAATTTCTGCGCGATCGGAATTCCCAAACCGCTGCACATTCCCATGCAGAAACCGATAATCAGAAAGTTAATGGAACCCGTAGCGCCCACTGCGGCAAGCTGGGTGACTCCCAAAAATTTCCCTACGATCACAGTATCCACCAGACTATAAAACTGTTGGAACAGATTCCCCAACAGCAACGGTATCACAAACTCCAGGATCAGTTTTCTCGGACTGCCCTGCGTCATATCTTTTGTCATAGAAAAGACCCCTTTCTTTCTGTTTCAAACAGTGTATATACCACGAAATGAAACAAAAAGCAATGGGGTCTGTTATAAAAAAATATATTAATTTTCTGACACCATTTTTCTGGCAAATTCGGCCGCATCCTGTTCATCCTTTTTATCCGGATGCAAAAGAGCCTCGTCAAAATTGCGGATCATCGCTTTGACATGGGGATCGGCGTCTGCGCCGGACGCCAACGTCTCATAACGCCTGCGGACCTGCATCGGCATTTTGCCCTGACACAAAAACGCTCCCAGATAGTCATTGTCCGCTGGAATCCATTTTTTCACTTCCCGGACGATCTCCGTATAATAAGCGTCGTCCCTGGCCGCCCCGCAGGTTCCGAAAAGCGCTATCCTCTTGCCGTGCAGAGAGGACAACAGGTTCGCAATTTTCGTATCGCAGTTGCCCTGATCCGTCCAAAAGCCGATAAAAAAAGTATCCGCCTCTTTTCCTTTATATTCCTCCACCCGCTGCATATCCTTGGAATCTCCCGGAATCGCTGCAAAAATCGCAGTGGCTATCTTTTGTGTGTTTCCCGTCTTGCTGGAATAAACCACCATCGCCTGCATATTCATACTCTCCTTCAATATCCCTTCCTGTCACCGGTATCCGCCCGGCATGCCGCCGCAGCATAAACCGCCGCCTCCGCAGCAAAGATTGCAAATCAGGTTTGCCAGACACAGCTTCCAGCAGAATCCGCCGCCGGAATACGTCGGCATGCCGCCATACTGCGTCTGCCTGCCGCTGTACCAACTGCCTCCCGATTCCATCCTCTGTTTCCAATTCGCATATTCCATATTCTGCGGTTCCATGGAAAGCGCCCTGTTCGCATGTTCCAAAGCCACTGCGTTATTGCCCAGTCCCTGATTCGCCACAGAACTGTAATAATACCATTTCGCCGTCCGCTCGCCAATTCCGTCCAGCACATTGAGCGCTTCTCTGTAGTGGCCGCTGTTGATATAGTTCATTGCCGCTTTCATATGTGCGGAATATTCATCCTCATCCCCGGCCCTGTTTTGCCTTTGCCCATAACCGCCATAATTGCCAAAACCGCCGAAGCCAAAGCCGCCAAAAAAATCTTCAAAGGGATCATAGCCGGCGCTTCCGCCGTAGTTTCTTTCGCTCCCGCTCTGCGTGCCGTAGCCGCCATAGCTTCCCTGCTCTTTTTCTTTCATGATCTGCTGGTAAGCCTGCTGGATTTCCTTGAACTTCTCTTCTGCCTGTTCTTTATTCGGATTATTGACATTGGCGTCCGGATGATATATCCGGCTCAGTTTTCTGTATGCCTTTTTGATTTCTTCTTCCGACGCATCTCTCGAAACGCCCAGAACCTGATAGGGATCACGCATCTTTCTTTTCCTTTTTCTTCTGCACAAACTCATACCGGCACCAGACGCCGGAATAGAGAATATTCCGAAGAATCTCCACATTTTCTATGATAGGAAGCTTTTCAAACGCTCTCGAACACTCCGCCATCATCATATTCAAAATCGTATAAGCCCCTTTTTCAAAGCTTTCCTCATCGGGATATTCTTCCCTTTTATATAAAAAAACATTATAATTTCCGCTCTTTGCGTCTTTTTCCATATCCTCGTAAGCGTCCATCAGATAGATGAATTTTCCCAGGAAAAATCCCATTCTTCTCAGTTCCGCTTCCCATTCGTCCTGACGGTAAGCGAAAATTTCTCCCATAATCTCTCCGAAGCATCCGCTGGCGAGGTCGATATTTCTTTCGCCCGCCTTTTCATAAAGCCGGATTTGCTCCAGCAAGGTATAAATTTTCTCTGCCTTCTCCGGATATTTCTCTGAAATCCTGTCGTTCTTTTTCTTCAGAAATCCGGCTGCCGCCCGCCGGGAGAATTTCTTCTCGTCCGTCCAGTCGTCCAGACATTTGTAATAGGAAAGTAAAACATTCATATCGGCGGCATAATCCGTAAACTGATTCTGTCTCGTGGAATGGGCTTCCAGCGGATGCGCGATGCACTTGCAGCAATCCTGCTCCGTCTCCGGCTCATAAAGAGACGTCAACAACAGGATAATAAACGTCATATCATAACTCAATGTGATCTGACCGCTTCTGCCGTAGCGCTCTTTCAGATTCTGGCATAAACCGCAATAATAAGATTGATAGCAGTCATATTCCCGGAATTTCATTTCCTGCTTGTTCACAATAATATATCCAAACATATTTCGGTCCTTAACTTTTCTTCACAAATCTGGCGTCGCATTTCGGACAGCGGATTTCAATTTTTCCTCTTCCTCTCGGCACGCGGATCTTCTGTCTGCAGTTCGGACAGCGGTAAATATGATGCGTCTTTCGCTGCCCCAGTCCGTATTTCTTCTTTGAAAAAAACTGCCTCAGCCGCGCCGTACTCGCCAGATATTTCTGGTTTTCCGCATACCGCTTCGCAATATTCTTCGAAAACATGCGGAAATAGTTATAAATCAGAACCAGAAGCGCCGCCAGAAACCAGATCTGCCCGAAGAACATGGAAACAATCAAAAGAATCATACTCGCCCACGTCAAAAATCTCCCGAACTGATCCACCCCATAGCGGCCCTGCATAAAACGCATTAATTTCTCTTTCATCCTAATTAAGACTCCTTTTTCCTATCCGTACTGTTCTTATTCTATCGGATCATATTGAAAATGCAAGAAACTGATGGAAAATTAACTATTAAAAAAATATAAACACCCGCGGGTGAAAATACCAGAAATTTACTGTTGACAAAAGTTTGTCCCGGCCCGTATAATGGTTTCACATTTATGGGCTAGTCAAGGTTTCGACAGGGGTCTTGCAGCTGGAGAAGCTATCCGCAGGTGGTGCGTCAAACCACAAACCTAAATATAAACGCTGAAGATAATTTAGCATACGCTGCCTAAGGGCGGCTGTCTGACTTAAGGCACTCACACTTTAAGACCCAGGCATCGACTATGTGAGAAACGATGCAGGTTAAGCTTTGCCCCTGCAGGCGTATCATGAAGCTACCGGACTTTTCAGAGTGTCTGCTCTCTGAATTGCGAGGGAACAGTACGGAGTAAGACCGTACACAATGAACAGACTATGATAGTAGAAGGACAGGGAATGGGCTTTTGGACACGGGTTCGACTCCCGTCTAGTCCACTCAAAAAGGACTGAAAATCCTGCATTTTCAGTCCTTTTTTAACGGACCATTTTTACCCTCAGTGTACAAGGGTATCTTACCCACATATACTCCAATGGGCAGCCCGGCTTCGGACTGCCCATTGTCATTTCGTTTTATCAGTCAATTTCATTGCCGGGGAACTTGGGAATCAAAGCGAAACCGGGCTTCAAATCTTCATCCGTCGGAATATAGTCGTTCATTTCGCCGGTATGATACTTCTCATAAGCCACCATATCAAAATAGCCGGTTCCGGTCAGGCCGAACAGGATCGTCTTCTCTTCTCCCGTTTCCTTACACTTCAGCGCCTCGTCAATCGCAACGCGGATCGCATGGCTGCTTTCCGGCGCGGGAAGGATTCCTTCCGCCCGGGCAAACTGTTCCGCTGCGGCAAATACCGAAGTCTGTTCCACACTGCGCGCTTCCATATAGCCGTCCGCATACAACTGGGACAGAATCGAACTCATGCCGTGATACCGGAGACCGCCTGCATGGTTGGCAGACGGAATGAAGTTGCTGCCCAAAGTATACATCTTCGCCAGAGGACATACCATACCGGTATCGCAAAAGTCATATACAAATTTACCACGGGTGAAGCTGGGGCAGGATGCCGGTTCCACCGCAATGAATTGATACTTCTTCTCTCCTCTCAGCACTTCTCCCATAAACGGAGAAATCAGACCACCCAGATTGGAACCGCCGCCTGCGCATCCGATGATTACATCCGGCTCGATGCCATACTTATCCAGAGCGGCTTTCGCTTCAAGCCCGATCACGGACTGATGCAGAAGTACCTGATTGAGCACGCTGCCCAGCACATAACGGTATCCTTCCTGTGTGGTAGCCGCTTCTACCGCCTCAGAAATTGCGCATCCGAGGCTTCCGGTTGTACCGGGATGCTCCTGCAGAATTTTCCGGCCGATCTGCGTCGTATCGGAAGGAGACGGCGTTACCTGCGCGCCGTAGGTGCGCATCACTTCCCGGCGGAACGGCTTCTGTTCATAGGATACCTTTACCATGTAGACTTTACAATCCAGATCAAAATAAGAACACGCCATGGAAAGCGCGGTGCCCCACTGTCCTGCGCCGGTCTCCGTCGTAACGCCCTTTAAGCCCTGCTTTTTCGCATAATAAGCCTGAGCGATTGCGGAATTAAGTTTATGGCTTCCGCTGGTATTGTTGCCTTCAAATTTGTAATAAATCTTCGCCGGTGTCTGCAGTTTCTCTTCCAGGCGATACGCCCGCATCAGCGGCGAGGGACGATACATCTTATAAAACTGCTGAATTTCTTCCGGAATATCGATATACGCATCCGTATCGTTCAACTCCTGTCTGATCAGTTCATCACAGAATACGGGACGCAGTTCTTCAAATTTCATCGGCTGCAGCGTTCCGGGATTTAACAGAGGCGCCGGCTTATTTTTCATATCGGCCCGCACATTATACCACTGTTTCGGGATCTCGCTCTCCTCCAAATAAATTTTGTAGGGAATTTTTTCATTCGTTGCCATAATTACTCTCCTTTTCCTGATTGGCATTTATTTATTTTCCGTTCTGCGAAAATGCTTATTTTAAGTATAAAAAAATCTCAAACCCTGCTGTAAAACAGGATTTGAGACGCTAAGAATCATTCCTTATCGCGGTACCACTCAAATTGACTGAAAGTCCACTTTCTCCATACTTACGTATGCATGCACAACAATGCACGCCGACTTGATAACGGGTTCGGACTCCCGCCGACGCCTACTAAAAGTTCGGGTCAGCCTCAAAAGGCCATTCAACAAAGGTTCCTATACCGCATTCCCATCCGCAGCGGCTCTCTGAAATATTCACCAATGCCTACTCATCTTTCTCACAGGTTTTCTTCTTCAATTAAAACCAGCATACCGTGAATAAAGCGATCTGTCAAGAACTAATTTTCAGGGTTTTAACGGAACGAGCCGTCAGACTGTAACAGTTCAGCCTCCGGATGAACTGTCACATCAGACTGCGCCGATCATCGTCATGTAGTAATTATACAGCACCAGATTGGTGTCGTCTTTATAATGCACTCCGTCCGTCGCATGCACGCCGGTCTGCAGTAAATACGTGTGACTGTCCAGCCAGGTTATCTGAGGAATCAACTGGGACTGCAGCAGGGAATTAAAAAGCTGTACCCGTTCTTCCGTCATGCCATAGCTGTTCGCCCATACAGGATTGACGGAAGCGTAATAGATCTTCGCTCCCCTCGCCGCCCATACCGCCGCCCAGTAGTTGACCATCTGGGCATATTTATCCGCATTGGACAGATCGTTCACACCCATGTTAATGACAACCTTGCTGCCTTTTCCGATAATCTTATCGCCCTGGGGAATCGCCGTATCGCAAAACCACTCGTACCGGCTTCCGTTCTTTGCAATGACCGCCGCCGGACACGGCCCCAGATTATTTTCCACCGCCTCTTTCAGGGTGACCATCCGGGAATCACCGATAAATACGATGCCCGCTGTTACCGCCGGCTGCTGTGCTGCCGCCGCTGCAATCTGCGCCGCCTGGGCCGCTGCCGCCTGCGCCTGTTGCTGCGCTAAAGCCGCCGCCTGGGCCTGCTGCTGTGCCAGGGCCGCTTCCTGCGCCTGCTGCTGCGCCAATGCCGCAGCCTGCGCCTGCGCCTGGGCAATCTGCTCCTGGGTTGCAAAAGCCGCCGCTTCATATCTCACATAACCCAGCGTTCCGTTGCACTCAATAAAATACCAGCCGGTATCCGTCTGCCCCCAGGCATTGACGAACTGCCCTTTTTCCACCCGGCCCAGTTCCTTTTGGTTCTGGTCCGGCAATACTCTTACCACCGCATCCTGATATACTGCCATCGGACGCCGGACGTTCCATTGCTCCACCACAAAACCGGGCATCTGCACATAGATCGCAGACGGTTCCTGTGCCTGCGCCCGCACCCCGGCCGCCGGCAGCATCCATGCAACTACTGCAAAAAATCCCGCCGCCATCAACCATGTCAATCTCTTCTTCCGCATTTTACAATCCGATCTGCGCGCTGCGATGCGCGCCTCATACATACGTTGAACACGCTTATTTATTCAACCATTTTGTGTCTTTCTCGACCAACATCCGCTTCTTACCGCCGTAATCTATCGGCTTCCGGAACGTTTCGAACAGAAAATAAAACTCCCGGATCATCATTTTATCACAATTTTCCAACGGCGTAAACCTTACATCCACGCCCTTCTTAATCGACTATCTTTTCTTATTCCTCTTCTTTCCCCGTCAAAAGCGCAGCATCGCGCAGATTTTATAATACATAACCGGATCTCCTGTCAGCAGATTTATGCTGCCATCCGTTTGTATCAAAACCAAAAACAAAAAGACGCCATGCAAAATCAATGCCACCTTTAGCCATGTAAGAAACGCACCGGTTATCTTTTTTTCCATCGCCCGTTCCGCCACCAGAAAAAGGCCGATTACGGCCGCCAGAAAAAGGCCGAGGGAAATGTCGCTGCTATACCGCTGCAAAATTCCCGCCCCCGTCGCGTCCGCCGCACAGATCACTACAGCCACAAAAGCCGAAGCAATGCCGGTCCAAAAGACCGTCCGGCATTCAGCGCGCTTTTTGGTCCGCAGCAAGATCAGAAGCAATGCGGGCCACGCCAGCATACTGCAGGCAAAAATCCCGCCAAAGCTACTTTCGCTCACCATCCTGCCCAGATAGTCCGTCTCAATGGAAACGCTTTTCAGATACGGAAAAGCCGCTTCCAGACGGGCAGGTTCCAACAGAAAATACCACATTCCGTAAAGAATCCGTTCCAGATTAAACCCCCGATGGGTCATGTCGTTGCTGGTCAAGCTGTAAGCCGCCCCGAAATCAAAGGGCGCTCCGAACCGTATCGCATTATAGTACATCAGGCCGGCGGCCACCGCGGCATAAGGAAGAGCCAGCGCAGCCGTCTGTATGGCGCCTTTTCTTGAAAAAAGATTTCTTTTTTCAAACACTTCCTCCCAAAACAGGGGCAATGCCAAAAGCGCAAACAAAACAAACTGCGGCCTGCATCCGGCGGTGAGGGCAAGGCAGAGCGAACCTGCCGCATAAAGCATCGTTTTTCCTCTTTCCCGGTTTAAACCGGCCAGATAGCACCACAGCCCGGCGGCAGTAAACATGCAGGACGCCGCGATGGGCACATGGTACAGATCGGGACGGATCAACAGATAGAAATAGGAATAGCTGCCCACCAGCATAAAAACCGCGACGCCGTATAGATAAAAAGGCAGTCTGGGAAAAAAGCGCTTCATCAGTTCATAAACCAGCCCTGCCGATGCCGCAATAAATCCTGCAAAGAAGAAAAATACAGCCAGATAATTGGGCAGGTTCTTTCCCGTCAGCAGATAATAGGGCAAGTAGAGCAAAAGTTCGGGCACAATTCCGAAATACACATAATAGTTCCCGTCATAATAGGCATAATCCGCCTGATAAGGAATCCCGTTTGCCTGAAGACAGATCGTATCATATGGATTCTCCACTTCCAAAAGAGCGGGATCTGCCTCCCCCACGCTCACCCTGCCCTGACTGATCGCCACAGCCAGTTCCTGATACTGGGCATGATGAACCGCCAGATTTTTCTGACAGGACGGATTCATGCGCACGAAGAAAAATGCCAGCGCGATCAGTCCGGCCGTAAACAGCCAGACCGTCGCCCTTCGTTTTCTTCGACCGCTTCTGTTTTCCTTCCCCGCCTCAAACAAAACCCCCGCAAATCTATTCCTTTCCGAAAGACCATAAAGCAGGAAAAACAGAGCAAAAAGAAACAGCAGGCGCGCCGGACGCAGCGCAAAAGGCATCCGCCCGTTGATTTCCACTCCGTTTATCTTAACCGTCAGTTCTCCCATGCTTCCCGCGGCCGCATTGCCATACCTGTCCGCGGTTTCCAGACGCAAATACAGATTGTCCGTTTCTCCATACGGATAAACCTTCATCCAGCCGTTTTCCTCCACGCCTGCGAGCAGGACTCTTCCCGTTCCCAGTTGATATATGTAACGGTTTCCTTCATCCTGCATAAAAACCGCGGCCTTCACCAGACAGCCTTCCGGAATATCAAGATCCAGATGAATCCGGTCCACCTTCCGGCCCATATTTTTCCAGCGAAGTAAAAGCGCGCCGTCCTGTTCGTGCAGATATCCCTGTTCGTCCGCCGGGATATTCCCCTGCGCTGCAGCCGTCTCCATATCCTCAATCGTCACATAGCCGCTTACAAATTCCATCTCTCCGGATATATCCGTCCATTTTTGGAACAATGTGCTCCAAAAAGAAAGCTGACAGACCGTCGCTTCCACAAGCAGCGCCAAAAAAAGTGGAATCAGAAGACCTCTGTGTTTTAAAAAAAATGTTTTGCCGCGCGCGGCGGTTTTCAATCTGAAAGGGCGCATCCCGTCCTGCTCCTGTCTTTATCCGTAATCTCCGTCCGAAAGCCGTATGATTAGCGACTTTTCCCGAATTCATTATGTTCATCTTATACCAAACCACAGGGCATTACAAGTGAAAAGCCCCGCATCGCTGCGGGGCTTTTCACTTTTCTTATGAGGGGGGAGATAGTGAGTTGTTCAACTATCTGTATTTATAATACCGAAAAAATGTGTGCAAAATATGTCCAATCTATAAAAAACTTCTAAAACTTCTAAACTAACTCTAAAGATTTTCCACGCTGACAGAATCTTCCAGTTCTTTTGCCAGTTCCTGAGGAATATTGCCGCTCTCCATCGTCGTTGCGTTCGCGGCGGACAACGCCACCGCCCTGCGAAGCATTTCTTCCATGTTTTCTCCCTTTAATGCGGACATCGCAAACGCCGCGCATGCGCTGTCCCCGCAGCCCACCGTATTCACAGTCTTGACTCTGGGCGCTCTCGCAAACAGCTTTCTGTCATGGGAAAGCAGGTACATTCCCTTCTCCCCGACAGAAACCGCCACATAGGTCACATTCTGATCCAGAAGCGTCTGCGCCGCCATCAGAATTTCATGCTGACCGCTGCAGCGATGCCCCGCCAGATATTCCAGTTCCCTGCGATTGGGCTTCACCAGCCAGGGGCCTGCCCCGATTCCTTTTGCCAGCAAATTCAGACTGGTATCCAGAATCACCCGTTTTTCATAGGCAGCCGCAATATCGATCAGTTCCGCATAGATTTCTTCCGGAAGCCCCGGCGCCGCGCTTCCCGACATCACAACCAGTTCGCATTTCTGTACCAACTCCCGGTATTTTCCCAGAAAGGTGAGCCGCTCTTCCGGCATAATCTCAGGACCCGGCTCCAGAATTTCCGTCACAAATCCGTCGCTCCCCACAATGTTCATGCTGCATCGGGTATCCTGCTGCGTTTTGACAAAATCGCAGACAATTCCCATCTCTTTAATCTTCTCTTCGATCCATTGACCTGTGTAACCGCCCAGAAAGCCCGTAGCGCAGACCGGACAGGCATATTGGCACAGAATTTTGCTCACATTGATCCCCTTCCCGCCGGGGATATTTTTCATGCTCTTCATCCGGTTCACATGTCCGGCAATCAGTTCCTGCGTGCTATAAGTTTTATCGATCGCAGGATTTAAAGTCACTGTCAGTATCATTTCACCCTTCTCCTTCCCGGGAACAAAGACTGTCCGGCGGCGACGCTGCAGGTCAGCCTGTTCTTAAGCTTTACATATAATGCTGCATCACAAGCTGCAGCCTGGAATTTCCCTGATAAGTATTGATGCCCGGATAATACACGACGTTCAGCAAAAACCCCGTGCTGCGTCCTTCATACAATTCTTCCAGCTTCTTTCTGCCGCATTTTCCCGACACGTAAGTCTCAAAATTCTCTCTACTGCCAAAATACATCATTTCCCACCGTTTGTCCAGATCATCCATCACCGTAAACCGGATTGCGTTTCCCGTTTTTCCCAGCACTCTGGCAGAAAGGAATAAAAGATCCTTTTGTGCGAATACGGGCTTGGGATTTCCGGTCCCGAAAGGTTCCAGCCTTTCTAACTCTTCCACCAGCGAAAAACTCACATAGGACACCGGCATCGGCACATCGATGTGGATCTTTTCCTGCATGTCATCCGGCGTCAGCGTGCACAGCGCATTGATCTCTCTTCGGAAAGCTTCCAGATCTTCCTCCCGCATGGACAATCCCGCGGCCATCTTATGTCCGCCGTATTTGGTAAAAAAGCGCCTGCATTTCGTCATTTCCTCAAAAATGTGATACCCCTCAATGGAGCGGGCGCTTCCTTTGAGTCCCTCTTCCGCTCTGGTGAGCACAAAAACCGGTTTGTAATACCGTTCCCTGATCCGCCCCGCGATAATTCCCGCGATACTCTCATGACAATCGGGCAGAAAGATCACCAGCACCCGGTCGTCTCTGATCGGACTGTTTTCAATCAATTCCACGGCCTCTTTTACGAAATTCTCCGTCATTTCCTTGCGGCTGTCGTTTAACTGCTTTAAAAAAGCCGCCTTTGGAACAGCTTCTTCCCTGGACTCTGATTCCAGAAGTTCCAGCGCCCTGGATGCGGTATCCAGCCTGCCGGAAGCGTTCAGGCAGGGCCCCAGCACAAATCCGAGATGAAAAGCGCCCAGCTTCTTTCCTTTCCCGTCGGGCAGAATCCCGTTCACCTCCATCAACGCCTTTAATCCTGCATTTTTGCTGTTCTGCATCCGTTCCAGCCCGTGTCTGACAAGAATCCGGTTTTCATCCTGCAGGGGCATCACGTCGCATACCGTCGCAAACGCCGCAAATTCCAGAAGTTCTTCCAGCACGCCCGTCGCTTTTGACGCCTGTACCGGCTGTTTTGGGCACTCCTGCGCACCCGCTTTTATGCCCACATTCTGCAGGCCGGGCAGACCGAACGCCTCAAAAAGCTGCTGTATCACTTTAAACGCAACGACGGCCCCGCAGATCTCCCGCCAGGGATAAGAGCACCCTTCCTGTTTCGGATCGATCACCACATCCGCCGGCGGCAAAATGTATCGCCGGACGGACGGTCCGCCGTTTTCATCTGCCCGCTCTTCATAGGGAATCTCATGATGATCCGTCACGATCACCGTCATTCCGTGTTCCTTTGCCAGCGCAACCTGCGCGGCAGCCGCAATTCCGTTGTCGCAGGTTATGATCGTATCGATCCCGTCCTGCCACGCTTCTTCCACCAGATGTTCATTCAGCCCGTAGCCGTCCTTCATCCGGTGGGGAATCGCCGTGTCTGCCATAGCGCCGCAGGTTTTGAGTCCCTTTTTTAAAATGAAGGCGGAACATATCCCATCCACATCATAATCGCCGATCACCCGGATCCGCTTCTTCTCCTTTATCTTCTGCTGCAATAAAGGAATCGCCTGATCCATCCCTTTTAACAGATGCGGATCATATAATTCATCCAACGTACCGCTTAAGTATTTCCGAATCTGCTCTTCCCCGATCACATCCCTGTTGCGGATAATCCGCGCCAGCACCGGACTGATGCCGAATTGCTCCGCTATCTGATTAAAATCTGCCTTTTTCGCCGCCACAAACCACTTTGCCATCTTCTGCCGTCCTCTTTCACTTCCCTTTCCGTCAAACGCCTGCGCATCTCCGGCCTTTCTTTTCAGACAGGAAGCTTAATTTCCTGACTAAAAAGAAAAGCCGGGGCCGCACCAATGCGGTATCCCGGCCCGTTCCTTTTAAACGAAACGATTTTTATTTATCACTTTTCACGATCTTCGTTTTCATCAGATACCACATCGCGCCTGCCAGGCAAACGGATGAGTACGCGCCGCAGGCAATGCCCGCCATCAGCGGAAGCGCAAATTCCTTAATGCTGGATACGCCCAGCACATAGAGCACCGCCACCATGATGAAAGTGGTCAGAGAGGTGAAAATACTTCTGGTCAGCGTCTGGGAAATACTCTTATTTACCAGATTCTTCAGATCAGCCTTGCTGCCTTCCAGCTGCATGTTCTCGCGGACGCGGTCAAAAATAACGATCGTCGCATTGATGGAATAACCCACGATGGTCAGCATGCAGGCGATAAAGGTATTGCCCACGGAAACCTTCACAATCGCATAAAAGGCCAACACAACGAGCACGTCATGCACCAGCGCGAGTACGCTGCTGGCGCCGAAACGCACATCCTTAAACCGGAACCACACATAGATCAGCATACAGATAACCGCCACCAGCACTGCCAGAATCGCGCCTGATCTCATTTCCGAACTGACGGTGGAACTGATCGTCTCCGCCATGATCGTCTCTTCATCCACGCCAAACTGTTCCGCCAAAGCGGTATTGAGTTCCTGTCTCTGCTCTACCGTAAGGGACTTTGTCTTAAAAATAACTTCATTTGTGCCCTGCACCTTCTGTGTCTGGACATTGGGATCGCCGCTGATCTCCTCGATCACGGGAACCACGGTCTCATCCAGTTCCTCAATGCTCAAATCCTCATTGAAGGTCACATTGGTGGATGTTCCGCCCAAAAATTCCAGGCTGTAATTTAAAACATTGCCTGTCTGAGACTTATTCACGCCCATAAAGACGAAGCCTGCAATGATAACGGCTGCGGAAATAACAAAGAACACCGCTTTTTTGGACAGGAAATCGATGGGTTTTTTCTCTTTTGTGCGGCCATAAAACTTCTCGTTCTGGAAGCCGATCGCATAAAACGCGTTCAGAATCTGCTTTGTCACAACAAGCGCCGTAAACATGGAAACGACAATACCCAAAGCCAGCGTCTGCGCAAATCCTTTAATCGTACCGGTTCCCATAATCGCCAGAACAGCCGCCGCAATCAGCGTCGTTACGTTGCCGTCGATGATTGCGGACAACGCTTTCTTAAAGCCGATATTGATGGAGGATTTAACCGTTTTACCGGTTGCGATTTCCTCACGGATGCGGGCGAAAATGATGACGTTGGCGTCAACCGCCATACCGATTGAAAGGATAATACCCGCAATACCCGGCAGCGTCAGTGTGAGATCAAAGCCGTTGAGCAGCAGCACCATTATTGCGGTGTACAGACACAGCGCAAGAGCGCTGGCAACACCCGGAATCCAATATACTGCGATCATGAAAACAATGACGATCACAAGACCGATCGCGCCTGCAATCAGGCTCGTCTTCACCGCCGCAGAGCCAAGCTGTGCGCCCACCACATTGGAACGCAGTTCCTGAAGTTCCAGTTTCAGGCCGCCGATACGGATCGTGGAAGCCAGTGTTTCGGCCTCCTCATAAGAGGACATTCCGTTGATCACCGCATGTCCGTCCGTAATCTCAGCCTGTACGGAAGGCATGCTGACAATGGAATCGTCATATATGATGTAAATGACATCATTCGTGGGATAAGCCGCTTTTGTCGCTTCCGCAAACTTTTCAGCGCCTTCTTCCGTAAGCGTCAGAGAAACGACCGGGGCCTGATTTCCCATGTTGTCCTGCTGGTAGCCCGCCTGTGCATCCGCCACATCGGTACCTGTCAGCACTTCTTCAAAGCTGGAATTGTAAAAGGAAAGGGAACCGGGCTTTCCAAGTTCTTCCAAAATGGCGTTGGCATCGGAAACGCCGGGAATCTCAATGTTGATACGGTCGCTGCCTTCCTGATAAACCTGCGCCTCCGTGGAATAATTTTCCACACGCTGCTGCAGCTTAAAGATCGTATCGTTCATGTCTTCCGAACTGGGTTCCTCGTCTCCCACCACTTCATAGGTGATGCTGACGCCGCCTGCCAGATCAAGTCCCTGCTTGATGTTGGCGGCGGAACCGGTCTTTCCGCTGTCCAGGCCAAACACGCATACATACGTGAATGCGGCGAGCGCCACAACCGCAACGATCAGGGTAATAATCCCTCTTTTCTTGCTCATCTTTGTTGTTCTCCTTATTCTTCTTCATCGGCTAACGCCGCTTTTATCATAATCGCACATTCCACACGCTTTCTCTGCAATTCGCATCCCAGATCGTAAGCGTCGTTGATGTTGCCGTGACAGTTGTAGGAATTGGCTGCGCATCCGCCGCTGCAATAAAACTTCGCGAAACAGTTCCTGCACTTTTCTTTTGCATATACGTTACAGCATTTAAACTCGTCCACCAGATCTTTGCGCACGATGCCGCCGTCCACATTGCCCAGCAAAAATTTCTCATTGCCCACGAACTGATGGCAGGGATAGAAATCTCCCCAGGGCGTCACCGCCAGATACTCCGTACCGGACCCACAGCCGGACAAGCGCTTTGCCACGCAGGGGCCGCCGCTTAAGTCGATCATGAAGTGGAAAAAATTCACGCCTCTTCCCTCTTTACGGCGTTTTAAAAGTTCTGCCGCCAGCTTATCGTATTCTTCCAGAAGCTTCGGAATATCCTCTTCCTGCAGCGCATAGGGCTCCTTCGGATCCGCCACCACAGGCTCCACGGAAATCTGCTCAAATCCCAGATCGGCCAGATGCTTCACATCTTCTGCAAAATCCAGATTATTGCGGGTAAACGTACCGCGCACATAATAGTTTGTCTGGCCCCGGCTTTCAGCCACCTTCTGAAACTTCGGCACGATCAGATCATAGCTGCCCTGCCCGTTCCGAAACGGCCTCATTCTATCGTGCACTTCTCTGCGTCCGTCGATGCTCAACACCACATTGCTCATCTCTTTATTCGCAAATTCCAGCACCTCGTCGTTTAAAAGCACGCCGTTTGTCGTCAGGGTAAAGCGGAATTTCTTATGATAAGGCTCTTCCAGGCTCCTGCCGTAAGCGACCAGGTCCTTGACCACCTGCCAGTTCATCAGCGGCTCGCCGCCGAAGAAATCCACTTCCAGATTGATGCGGTTGCCGGAATTCGCCACCAGAAAGTCCAGCGCCTTTTTTCCCACTTCAAAACTCATCAGCGCCCGCCGTCCGTGATATTCGCCTTCTTCTGCGAAACAATACTGACAGGCCAGATTGCAGTCATGGGCGATATGCAGGCACAGCGCTTTGACTACTGTCTGCCGGTTTTTGAAATTGCCGATGTAATTTTCATAAATGTCTTCCGTAAAAAGAGCGCCGTCCCGTTTCAGTTCCAGCACTTCTCCGACGGCCTCTCTTATTTCCTCATGGGGCCAGTTCAACTGCTGACAGGCTTCCAGCGCCGCAGTAATCGTATCCGCGTCTTCCACGCCTTCCCTGACAAGCTGCTCCGCCAGAGGAATCACATCATATACGATATCGTCCACAACATGAACAGAGCCACTGTTGACATCCATCACGATATTGTAGCCGTTATTCTTATACTGGTGTATCACAAATCATGTCCTCTCAATGTCCACACTTATATGAATTCGCACAAATAAGCAGCGATGTTTCATCGCTGCTTATAAACCGCCTTTTCTGCTTATTTTACTTTCTCGCAGCTCTGGTTGCCTACTGTACAGGATGTCTTGCATGCAGACTGGCAAGACGTCTGACACTCTCCGCAACCGCCCTTCTTCATGGACTCTTTCAGGTTTCTTGTCGTTAATGTCTTGATGTGCTTCATCTCGCATTACCTCCTATTGTTTTAAAACTCTGATAAGTATACCATAAAAAAGAATACAGGAAAAGTATTTTTTCAAAAAATCTATGAAATTAAATCGGGGCGGTTTTGCGCCGTCTTAACTCACCATGCCGCCCAGCATACCGCTTCCGGCGCAGATCATCAGGGTTGTGAAAAAATGCGTATTGAGATCCTTGAATCCGTGATTCGCAAGCAACGTCAGAAGCGCCAGCACCGCAAAGTACAATCCGCCTGCAATTAGCCCCCACAAAAACCTGCGTTCCTGCGTGCATTTTCCGCTCAGAAACCCCGCCAGAAAAGCGGCTATCACGTAAATGACAATAATACCGATATTCACAATCTGCTCCGATAGCTGAAACCGGTACAAAAGCAAAGCCAAAAGCAACAGAGCCGCTCCGGTCAGCAAATAAGATGCCAGCAGGCACTTCGCCAGTGCAACTGGCAGCCGGGCAACCTTTTTTTCCATTCTGCCTGATCTCTCCATATTCACTCCTCTTTCTCTACATTAGGTGCCGGTTTTCATCCGGAACTTCTGATGGTGCCGCCCTGCCTGCCCGCCATGCCAAAGCCCGGGGCTTCGCTGCCCGGGCCGTCAGAAATGCGTCAGTACTTACGCCGCGTCCCGTGCGGCGTTATGTACTGCTACGCACTTCTCCGAGCGCAAGCGTGCCCGAAAGCGAAGCCCCGGGCTTTGGCATGGCGGACAGACAGGGCGGCGCCGGCAGAAGTTCCGGAACGTACCGGTAGTAAATGTATATTCTGAACACAGGCTGAACTTGACAAACGTCCGCAATTTCTGTAAGATTGCATATAAAAAAATATGATAAATAACAAAAAGGAGTGATTTTTTTTGGATACCTCTGGTGTCATACAACTTCTGTCTGTGGTGGTTCTGGTAGGCCTTTCCGCCTTCTTCTCTTCCGCCGAGACAGCTCTCACAACCGCAAACAGGGTGAGAATCCGTTCCCTGGTGGAGGAAGGCAATAAAAGGGCCATTGTCCTGCAGAAAGTCCTGGACCGCAATTCCAAGATGATTTCCGCCATTCTGATCGGCAACAATATCGTCAATATTTCCGCCTCCTCAATTATCACGGTTTTTACAACGAGGCTTTTCGGAAGTTCTGCCGTCGGTATTTCCACCGGAATTCTGACATTGGTCATCCTGCTTTTCGGGGAAATCGTGCCGAAGAATGCGGCAATGCTCTCCGGTGAGAAACTGGCGCTGGCCTATGCGAGAATCATATACAGTCTGATGCAGGTATTGACCCCTGTTATTTTCATCGTGGATAAGCTGTCCCACGGCATCATGTTTCTGCTTCACATTGATCCCAACAAGAAGCTTTCCCAGATGACGGAAACAGAATTAAAAACCTATGTGGACGTGAGCCATGAAGACGGCGTCATCGAAACGGAAGAACGGGAAATGATCTATAACGTGTTTGAATTCTCAGATACGGTCGCAAAGGATATCATGATCCCCCGCATCGATATGAGCACGGTGAATGTGGAAGCCAGTTATGACGAATTGTTTTCCATTTTTAAGGATAATATGTACACCAGAATTCCTGTTTATCAGGACGACAATGACAACATGATCGGACTTGTCAACATTAAGGACTTCATGTTTGTCGCTGACAGAGAGAACTTCCGCATCCGCGACATTCTCCGCGACGCCTATTATACCTATGAGTATAAGAAAACGGCGGACCTGATGATCGAAATGCGGGAACAGCCTTTTAACGTCGCGTTTGTCCTAAATGAATATGGCTCCTGCGTCGGCATGATTACGCTGGAAGACCTGCTGGAGGAAATTGTAGGCGAGATCCGCGACGAATACGATGAGGATGAAAAGGATCTCATTCAGGAAATCAACGACCGCGAATATCTGGTAGAGGGCGGCATGAAACTTTCCGACATCAACGACGCCATCGGCACGGAATTGGAAAGTGAAGACTATGATTCCATCGGCGGCATCATCATCGAGATTCTCGACCGCATGCCCCAGCCCGGCGACCGTGTGACGACACAGGACGGCATCACGCTCTCTGTGGAAGCGGTGGAACAAAACCGGGTCACCAAAGTGCGTATGATATTGCCGGAACCTGCAGCCGAAGAAAATCCCGCGGAACTGCTGAAGGGAATTCATGATACGGACCAGAACGACAACTCGAATCCGGAGCAGAAAGAAGAAAATCCATCTTAAAAATCAGTTTTCTTTGTAAAACAATCACGATAAAACAGTAACGATAAAAACCGGCATTCCTGATATCAATTCAGGGCTGCCGGTTTTTAGCCGCAGAACTGTCATTTTTTATCATAACCGTCCAGAAAATGATGCCGGATTCCGTTTTCCTTATAGGCGATAATTGTGCTCAGATTCACATTCTCCACACTCTTAAAAATGTTGCTTTCCACAAAGGGATTGGTCTTTTTCATATCGGCAATCAGCCTTTTTATTTCCATTCGTTTGGACACGCTGCTTCCGTCCGGTCTGCATGTCGTGCAGGTATCCGTAAAGCGGCAGGCGCACTGAATGAAGTGCAGATCATAAAAATCCCTCCACTTTTTGATATCGTCCTCGCGGATCAGATACATGGGGCGGATCAGTTCCATTCCTTCAAAATTCGTGCTGTGCAGCTTCGGCATCATCGTCTGCATCTGCGCGCCGTAAAGCATCCCCATCAGAATCGTTTCGATCACATCGTCGTAATGATGCCCCAGCGCAATCTTATTGCAGCCCAGTTCCTTCGCTCTGCTGTAGAGATAACCTCTCCGCATTCTGGCGCACAGATAGCAGGGCGACTTCTCCACCTCATAGACCGCCTCGAAAATATCGGACTCAAAAACCGTGATCGGAATGTCCAAAAGCTTTGCGTTGTTTTCGATCACCTTCCGGTTTAATTCGCTATAGCCCGGGTCCATCACCAGAAATACCAGTTCAAACGGAAATTTATTATGCCGCTTTAATTCCTGAAACAACTTCGCCATCAACATGGAATCCTTGCCGCCGGAAATGCAGACCGCAATCTTATCGTTTTCCTGAACCAGATCATAAACATTGATCGCTTTGGCGAACCTTGAAAAAAGCTGTTTGTGGAATTTCTTCCGGATTCCCTCTTCCACTTCCTTCGCTTTTGACTCCGGCTTATCTTTTTCTTCTTCCTGCGCTTCCCGCATGCGTTCCAGAAGCCATCCCGCATATCCGCCTTTTAGGCTGTAAGCGTCAAGCCCCTTTTCCCGCAGTTCTTCCGCCCACTCTCTGCTGAAAATGCCGCGGGCGCAGTAAAGAATGATTTTTTTATCTGCCGGCAGAGCCGCCGCCTTGTCCTCCAGTTCATTTTCCGCAATGCGCACTGCGCCCGGAATCATGCCGTACTCCGTCGCAGATTCGTCTCTGGTATCCACAAGTAAACAGGAATCCTTCGGCAGTTTTGTCATTTCCTGATACGTGATATCTATTTGCCTGTCCATCCTCAAAGCCTAAACCTTTCCGTTTCCCTGTCCTTTCATCAGATCCTTCACCACTTCCCCGGCGATGATCAGTCCGACTACGGAAGGCACAAACGCAATGCTTCCCGGAATCTGTCTGCGCTGGGTACATTTTCTTTCCGTTTCCGGCGGGCAAATACAGTTGGTACGGCAGCTAACCGCCATATCCTCAACCGGCGTCAGAGGCTTTTCCTTTGAATAAACCACCTTCAGATGGGAAATACCGCGTTTTTTCAATTCTCTGCGCATCACCTTTGCCAGCGGACAGACCGAGGTATCATAGATATCCGCCACCTCAAAAAGCGACGGTTCCATTTTATTGCCCGCTCCCATGGAGCTGATGATGGGCACGCCCGCCTTCTGCGCCTCTTCCACCAGCGTCAGCTTTCCCGTCACGGTATCGATCGCATCCACCACGTAATCATATTGCGTAAAATCGAACTGATCCGCCGTTTCCGGCAGATAAAAAGTTTGATAAGTGTTCACTGCCGCATCCGGATTGATCTCCAGAATCCGTTCCTTCGCCACATCCACCTTATATTTTCCCACCGTCTTTCTGGTGGCATAAATCTGGCGGTTGATATTGGTCAGACAGACTTTGTCATCGTCGATCAGGTCCAGCGTGCCGATTCCGCTTCTGGCCAGCGCCTCCACCGCATAACCGCCCACTCCGCCGATTCCGAACACTGCCACTCTTGCGCCAGACAGCCGTTCCATATTGTCTTTGCCGACCAGTAATTCCGTTCTTGAAAATTGATTCAGCATGTAAATGGTTCCTCGTTTCCTTAAGTTCGCTGCTATCTTTTATATCACATTTTAAGACAATATGCCAGACCTTTTCCCAATGCATGCCGTCAGATAATATTCCTCCGGCGCCTTATACTCCCGTATAAAGCCAACTCTTTGCAATCCGCCCTTTTCCCGGATCAAGCCTTCTTCCAGATCCGCCGACAGATTGGCAAATCCCATCGCCATGCCTTCTCCGGTCAGCTTCATAAAGCTTTCCTTCGCAGTCCAGAGCCGCAGAAACTCCTCCGCCGCTTTATCGGGCAAAAAAACAGGTTCTTTATTCCTCAGACCGCTCTTTGGCAGTTCATGCCGCTTTTCAAATTCCAGCCGCTCTGCTTCACAAAAAAAATGCCGGAGCATAACGGCACGGATGGGTTCTTTTTTTTGAATATCCACTCCTACCGGAACGGCGGCCAGCGCGCACACCGCATAATCGCCGGAATGGGACAGACTGATATATGCGGGAGATTCTGCCGGTTCCAAAGCCGCGTTCCTTGCGGACTTTTTTCTGACAAACGGCTGCCCGCCCGCATGATAACAGACACAGCAGTCCTCATAGCCGTTTTTTTCCAGCGCATACTGCGCAAGAAAGCCGACTCCAAGGGAAGCGGCTCTTACTCCCGGCACTTTACATCCGTCCGCTTTCTGCCGCCGCTCTTCATCCATGCGCTGATAAACGCAGCGCTGCGCTTTTTCTTCCAGCAAAGGGCGGATATCCGCCAGATAAAGCCGTATCCGCCCTTTCTCTAATCTCATTCCACCACGGTCAGATAATTTGTCACCGCATAAACCGTCTGACCGTTATAGCTGAGTTTTGTCCAACCTTTATCCTTATCGATGCCGATCCGCTGCGCCGTCATATCCCCCGTCAGCGTAACAACCACCTGGGAAGGCTCGTTCGTGGTGGGCAACGTCCGCAGGTTCGTCTGTCCGTCCTTCGCCATCACCGTGCCCGTCACCGCCACGAAATGCATGCCGGCTTCCGGATTCTCGTTCGTAATCTTTTCCTGTTCCTTATAGTCCATACTGGTCGCAAGCAGTCTGGACGAAGCATAGACCACCTGACCGTTGATCTCCAGCCGGGACCATCCGGTATCGCCGCTGCCGGATATTCCGGTGCGCACTACTGCCTCTCCATAGCTGAGCGTTCCTACGATATTCCCGGTTTCTGTGCTGGGAAAATCCCTGAGATTCACCTTATCCCGCGCCGTCACCGCCTCGCTCACCGTCTGAAAAGTCAGATTTCCGACCTTTGTCACAGAACTGTCCGTCTGTGCGGCGCCTGCATCCTGTCCGCCTGCGCTCTCTGCCGGCTTTGCCGTCAGATCCGTCGTCAAAAGGCTGTGCACCGCATAAACCTTTTGCCCGTTATAAATCAGACGGTCCCAGCCGTTGCTTCCGATTCCCGTGCGCTGCAGCGTTTCGCCGTTTTTCAGCAAATACACGACCGTGCTTCCTTCCGTTGTGGGAATATTGCGCAGATTCGTCTCGTCTTTCGCCGTCACCTGTTCGTCCACTTCCGTGAAATTGATGCCGATTTCAGGGTTTGCTTCCACAACCTGCGCCGGTGTGGAGTCCTTTGCCTCCGCCTCCTGATCGTATCCGAAATACGCCACATTGACATCCACTTTTCCTTTAATCCCGGAAACCTGCCCCTGACTGGTATACTGCCACATGGAATGAGTCCCGCTGTAAGAAGACGCCGGCGTCTCCGGATAGGGCTTGTCCGGATACTGGGAAACCCATATTTTATACTTGCCGGTAAGGGTTGCCATGTCCCACTGCGCGGAGCCTTCCATCTCATTCCGGGACGCATAGAACATCGGATTGTAGCCATATGCGGCGATACTGTCCAAAAATGCGCAGGCAAGGTTTGTCCTCTCCTGCTTTGTCAGTTGATACTGTCTGCTGTCCGAAGACAAAAAATCCTCACAGTTATAAGCAACCGGATAGGTGATTTTATATTTTGCAATAAAACTTGCAACCCATGCAGCTTCTTCTTTCGCCTCCTCCTGTGTGATTGCGGAAGAAAAGAAATAGGCGCCGACCTTGATTCCGTTCTTCGTCGCTTCCTGCAGATTGTACCGCGCGGCGGGATCCTCGTAAAGAACGCCCGTCGTCTTGGCCCGATATCCCACACGGATTATGGCAAATTCCACGCCTGCGTTTTTCACCGCAGCCCAGTCGATGGTCCCCTGATACTTGGATACATCGATTCCGATCGTCGCCCGGGTTGTCTCGCCCTCCGGCACCTGTACGGCGCTCACATCCACGGCCGCGCCGCTTCCGCCTTCCTGCGTCGTTTTCGTGGATGCCTGGGGGTCCTCGCTGTCATCCATACTTCCCACTTCCGCCGCAACATTTTGCTCTGCCGTCAGAAGTTCTTCGTCCGGATCCGTTTCTGCAGCCGTCTCCGGCTCCGTTTCCTCTACGGGTTCCGCCTCGCCGTCAGCTTCTTCCGATAACGTCATATCTTCCGTTTCCTGTTGCACCGCCGTTTCCGGTTCCGCATCCGCCGCCACGTCACTGTCCTTTTTCAAAATCAGAACGACCAGCACAATAATCACAATGATCGCCGCCGCTGCCGGCACGATCACAAACAGCGGTTCAAATCCGCCTCTTCTGCCTCTTTTGCGTCTTCTCTTTGCCATAACCGCAACCCTCGTTTTCCATTCGTTTTTCCGAAAATATCAGTTCCGACACCGCCAAATAATTATCCGAAAATTTCATGTTCCCATTTTTCCGGATCTTCCGTATGAACCTTCAGACCGTATTTATCCCGGATCCGTTCAAACGCTTCCCTGTCTTCGTTTTGCTTACCGCCGCTCCAAGCCTGATAATAGAAATAAGCGGCGCGTTTCGCCGTTTCCTCTCCCGGCGCAGTCGTTTCATAAAACACGCCCAGTTCATGACATGCCGCGGCAAAATCCCGATTCTTCGCCGCACCGTTTGCCGCCAGCAAAAAGTATTGCTCCGCTTTTTGCATCAAAGCTTCCCGCCTGCCGTCTTCCTGCTTTCCAAAACTCAATAGCGCTTCGTTGTAGTAGGCTTTTCCCAGACCCACGCAGCCGGCGGGCCAGTTCTGCTTTGCCGATTTCTGATACCAGTACCGGGACAGCTTTTCATTTTTAGCGGCATAAAACAAACCAAGATCCGCCTGGGCCTGCGCGTCTCCCGCCTCCGCCGCCTTCTGCGTCCAGTGACGGTATTCTTCCCTGCTGTAGCCGTAAATGCCGTTTTGCGCATATCCTCTGGCGATCGCCTTCATGGCTTTCACATCGCCTTTCTTTGCAAGGCCGGTCAGCCATTCCAGCGAAACTTCCTTATTTCCCAGCTTCGCCTGGGACAGCCCTACCCTGTACTGCGCCTGCTCGTCCCCTTCATAGGCCGCCTGGGAATAAAGCCTTATTCTGGCTTCGGCAATCTGATTGAGCACCTCCGGATCATCGGATTCCATCATCGATTTTAACTGCTCTCTGGCCTGCTTTTTTCCCGCGTCCGATCTGCGGACGGTTTTTACCAGTTCATGATATTCCTTTTTTCCCGCTTTTTTTCCCAATAGAAAATCCCAGAATCTGTCCATCATATTCTCATATCCGTCATTCGTCCCTTTTTAAAAAACTGCTGCCGGCGCAAACATGAGCCGGCAGCAGCCTTACGATCCATTTTACAGCAGATGCGCCCGCAGATAGTCGCCGCTCTCTGCGCTTAAATAAGCGGGCGCGATATCAAACACGGTTTTTGCGCCGCTCATCCCCTCCTGATTCATACGGTATGCCGCTCTCGCATATGCAGCGATGACAGACCCTGTAAATTCCGGATTGGAATCCAGCTTTAAGCTGTATTCGATCACATGGGAGTTTTCCTGCTCCCATCCGGTATTCCCCGTGCGGATGACGCAGCCGCCATGAGGCAGTCCGCTATGATCCCGCTTCATTTCCTCTTCCGTGATGAAATGTACGGTCGTATCATAATCCGCGAAATAATTCGGCATGGTTTTGATCTCTTCTTCAATTCTTTGCAAATCGGCGCCTTCTTCTGCCACAACAAAGCACTCTCTCGTATGTTTCTGCCGGGTGGAAAGTTCCGGATTGGAACCGCTCCTTACCGCATCCAGCGCTTCCGGAACCGGAATCGTATACTGTCTGCAATCCTTCACGCCTTCAATTCTTCTGACTGCGTCGGAATGCCCCTGAGATACGCCCTTGCCCCAAAACGTATAATCATGGCCCTGGGGTAAAACACAGTTTGCATACAGTCTGTTTAAGGAAAACATGCCGGGGTCCCAGCCGCAGGAAATGACGCCTACCTTGCCCGCTCCCTTCGCCGCACTGTCCACCGCCGCAAAATG
The DNA here is from genome assembly GCA_030524745.1 of Eubacteriales bacterium. Classification (GTDB taxonomy): domain Bacteria; phylum Bacillota; class Clostridia; order Lachnospirales; family Lachnospiraceae; genus Gallintestinimicrobium. The sequence goes on along the minus strand of JAUNGC010000029.1, from coordinate 9,735 downwards.
CTCCGGAATCTTTGCATGGGTATCGAAGCTGTCCACCACGTTATACATCGCCGCATATCTGGGCGTCTGTACCGGAAGATCGGTAGCGCTGCCGCCGCACAGAATCAGCACGTCGATGGCATCCTGCATCCGCTCCAGTTCCTCTGCGCCAAGCACCTTTGTGCCTTCGGTTCTCACCTTTATATTCTCCGGATTGCGGCGGGTGAACACAGCCGCCAGTTCCATATCGGGATTCTGGCGGATTGCGCTTTCCACGCCCTTTCCCAGATTTCCATATCCTAAAATACCAATGCGAATCATATACTTCTCTCCTCTACTGCTTTAAAGTAAAATTTATTCCTTAGGTATTCTATCATAAAATCATACTTTGTAAAATGCTTTTTACGATATTTTTGCAGTTACAGTTCCTCACTGCCATACTGCAACAAATATTCCTCTACGTCTTTTTTCAGTTGCTCCCACGCCTCCTCATGCTCCACATAATACAGCGGGCAAAGCTTTCCGGACGCGTCATAATGACGTTTTATGGCGGAAGGTCCCAGATCATATTCCTTCATCAGCCACCCTAAAAGCGCGATCAGCGACTGGTAGGTGGCGTCTTCAAACTTCCCGTCCTCCTTCAGATAACAGCATTCGATGGAAATGGAATTGTAATTATGTTCCTTGACCGCATAGCCGATTTCATCAAGGGGCAGACACTGGACGATCTCTCCCTCGGAGCCGATCACAAAATGAGCGGATGCGGAGGTCTCCCCGGTGATTCCCAGATTTTCAAAATAGCTTCTGTTCTGCGCGGCGCTTGTCCCCGCATTTGCCGTATAGTGCACAAAAATCTCCGTCACTTCCGGCAGCGCTTCCCCCGGCCTGGAATATTCGTTGGGAGTCAGAAAATCTTCCAGAATGACGGGCTTGGGGGACTGGTTGCCCGAAATCAACTGCTGCTCCTCCTGCATCTGCATTGCAGTCAGGGAATCTGCCGAATCCACCTTCTTCCATAAAGCTTTTCCGATTTTCCACAGTCCTGCTCCGATTCCGCAAAGCAGAAGAAACGCAAGAATTCCCGTCGCCATCCGTGTCACAAACACCTGCCGGCGGCGTTTTTTACGGCGCAGTTCTCTCCGGTAACGCATTTCTTCTTCCCGGCTTTTGTATCTTCTCCTTTGCGGCTGTTTATCCCGGTCATCCGTCCACAATTGCACATCCGCCGCATTTCCTCTGCGGACGCCGCTTTTTTGCTTTCCGCTTGTCCTTCTGTCCTTTTCCAGAATCAAATCCAGATTCCTGTCTCCTCCGTTTGACCGCATACAAAAAACCGCTCCCCGTCATCATAGAATCGGGGACATCTTCCTGTCATATCCCCACCTGTTCCATATGATAACACGGGAAACGGTTTCAAAATTTTAACGAAATCGTAAATTTTTCTTAAATTGTATGCGCCGGGCCTTCCCGCAGCGCATATCCGGTTTTAAGCCTCTTCCTCTGCGCCTGACACTTCGATCCCCAGTTCTTCAAGCTGCTTCTCGTCCACCACGTTCGGGCAATCCGTCATCAGATCGGAAGCGTCCTTCACCTTCGGGAAAGCGATCACCTCTCGGATGGAATCCGCGCCGGTCAGAAGCATGCACAGACGGTCCAGACCGTAAGCCAGTCCTGCATGAGGCGGAACGCCGTATTTGAAAGCATCCAGCAAAAAGCCGAACTGCTCGTGCGCTCTTTCCTTTGTAAAGCCAAGGGCCGTAAACATTCTTTCCTGCACGTCGTCCTGGAAAATTCTAACGCTGCCGCCGCCCAGTTCCACGCCGTTTAACACGATGTCATAGGCTTTCGCCCGCACCTTGCCGGGATCGGTTTCCAGAAGCGGCAGATCCTCTTCCATCGGCATGGTGAAAGGATGGTGCATCGCCATAAACCGGTTTTCTTCCTCGCTCCATTCAAACTGCGGGAATTCCACCACCCAGAGGAAATTGAATTTGCTGTGGTCGATCAGGCCCATCTGCTCGCCCAGTTCCAGACGCAGCGCGCCCAGAACGCTCCAGACGATATTGGTTTTATCCGCCGCAAACAGCAGCAGGTCTCCGGGCTGTCCATCCATCGCCGCAACCAGCGCCGCAAGCTGTTCTTCGGTCATAAACTTTGCAAAAGAAGACTTATAGGAACCGTCCTCCTGCACCGCCAGATAAGCCAGGCCCTTTGCGCCATAGCCCTTTGCGAAGTCCACCAGCGCGTCGATTTTCTTTCTGGGCATGCCAGCCTGTCCCTTCGCATTGATGCCGCGGACAGAGCCGCCGTTTGCCAGCGCGCCTGTGAACACGCCGAAACCGCAGTCAGCCACCACTTCGGACACATCGGTCAGTTCCATGCCGAACCGGGTATCCGGCTTATCGGAACCGTAACGGTTCATGGCGTCGATCCATTTCATTCTGGGCAGCGGCAGAGCAATCTCCAAACCGATGGCGTCCCTGCATACATACTGCAGCACTCTTTCGTTTACATCGATCACGTCATCCACATCCACAAAGGAAAGTTCCATATCCACCTGCGTGAATTCCGGCTGGCGGTCCGCGCGCAGGTCTTCGTCACGGAAACACTTTGCAATCTGAAAATACCGGTCATAGCCGGAGCACATCAGAAGCTGCTTGAACAACTGCGGAGACTGGGGCAGCGCGTAGAAGTTACCCGGATGCACGCGGCTGGGCACCAGATAGTCCCGCGCGCCTTCCGGCGTGGACTTACACAAAATCGGGGTTTCGATCTCTAAAAATCCCTCGTCCGTCAGAAATCTGCGGAACACCGCACAGATTTTACTTCTTAAAATGATCTTTTCCTGCTGATCCGGTCTTCTCAAATCCAGATAGCGGTACTTCAAACGGATATCCTCTTTGGTTTTGGAATTGGCTTCGATCGGGAAGGGCGGGGTCTGCGCCTCGGACAGAATGCGCACCTGCGTTGCCCGCACCTCGATCTCACCCGTGGCAAGATTTTCATTGACCGCGCCGGAACGTCTCTCCACTTTTCCCACAACAGCGACCACAAATTCGCTTCTTAAGCGTTCTGCCTTTGCGAAATTCTCGCTGCCGCAGTCCGCTTCCTCGAAAATCACCTGCAAAAGACCTGCCCGGTCGCGCAGATCCACGAAAATAATGCCGCCTTTATTTCTCTGCTTCGCAACCCACCCCATCACGGTAACGGTCTGTCCCACATTTTCAACGGACACCTCGCCGCAGCGGCAGGTTCTTTTTAATCCTTTCATTGTCTCAGCCATCATACGCCTCCTGCTATTTTCACACCGGCTGTGCGCTTGCCTTCAAACGCCGCCGGTTTTTCTCTTACTTCAAAGGATTTTTGTAAAATTCCACGAATTTTTCATATCCCTCTTTGGAAAGCTGCTCCTTCTGGAACTTCTTATTCTTATTCATGCGGGCGATCAGCACCTGCTCGCCGTTCTTTCTGGCTTCCTGGGCCTGTGCGATCACCTTGCACAGTTCGTCTCCGGAAACGCCCTTTTCAATCAGATAGGCTGTCTTTTGGGGCTGTCCGGGGATCTGAAAGCCGTTTTCCATCATGATTAAAATGATGCGCTCAAAGCCGATGGAAAATCCGCATGCGGGAACATCGTTTCCGGTGAATCTTCCCACCATTTTATCGTAACGGCCGCCGCCGCCGCAGCTTCCGCCGAACTGGGGCATCGCAATTTCAAAAATCGTTCCGGTATAATAGGACATCCCGCGCACCAGCGTGGGATCGAAGACGATTTCAAAGTCGGAAGACTTCGTCGCCTTCACGCTGGCAATGATTTCCTGCAGGCTCTCTTCCACTTCCTTTTCCAGAAAGCCGTCCAGCTTCTCTGCCAGATAAGAAATGCCGTCCTGCGCCGTTTCCAGCCCCCGGAACAGTTCCAGATATTTTTCGATGGATTCTTTCGCAAAACCGCTCTTTTCCAGTTCTTCGGCGACGCCATCCAGACCGATCTTGTCCATCTTATCCAGAATGATGAATACGGTATCATACGCTTCTTCTTCAAATCCGCTGTATGCCGCCATGGCCTTTAAAATTCTTCTTTCGTTGATGCGGATCTGGAAATTTTTAAACCCAAGCTTTCCCAGCGTCGTGGTGGTCGCCAGAATTAATTCGATCTCCGCCAGATTGGAGGGTTCGCCCAGAATATCAATATCGCACTGCATGAACTGGCGGTAACGCCCTTTCTGCGGTCTGTCCGCGCGCCAGACGTTGCCGATCTGCAGCGCCTTGAAGGGAGAAGGCAGTTCATTGGCATGATTGGAATAAAAACGCACCAGCGGCACGGTCAGGTCATAACGCAGGCCGCCGTCCACCAGATCCGCCTCTTCCTTCGCGGTTTCCAGATTCAGCTTTTCTCCCCGTTTTAAGATTTTGAAAATCAGTTTTTCATTTTCGCCGCCCTGCTTGCTGCTCAGATTCGCAATGTTTTCCACGCAGGGAGTATCGATACAGGTAAATCCGAATTTACCATAAGTTTCCTTGATCACGCTGATACAGTAATCTCTCAACTGCATCTCCGCAGGCAGAATATCCTTCATGCCGGTCACCGGCTTCTTGCTGAGTGCCATCTCTCTTTCTCTCCTTCTCACACTATTTCTCTACGATTCTACACTGTTTTTCCTCATTTTTCAATAGCAACTGCCGCTTGCGCGCAATCATCTCGTCGATCTTCTCCATATAAAGCGTCACATCCTTGACGTTGTCGCAACGCTCGATCCTTCCGTCCGCAAATACCGCTTTGGAAATCGTCCCCGCGCCCAGAGCCAGTATGGATTCCTTTTCCTCCATAATCAGAATGTTGTAGATTCCGGCCCTGCCCGGCTTTGCATAACCCACGTTTTCAAAATTGCCGGACATATTTTTCTGCCGGTACAGATAATAAGGCTCCATGCCCAGATCATAAGCGCCCGCCGCCGCGATCTTCATCGTCTCGTCCGTGTTGTGTAGCGTGGAAATACCGTTCTCAAGAATCCACTGACTCAGCCGGGAGGCTCTCTTAACGGCCAGGGAATGGACGGTCAGACTGTCGGGGTTTAACGCCTTTACCCGCTCGATCGTGTAAGCCACATCCGCTTCATTCTCTCCGGGAAGTCCGAGAATCAGATCCATGTTGATATTGTCAAATCCCTCTTCTCTCGCCATATGAAAGGCTTTTTCAACCTGTTCCACCGTATGCTGTCTGCCGATCAGCTTTAAGGTCTTTTGATTCATCGTCTGGGGATTGACGCTGATACGGGTCACGCCGTACTTTTTCATCACTTTCAGTTTATCCCGCGTTATGCTGTCCGCGCGCCCCGCTTCCACGGTAAACTCCTGCACATGCCCGAAATCGAAGGTGTTTCTGATTTTGGACAAAAGCCGCTCCAGTTCTCCGGCCTCCAGCGTGGTGGGCGTGCCACCGCCGATATAAACGCTGTCCAGAATCTTATCCCGGCAGGCTTCCCGCACAAAATCGATCTCCTTTTCCAGCGCATCCAGATATTCGCCCACTCTCTTTTTCCAGGCGCAAATCGGAAATGAGGTGAAAGAGCAGTACAGACAGGTGGTGGGACAGAACGGAATTCCTATGTAGAGACTATAGCCTTTTTCATAGTGAATCCCGGATAAAATCTCCCGTTCCCTTTTGGCGATCTCAATGGAAAGCGCGGTCTTTTCTTCGGACGCCAGATACGTTTCCTGCATATATGCCGAAATTTCTTCTTCCGTCTTCCCCTCTTCCAAAAGCTGCATGGCGATTTTGGTGGGGCGGATTCCCGTCAGCGTCCCCCAGGGGAGCTGCTTTTTCGTCAATTCAGAAAGCAGCCCGTATAAAAGCTGCTTCAACTCATTTTTCACCCGTACCCTGTCTTCCATGGACAGATAGACGCTGCGCGCCTGTTCCTTCGGCGGCCAAAATCCAGCGCGGATATGATCCGTCTCAAAGCGCACAAAAAAAGACGGCAGGTCGGGATCGCTTGCCAGGTCTTTTTCCCCTTCCACAAAAACCTTCACATCCTGTTCCGGATAGAAGGCTTTTACCAGGGAGTGTATGTCATATGCAAATTTGTCTTCATTTAAAATTACTACGATCATAATGGAAAATCCTTCTTATTGACAGAATGGATTGTACTGTTTTTCCTCTTCGATGGTGGTCTCCTCACCATGACCCGGATAGACTTTCGTTTGTTCCGGCAGGACAAACAGCTTGTCTTTGATGGAGCGGATCAGCTTACTCATGCTGCCTGTAGGAAAATCCGTTCTGCCTACGGATCCTGCAAAAAGCGTGTCGCCTGCAATCAAAAAATCCGCTTCCGGCACATAATAGCAGCAGCTTCCGATGGTATGTCCCGGCGTTGCAATCACCTTCAGCGAAATACCTGCCAGCAAAAGTTCCTGTCCGTCTGTCAGCCATTCGTCCGGCGCAATCGTCGCCTTTCTTCCGGCCTGCGCGGACACGTTCACGTATGCGTCCTGACAGACCACTTTTTCCGCATCCAGCGCATAGATTTTCGCGCCGGATAACTCCCGAAGCTTCTCCGCGCCCCAGATATGGTCAAAATGTCCATGGGTCAGCAGGATAGCCGCCACGCGCAATCCCTTATTCTGAAGCGCCGTATAAATATCCGCGCCCCGGTCGCCCGGGTCCACAAAAATAACATCCGACGCGTTTTCCCGGTACAAAAAATAACAGTTGGTAGCGCACACGCCCAGCGTCATGCGCCCGATCTTAATATCACTCATCCTGCATCTCCCTGTTTTCACCTTTCACCGCAAGAATTCCTTCGTTCCTTGCTTACCCTGTCGTTCGTTCAATATCAATCACGCTTCCGATATTGCGAAGCTTGGAAACAATCTGATTGAGTTCTTCCCTGCTGCTGATTTCAAAGGAAACTGCCACTGTCGCAACTCCCTGCTTATTCGTCCTCGTATTCAAAGAAAGAATATCCACATTCCGTTCGGTCAGCGTCTTGGTGATATCCGCCAGAAGGCCGCTTCTGTCATGGGCAAAAATCGTAATTTCCGCAATATATTTCTCTCCGGCCGCGCCTTTTCCGGACTGTTCCCATTCCGCTTCGATCAAACGCGGACGTTCGATCTCCGGCAGATTGAGCACATTGATGCAGTCCGTACGGTGAATGGAGATTCCGCGCCCCCTGGTGACAAAACCGACAATTTCATCCCCCGGTACCGGAGAACAGCATTTGGAGAACCGGACCGCCACATCGTGAATTCCCTTGACCACAATGCCGTTTTTACTGCCAGCTTTCATATGCCTGTTCTGCCCGGCATTATTCTCCGCGATCGACGCAAGAACCTCTTCATTGGATACGACTTTCGGATGATCCTTATCGTAAAGTTCCTGCATCCGGTTGGCGATCTGCCCTTCCTTGAGCGCGCCGTGTCCGATAGCCGCCAGCAGAGAATCCCAGTCCATGAAACCGTACTTCTTCATGACAACGCTCTGGTACTCCGGCTTCACGATCTCGCCCAGATTGATGCCGCGGGCTTTACAATAAGAATTGAAAAGTTCTTTTCCCTTGGTGATATTCTCTTCCTTGACTTCGTTTTTAAACCACTGATTGATCTTATTTCTGGCCTGCGTGCTTTTCACGACGGAAAGCCAGTCGCGGCTGGGACCTTTGGAATTCTGAGAGGTCAGGATCTCCACCTGATCGCCGTTCTGAATCTCATAGTCGATCGTCACAAGTTTTCCGTTGACTCTCGCGCCGATCATTCTGTTTCCCACAGCCGTATGGACATTGTAGGCAAAGTCAATGGGCGTGGACCCTGCCGGCAGCGTCTTCACTTCGCCGGTGGGCGTAAAACAATATACGCTGTCCGCAAAGAGATCAAGATCGCTCTTTAACATGTTCATGAACTCTTTGTTATCGGACATTTCCCGCTGCCATTCCAGAATCTGGCGCAGCCAGGAAAGCTTCTCTTCTTCCTGCGCTTCCACTTTCTTGCCGTCGGAAGCCTCTTTATATTTCCAATGCGCGGCGATACCATATTCGGCCACGCGGTGCATGTCATAGGTACGAATCTGTATTTCAAAGGGCTGGCCGGTGCTGCCGATCAGCGTCGTATGAAGCGACTGGTACTTATTCGGTTTGGGCATTGCGATGTAATCTTTAAAACGGCCCGGAATCGGCTTATACATCTCATGGATCACCCCCAGCGCCGCATAACAGTCCTTGATGGAATCCACAATGATGCGGACCGCGAACAGATCATAAATCTGATCGATGGTCTTATGCTGGTTTTTCATCTTCTTGTAGATGCTGAAAAAATGCTTTACGCGCCCGTCGATCTTGGCTTCAATGCCCGCTTTGCGAATATGTTCGCCGACTTCCGCTACGATGCCCGCAATATACTTTTCGCGCTCACTTTTGCGCATCGCAATCTTATCCACCAGATCATAATAAACATCCGGCTCCAGATATTTTAAAGATAAGTCGTCCAGTTCCACCTTGATCTTGGAAATACCCAGACGCTGTGCGATGGGCGCATAAATGTCCATCGTCTCTCTCGCAATACGGATCTGCTTGTCATGAGGCATGTGCTTTAAAGTACGCATATTATGCAGCCGGTCCGCAAGCTTAATCATGATAACGCGAATATCCTTCGCCATGGCCATGAACATTTTCCGCAGATTCTCAGCCTGCATTTCAATCTGGGCTTCCGTCTTATTGCCGGAATTATCCACCAGATGCAGATGCTGCAACTTTGTCACGCCGTCCACCAGCAGCGCCACATCCGGGCCGAATTCCCTGCTGATTTCTTCCACTGTCATAACCGTATCTTCTACCACATCATGCAGCAGTCCCGCAACAATCGTTTCCTTATCCAATTCCAGATCCGCCAGAATAATCGCCACATATAACGGATGAATGATGTAAGGCTCACCGGATTTGCGCACCTGGTCCTTATGCGCTTCCCCTGCGATACGATAAGCCTTCTCGATCAGGGAAATGTCATCCGAAGGATGATACCTGCGCACGCGCTCAATCAGATCATGATACAATTCTTCCGGGCTGATAAACTCCCGTATGGATTCAATGCGCCCGTCATCCAGCACCAGTTCCGTTGTATTCGATTGTGTCGTTTTTTCTTCCGTCATTCCCATACATGTACCTTCAAAGTCTTGATTTGTTTATGACAGCCGCCATACCGCACACTTCACGGCAACTCCATACCGCTTCTGCTTCTATTTTCCCGGATAACTGATTGCCGCATCCAGACGATAGCTTCCGATTTTCTCTCTGCCGTTTAGTCCTGCCAATTCAATCAAAACCACCACGCCGGCAATCTCTCCGCCAAGCTGCTCCACCAGACGGATCATCGCCTCCGTCGTTCCGCCTGTGGCGATCAGATCATCCACAATCAGCACCTTCTGGCCAGGCTTGATGGAATCCTTATGCATCTCAATCGAAGCTGTGCCGTATTCCAGTTCATATTCCTGAGAAATCGTCTCACAGGGGAGTTTTCCCTTCTTGCGAATGAGCACCATAGGTTTCTTCAAATTATAAGCAATCGGCGCTCCGAAAATGAATCCGCGGGACTCCGCGCCGACCACCACGTCAAAATCCAGATCGGAAACGAGGTTTTGCATCGTATCAATCGCAAGGGCAAATCCTTCCGCATCCTCCAAAACGCTCGTCACATCGCGGAAAATAATGCCCTCCTGCGGAAAATCCGGTATGCTTCTTACATATTCTTCCAGTTTTTTCATTTGTT
>JAUNGC010000028.1 GCA_030524745.1 Eubacteriales bacterium | reverse complement strand
AAATGGCTAAAATAAAGGCCTTTTTGTGCAAAATAATTAAGAAAGTATAGAGAGATTTTTATGGCAGACAAAACTACGATTATCGAAATTGCAAAAGAAAGCGGCGTTTCCATTGCGACGGTATCCCGTGTGTTAAACGGCACGGTTCCGGTGGCTCCGCAGACCAGAGAACGGGTTGAGGCCGTTATCAGAAAGTATAACTATTCTCCCAACGCTCTTGCCAGAGGCCTTGTATCCAGACAGTCCATGAGCATCGGCGTTCTCATGCCGGATATTTCCAATCCGTATTTTTCAACCATATTTTCAGAAATTGAAAGCGCCGCTCATGAAGCCGGCTATTCTACCATGCTTTGCAATACGCTTTATCGCTCGGAAAACAATTCCTGTCTGGAAGAGGAATACATGCAGATGCTGATGGACAAACATGTGGACGGCGTGATTATCGCGGGGGGCCAGCAGGATCTTGTGAATCCCGGGCAAGGCTATCTGGATGCGTTAAAGCGCCTTGCTTCTTCGCTTCCGCTGGTTATGGTCGGAGAACGCATCGAGGATATCCCCTGTATTTTTCTGGACCGTGAAAATGCGGACGGCGTTCTGACTGCGGTTCGCCATCTTGTGGAGTTAGGGCATCGGAGAATCGCTTTTCTGGGCGGCGAAGACGGAATCAAAATCACCCGCAGCCGTATCAGCGCCTACGAAGAATCGCTGAAAACATTCGGTATCCGCCCGGATCCCTCGCTCATTTTTCTTTCCGACTATTATGTGAAGGATGGATATGCCGCCGCAAAATCGCTGATTGCCGCCAATGCTTCCTGCACTGCCGCAATCGCCGTCAATGACAACGTTGCGTTAGGCGCAATGCGCGCTTTTATAGACCACGGACTTAACGTCCCGAAGGATATATCCCTCATAAGCTGCGAACAGTTTCCCAACGCAGCATATTATTTTCCCCGTCTGACCAGCGTTGACCGCCACAGCGAACTGCTGGGACGCCGGGTGATCCGGACGCTTTTGCAGGCGATGAAGAACGGCGCCGGGGCGCAAAATACAGACCCCATTTTAGCGGAACTCATCGTGCGGGACAGTTGTTGTACGCCGGCGTCCCAACGATAAATTTCTATAAATATGACCGCTTACGATACAAACAGAAAGAGGATTCTTATGATAATCAGAAAAATCAGACCGGAAGAGTTAAAAAGAACTTCAGAATTATTTTCCATTGCCTTTGAATACGGTATGGATTCCCAAAAAAGCGCAGCCGAGGTTTATGAAGAAACCGTCAGCCATCCCAAGTCCAGGGAAGACGTTTACTGGATGGAACGCTGGGCCGCCTTTGAAGACGACGATCGAACCATGATGAGTTATTTTTCCGCAAAACCTTTCCCCGTACAGTTTGACGGAAATGTCTACACGATGACGGGAATCGGCGGCGTTTCCAGCCTGCCCCAGTACCGGCGCAGCGGCGGCATCAGAGGCTGCTTTGAGGCGGCTCTGCCGGCCATGTATAAAGACGGCGTCGCCTTCTCCTATCTCTATCCTTTTTCTACCGCCTATTACCGGAAATTCGGCTATGAGATGGGCTGCAGCGTCTTGCAGTATCATGTCCGGCTGGATTCCTTCAAACGCTTTGCCACAGACGGTTTCTGCTCCCTGGCAGAGCCCGGAAATCTGATGTATGAAGAAATCTGTCAGATCTACCGCGCATGGCAGAAAAAATATAATATGATGATCGCCAACGAGAGTTATGAATTCGACTGGGCGTTAAACTCCAATCCTGTCAAAGACCAGGAATTTACCTATGTATATCGTTCCAAAGGAAACGTTCCCCTCGGCTACATGACGGTAAAGCAGGTGACCGAAAGCGACGGACGCAATCTGCAGTGCAGCCGCTTCTGCTGCGTAAACGCCGAAGGCTTAAAAGGACTTTTGAATCTCCTTCTCTCCCTGGGAACGGATCACGCCTATGCCACCTTTGAACTTCCCGCCGATATGGATCTCTCCCTCATTCTGCCGGAATGGTCCATGGGCGCGGCTTCCATGAAAAAATTTTTTGCCGGCATGGTCCGCGTGGTAAATGTGGAAAAAGTGCTGTATGGCGCGCGCTATCAGGGCAGCGGTTCTCTCTCCATTCAGATTTCTGACAAACAGATTCCGGAAAACTGCGGCGTCTTTACGGTTTCCTTTGAGAATCAAAAAGCGTTCTCCGTTGTAAAGGACAGCGCTGCAACGCCCGATCTCTCCATGGGAATCAATGAATTCTCCCGGCTCATCATTGGAGAAGGCGGCGTTGCTTCCATGGAATTTATGGATAATATCACCGTTCACGGCAGCTTATCCGAAATAGAGAAGGTTTTTTATCCCAAACCGTCCCTGATCCGGGAATATTTTTAACGGCAAAACCGCAGGCGTAAAAACCTGCGGTTTATTTTTTACTCTTTATTTCCCATGACAACCGTCACTTCATGCCGTTCTCCTGCCGCAAAGACAGGAATTTTTTCCACCGGCGCGCCGTCCAGCAGGATTTCCCGCACGCCCTTCATCACGCCGTCCGGATTCAGAACCGTAATCCGGTAATCCGCGCCGCGCCATTGCCGGCTGACTTTGAATTCTTTCCAGTCTGCCGGGACGCAGGGATCAATGATCAGATGATCGAACTGCGGACGCACTCCCAACATGTACCGGGTTGCGCTGAAATAGGACCATCCGCCGGAACCTGTCATAAACGGATGTCTCGCCCTGCCGTAACCGGTATGATCTTTTCCCATAACGAACTGGCAATAGGAATACGGCTCCGCTTCCCTGATTTCGATTTTATCATTCTGGTAATAAGGACAGAGCGCGTTGTAAAATTTCATCGCCCGGTCTCCTCTTCCCAGCTTACATTCTGCCGCCCATGCCCAGGGATTCGGATGGGAGAACACAGCTCCGTTTTCCTTCAGACCGGGATATACTCTGGTCACGAACCCAATGTCGTCGTCCGGCACCGTATAGGAAGGCGCGTTCAACAGCAATCCATAAGGCGTATATAAATACTCGTCCACGCTGTCCATGGCCTTTTTGCCCTTTTCCATGTCCGCCGCGCCGGAAAGCACCGCCCAGGTATTACACTCCATATGTACTTTGCCTTCTTTATCCTCATGGGTGCCGATCTTCTTTCCGTTCTTCGTAATGCCGCGGATATACCATTCGCCGTCCCAGAGTTCCGTATTGCAGACCTCTTTCACATGGGCCGCCACCGCCGCATATTTTTCCACGTCTTCCGCCCGCCCGAGGTGCTGCGCCAGTTCGATGAATTGATTCAGCGCCCAGTAATGAAGGAAGGATACCATAGCGCTTTCTCCGCCGCCCAGATTTAAGCAGTCGTTCCAGTCAGCGCGCAGTCCCTTACAGATGCCGGTAACGCCGACCTGTCTGGTGGAGAAATCCAGTATCTTCTGCAAATGTTCATAAACGGTGCCTTCTCCGCCGTCCGCATATGTGACAACTTCGTCCACCAGCGAGATTTCCCCTGTCTCCTTAATGAATTCCACTACAGAAGAGACAAGCCAGAGCGCATCATCCGAGCAGGCAAAATCGGCGTCATGGATCATGCTCTTCTTGTCCGGAATCGGAATGTTAGGATCCACATCCTCCGTCGCAAACCACTCCGGCTGAAACAGATGCAGACCGTATCCTTCTGAAACGAGTCCCTGCAAAAGCTGCATAATTCGGGTTCTGCACTTTTTAGGATTGGAGTGGGGAATCGTCATGGAATCCTGCGCAGTATCCCGGTATCCCAGCCCGGTCCTTCCGCCCACTTCAATAAAGGAAGCGAATCTGGAAAACATGATGTTGACTTCGGACTGATAAAGCGTCCATGTATTAATCAGCGTATTCATGCCTTCGTTCGGCGTTTCGATCTGCAGCTTGTCAAATTTATTTTGCCAGTAATCCTGCATCTCCCGATAGGAAGCGTCCACATTTGCCGGATCACTGTATTTTTCCTTCGCCTTTGCTCCGGCTTTCCGGTCTCCCTCGCCGAGCATATAAATCAGCCGCACCTCTTCCCCGGGCTGCAGGACCAGATTTTTCTGCAAACTCGCACAATGATTATTGCCGAGTTCCTGTGAAGATAAGCATTGCCCTCTCTGCACCGCGGCGGGATTGCTTTCCGTATTATAAAGACCGATGAATTTATCCCGCAGGCAGTCATAACCGTCCGGCTCAAAGTTTGAAGCAAAATACTGATAAGACCCCTGCTCGTAATGCAGTTCCTGTTCGATGATGCCGTCCTCATAGGACGAGCCCGCGCAATAGAGACTGGACTGAAAATCCTGATTGTCGCTCTGAATGAAATGGAAGGAAAACTCCGCGTAAGAAAATACGCTCAGATCCCGCGCCTTCGTATCCTCATTTTTAATCACCACGTCCCAAAGCGCCACCGTGTCATGAAGCGGCACCGACATCCTCTGGGAAGCCTTCAGTCCGTCATACTCACACGCATAAACAGAATATGACATGCCATGACGGCAGGTATACTTCGCTGCGTCAAGCGGCTTTCCTACCGGCTGCCAGGATATGCTGAAAAAGTCGTTCTTCTCATTGTCCCTGATATACACATAATAACCGGGCCTGTCCATCGGAATCGCATTCCCTCTGAACCGGGTTACTCTGTGATACTGAGGGGACTTATAAAACATATAACCGCCCGCCGTATGGTTCACCACCAGACAGGTATCCTCCACGCCCAGATAATTGGTCCAGGATGTGGGAAGATCCACACGGTCAATCACATATTCTCTCTTCTCATTATCAAAATGTCCGTACTGCACCGCAACTCTCCTCCTATGATGTTTCGTCAAAATATTATTTATATTATAAAATAACACCCCGATCACGTGAATTGCTCCACATGGCAAATTTTGCACAAAATTGCCAACCTAAAAATACACCATTCTGCCCTGCCGGGACACGGACGGGGAGGAACACGCAGGCGGAAGGCCGGCGACAGAATGGAAAGCCAAACGGCGTCAAAGCGTTCTTCACGCGTTCAGTCGGGACGGTCCGCCAGGTCCTTCTGGATCATGTCCAGATACGGCACCATGACGCCGTGTTTTTCCGGCAGAAAATATTCCGGATTTAATTCATCCATCCGGAAGCTTTTTCTTCCTCCTTCCTGCGCCCGGTCCCAGAAAAATTTCAGATGTTCATAAGGCAGATAATAGAATTGATTGCGGTGCGTGTAGTAGATCAGAAAAAAAGCGATTCCCTGCTGTTTTTCAAAATTTCCCATGAATGCGACCTGATGGGCGTGAATGTTCTGCAGGCTGAAAGTGTCCTGCGCGCACTCCTTTGCGTCAAAGCAAACCGGTATTCCCTGCACCACCCCGATATAATCGACCGTGCTCTTCTGATCGAAATAAGCCAGCGTGATATGCCGGTGCTCTTTATCGATTTTGATCGGCGTGATCGGCGTCGGTATTTTCTGGATCAGCGCAAGATTGCTCTCCAGATATTTTTCGTTTGTACGGTTGATCAGGTCTTCCAGCGTGGAGCCGCGCAGACCTCTTGAATTCCAGGTTGCCATTTATCCTTCTTCGCTTTCTTCGTTTCTGCTGTATAAATTCACAAAAACTCATTCACAAAATCTTCTTCATCTATGATCGACCATTTCAGTCAACAGTTTTTCAAAACATTCCGGCAAAGGCGCCGTTATCACCAGGCTGTTTCCATCCGGTTCTTTGAAAGAATCCGGAAATTCCACGCGGTAAGCGTGCAGCATCTGGTTTTTGACGCCGAATTTGGTGCAGACTTCATTGATTCTCTTCTCCCCGTACTTCAAATCCCCCAGAAGAGGATGCCCGATGGAGGCAAGATGCGCCCGGATCTGATGGGTCTTTCCCGTAAACAGTTCTGCCTCTGCATAAGTAACCGGCATACCGCCAGGCAATAGCCCGCTCTGCAGCGGCCGGATTCCGGTTTTAATCGGCTCGCCGCCCGGCTCAAAATGATCCAGAATCTGAACCTGATTGCTTTTTGCATCCTTTTTCAGCCATGCGCAGAGAATTTCTTCCTTTGTCAGCCTGCCTTTCACAAACAGACGGTAAAATTTGCGGACGCTTCTTTCCCGGATGGCCTGTGTCAGAAGCTGCGTTCCTTCCAGACTTTTTCCGCAGAGCACCAGACCGCTCGTATTTCGGTCGAGGCGGTTGCATACGGAAGGACGAAAGGTTGCCAGCTTTGCCGGATCGGTTTCTCTCTTCTTTAACAGATATCCGATCAGCCACTCGTTCAGCGAAAGATCGGAAGGTTTCGCCTTCTGGGACAAAATGCCCGCGGGCTTATTGACGGCCAGCATATGCCGGTCTTCATAGACGACAGGCAGCAGCCCGAAGGCTGCGAAAGCGCTCTCATATTCGTCCGTTTCCGCCGGACAGCCGGAAAGCGCGCCGAACTTCTCCAAAGTCTCCTCCGCCAGAAAGAATTTGACAAAATCTCCCTCTTTCAGCTTTTCATTTCCGCTGCATTTTGCGCCGTTTAACACGATATTCTTTTTCCGCATCATTTTATAAAAGAAGCCGGACGGGGCTTCTTTCATATATTTATGTAAAAATTTATCGAGACGCTGCCCCGCTTCATTGGGGCCGATGACGACCTGCCGCATATTTCCTCACCCGTTTCCTAAAGAGAAATTGCGCGCATCAGTGCGCATACCAGTTCCGCCTTCGAAACCGGCGCTTTTCCCTCTTCTTCCACTTCATAATCCGGAAGGCCCTGCATGGAGTCCAGACGGTTTACATATTTGGGCAGTTCTTTGAAAATTTTAATATCCACATCGCTTAAACGATTCTGTACGCATAAGTCATGCAGATGCTTTTCACAGGCTTTCGTATTGCAGTCTGGGTTCGCCGTATATCCGATCAGGGAATTCCCTTTAAAGGCCATATGATGGATCTCGAAATTCTTTTCATAGCTGGTAAACACCAGATCCGCCAGCACGGCGCAGGCTCCGGTATGGGGCCTGATTTTTTCAAAATCCTCCTGGCTGATTCCGTGAAACCGCAGCGTCATAATCATATTCACCGCGCTGCGGCTGGCGGGCAGGCACCCAAGCACTGCGACGATTGTCAGCAGATTTTCCTTTTGTCCGGTGCTGATCAGTCCGGTGAGAAAAATGGCCAAAGACAGCGCAAACAGCACAATCGTGCGGATAATGGTGACTTTTTTCTGGGATTTGAGATAGCCCTTTTCCCCTTTATTTGTTTTCTTGTTCCTCATTTCTTTTTGTGTCCTTTCTTCTTGAGCAGATAGGTAATGTGCACCACAGGATCCTGGGGCATCACGCGGGTCATCGCCCAGAAGGCGCAGATAGGAAGACTGCACACCGACATGGGACGGTTTTTACAACTGGCCGCCAGAGCCTCCCGCACTACCCTTTCCGCCTCCACCATCGTAAATTTCTTGATGGCAAGCGTATCTCCATACTGCTCCGCAATATCAAAAAACTCCGTTCTGACGGGGCCGGGACATACCGCTGTCACATAAATCTTTTTCTCTTTGAGTTCTTCCCGAAGCGCTCTGGAAAAGCTTAAGACAAAGGATTTTGTCGCCGCATAAACGCCAAAACCCGGCTGTGGCATAAACGCCGCGCTGCTGGCAAGCTGGATAATCCGGCTCTTTTGGCGCATATAGGGGATACAGGCGTAGGTCATCTGCAAAAGCGCCCGGCAGTTTACATCCACTTCACCGGCCTGCTGTTCCACGGGAATTTCCATGAAATCTCCGATCATACCGTAGCCTGCGCAGTTAATCAGCATACGGATCACAGGTTTTTCCTCCTGCAGAACTTCTCCGAACAGGCGCATGTCCGCTTCCGATGAAAGATCCAGGGGCAGGATTTTCACTCTGTGACGCATGGCAGCCGCCAGTTCCTTGAGCCGGTCGATCCGCCGCGCGACCAGCCAGAATTCATCAATTGTCTGCAGACCCCTGTCAAGCTGAAGGGCAAATTCTCTTCCCATGCCGGAAGACGCTCCTGTAATCACGATCACATTCATGCCGGTTACCTTCCTTTCTTTTGATGGATATTGCGTATTGTTTTTTTCCTGCCGTTTTTCGAATTTTGTCCGGCGTTTTGCCGCTCCGATCTGCGCGGCCTGATCAGGCACTTCGGCCCGTTGCCGATCAGATCCTGCCGCCCCGCTTTGCATAACGCCTCGTGGACCAGTTCATAATTTGCCGGATCCCGGTACTGGATTAAGGCCCGCTGCATCGCCTTTTCATGAGGATTTTTGCAGACATATACGCGGGAATTGTCCCTCGGATCGATTCCCGTATAGTACATCACCGTGGACATGGTGGAAGGCGTGGGATAAAAATCCTGCACCTGCTGGGGCATGTACCCCAGATCCCGCAGATATTCCGCCAGTTCCACCGCTTCTTTCAAGGTGGAACCGGGATGGGATGACATCAGATAGGGAACCACAAACTGCTTTAAGCCGAGTTCTTCATTAAGTTTCCGGTACTTTTTCAGAAATCGTTCATAAACCACGTTTTCCGGTTTTCCCATGCGGGAAAGAACCGCGTCGCTGATATGTTCCGGCGCAACCTTCAGTTGTCCGCTCACATGATACTGCACCAGTTCTCTGAAAAAAGTATCGTCCTGATCGGCCAGAAGATAGTCAAATCGGATGCCTGACCGGATGAACACCTTTTTCACGCCGGGCAGCGCCCTGAGTTTTCGCAGAAGTTCGAGGTAATCGCCGTGATCCGCGTCCATATTGGGACAGGGCTTCGGAAACAGGCACTGTCTGTTCTTGCATACGCCCTGGTTCAACTGCTTCTGGCAGGAAGGATGCCGGAAATTTGCGGTAGGCCCGCCCACATCATGAATATACCCCTTAAATTCGGGGTCCTGTATGATCAGCTTCGCTTCTTCGAGAATGCTTTCATGGCTTCTGACCTGTACCGTTCGTCCCTGGTGGAAGGTGAGCGCGCAGAAACTGCATCCGCCAAAGCATCCCCGGTTGCTGATCAGAGAAAATTTGATTTCCGCAATGGCAGGCACGCCTCCCGCCTTCTCATAAGAGGGATGATAGGCGCGCATATAGGGCAGGCTGTAAATGCCGTCCATCTCCGCTTCTGTCAGCGGCGGCTGGGGCGGGTTCTGCACCACAAAACTGCCGTCCGGATAGCCTTCCATGAGCGCTTTTCCGTTGCAGGGATCGGTATTGGAATACTGAATCTGAAAGCTTTTGGCGTACAAAGCCGGATCTTTTCGCATCGATTCATAGGAAGGGAGTTCCACGCCGTCATAGACGCCGCTAATATCCTTCGTGCGATACACCGTTCCGGCGATAAAAGTGATGTCCTTCACCGCAATCCCCGCGTCCAGCGCATCCGCAATTTCCACCACGGATTTTTCCCCCATCCCATAGGAAATCAGGTCAGCCTGGCTGTCCACCAGAATGGAATGTTTAAAACTGTTGCTCCAGTAATCATAATGCGCCATGCGCCGCAGGCTGGCTTCTATGCCGCCGATGATGATCGGCACATCCTTATAACTTCTGCGGATCAGATTGCAGTAAACAACGGTCGCATGGTCCGGCCGTTTTCCCATCACGCCGCCCGGCGTATAGGCGTCCGTCGGGCGCCGCCTTTTGGAAACAAAATAATGATTCACCATGGAATCCATATTGCCGGAAGAAACAAAAAATCCCAGCCGCGGCCTGCCGAATACCCGGATGCTCTCATCCTTCTTCCAGTCCGGCTGGGCGATAAAGCATACCTTATAGCCATGACTTTCCAGCACGCGGCAGATGATCGCCGCGCCGAAGGAAGGATGATCCACATAAGCGTCTCCGCAGACATAGACAAAATCCGGCCGCTCCCAGCCTCTTTCCCTCATTTCTTCTATTGTGATCGGTAAAAATCCGTTCGCCAAACTCATACCCTCGCCATGATTTCATAAAAATCTTTGATATAATAATCAGCCAGCGCTTTTTTTGCTTCCGTCTGATCCAGAGAATACGCATCCTCCACCGCGCACACCTTCATTCCGGCAGCCTTTCCCGCCTGGATGCCCGGCACGATATCTTCAAAGACAAGGCAGCGCCCCGGCAGAACGAAAAGATTTTGCGCGACCGCCAGATAAATGTCCGGCGCAGGTTTTCCCCTTCCCACCTCACAGGCCGTCATGATGCAGGAAAAATAATCATGCAGACCGTGCGTATCCGCCACATTGGTCACCAGTTCCCTGGAATTGCTGGTGGCGATGCCGAGTAAAATTCCGCTTTCCTTACACAGCTTCAGAAATTCCCCCGCGCCCGGTTTTAACGGAACTTCATGGGTATATTTCTCCCATGCCATTTCATTCCAGCACTTTTTGATCTCCTCCAGGCTGTCCGGCAGCAAAAAACGGTTCTTAAAATAGACCGCCGTTTCGGAAAAGCTGAATCCTTCGATTTCCTTCTGCAGCCCTTTTGGCACCTCCATCCCGTAACGCCCCAGATACTCCACATCGATTTCATGCCACATCCACATGGAATCCACCAAAGAACCGTCCAGGTCAAAAATAACCGCATCTATATTTTGTAAAAGTCCCACTTCACACACCCAAATCTTTCTTCTCTTTCTCCGTCAGCGGCCGCCACATCCCCTTTTCGAGGGAATCCTCCAGACGCAGAGGTCCCATGGAAACCCGCTTTAAATAAACGACCTCGTTGTCCACCGCCGCAAGCATCCGCTTGACCTGGTGAAAACGGCCCTCCTGTATGGTCAGAAGCAGCCCTTTTTCACAATCCGCAAGCTTCCTTGCAACCGCAGGCAGCGTCGGCTTTTCGTCGCCGATGTCCACGCCCTGTTCCAGCAGTCTGCACATCTTTTTTGTCACCACATCCCTGGTTAAAACATAATAGGTCTTGTCCACATGCTTTTTGGGAGACAGCAGCCTGTGCGCCAGCGCGCCGTCATTGGTCACAAGCAGCAGCCCTTCCGTATCCTTATCCAGTCTTCCCACCGGAAACAGATCTTTTCCCGGCGCGCCGCGCATCAGGTCCAGTACAGTCTTTTCCCTCGTATCCTTCGTAGCGGTAACGACGCCGGCCGGTTTGTGCACCATATAATAAACCGTTCCGATCCGGGAAAGTAAGGCATTGTCCAGACAGACTTCCGACTTTCCTTCTTCGATTTTCAGGTCCGCGCTCCGCGCCGTAACGCCGTCCACGCTCACCCGCCCCCGCTTTATCATGGTCTTCACTTCGCTGCGCGTTCCGGCTCCCGCCTCGCACAGAAATTTATCCAATCTGATCAAACAATTTCCTCCCTGCATGATACGGAAATTTTTTTCATACATTTTAGTATACTATATTTCAGGTTTCTTTGGTAGAAAGAATGCATAAAAAGATCATAAAATCTCTCCTGCTCCTTTTCTTTCTGACGATGACGGCCGGCATGCTGCTTTTTAGCGGACAGTCCTTACAGCTTGCGCTGGAAGGCTTAAACCTCTGGTTTTCCAAAATGATTCCGGCCCTGCTCCCCTTCATGATTCTGTCCGGTCTGATGATCCGCACCGGCTTGTCAGACAGCTTTGCCTCCTGGTTTTCGCCGGTTCTGCGTCCGCTGTACAGACTGTCAAATTCCTGTCTGTATTGTATCATCATCGGCTTTTTATGCGGTTTTCCCATGGGCGCCAGAGTATGCGCGCAAAGCTACGAGCGGAACAAAATTTCCCGCAGGGAAGCCGCGCTTTTGCTTTCCTTCTGCAACAATATCGGCCCCGTCTATTTTACAGGCTACGTTCTGCAGCTTTTTCCGGTGCAAAACGCCTGGGTCGCATTCGCCGGAATGTACGGAATTCCTCTGTTATACGGTCTGTTTCTGCGTCATACGCTTTACCGGGATATTCCCTGTGGCGGCCGCATTGACAGCGTTTCGGGATCGAAGAACGGGAAAAAGGCGCTGATAGCCGCGTCCTGTGAGGAGAGGAATATCCAGGATTCCCCCCTTTCTTTCACCCGCCTGCTCGCCGAACTGCACGCCTCCATCCTTTCCGGCCTTGACGCCATTACCGTGCTGGGCGGCTATATGATATTCTGCAACCTGCTGAACCTGATTCCGCAACTCTTCCTGAAGCACAATTCTCAACTGTATGCGCTGCTGGGTCCGCTTCTGGAAATCACCAGCGGACTTTCCCGCCTGGGGAATACAAACAGGCTGTGGGCTTTTATCGCCCTTCCCTTCGGCGGAATCTCCTGTATCGCCCAGACATACAGTTGCATCCAAAATACCGATCTTTCGTTAATAGAATATATCTTCCACAAAATCATCCAGACGGCGCTAACCGCCGTCTTTTATGTAGCGTTTCCTCTACTTTAAAAACCCCGGCGTAACTACGCCGGGGCCATGAACCAAATGCAATTAATTCGGGCTTTCTGATCTGTACCAAAAACGCTTACATCACGTCCAGATCATCGTCAGCCGCATGCCTGCCGGAAAGAACATCATCCTCCGTTCCCGCATTCTGCGCCTGAAACTCCGCACGATTTCCGGAAACAACATCGTTCAAACTGGTCAGATCGTTCACCAGATTTCCATAATGGGCTTTCGAGATTTCAATGGCATGTTCGAGAATATTCTCCACATTCGCCATCAGACCATCCACATACTGCATGGCGGATTCCCGGACCGCGTTTGCCTCCATCGTCGCCTGATCCACGATATCCTGGGCCTGTCTGGTGGCAAGCTGAACCACTTCGTTCGCCTGCGCATAAGCCTGTTGCATGATCTCATGTTCGTTGATGAGTTCGGTCGTATGTTCGGCCGCCTCATTGATCATCGTCTGCGCTTTCTCCTTCGCATCATTCAAAATCGCTTCTTTGTTCTGAATAATCTTCTGATAGCGCTTGATTTCTTCGGGCGTCTTCTGACGGAGTTCCGTTAACAGTTCTTCGATCTCTTCCTTGTTCACGATGATCTTTGTCGTGGAAAGCGGCTGATATTTACAACTTTCAATATATTCTTCTATTTCATCAATTAATTGCTCAATTCTGCTGCTCATTCTTTCCTCATTTCCTTACACGCGGTGTCCATATTTTTCATAGATGAGTTTTGCGACAAAGGGCGGAACGCATTTAGAAATATCTCCGTTAAAACTGGCGATCTCCTTCACGCTGGAAGAACTCAAATAAGCATACTCCAGACTGGTCGTCAGAAAAATCGTATCCAGCTTTCCGTTGGATAGCAGCTTGTTCGTCTGCGCAATCTGCAGTTCATATTCAAAATCCGTAATCGCGCGCAGTCCGCGGACGGAAACATGGATGCCCTTCTCCGCAGCATGATCGATCAAAAGGCCGCTGAAAGACTCCACCTTCACATTCGGCAGATCCTTCGTCGCTTCTTCCAATATTTTAACACGTTCCTGCACAGAAAACAATGGAGTCTTTTCCACATTATTCAACACGCTCACGGTCAATTCGTCAAAAATGGACGCCGCTCTGTGAATAATGTCAAGATGCCCGTAGGTAACCGGATCAAAGCTTCCGGGATATATCGCTTCCTTCATATCAATTTTCCTTCATGATAAACACATGTTTATTGGTCTTATACCGTTTTTCCCTTGTAACCCAAAAACCATAATCAGAAACAAAAGAAAAATCCTTTTTTAAATCCGCTTCGATAATGATGAGCGTATCTTCCGATACATAAGGCGCGCGAGAAAGCGCGGACAGTACGGGTTCCTCCAGCCCTGCCTGGTAAGGAGGGTCCATGAAAATGATGTCCGCTTCTTTCTCGTGAATGGTGGAAACGGCGCTTACCACATCCTGTTTGAGCAAAACGGCCCTGTCCTCGAATTTCGTAAAATGCAGGTTATCCGCAATACACTTCAACGCTTCCCTGCCATTCTCCACAAAATAGGCTTTGCGCGCGCCGCGGCTGATCGCCTCAATGCCGATGGAACCGCTGCCGCTGCACAGATCAATAAATACGCCGCAGGGAATCCTGGTCTGCAGCATATTAAACAACGTCTCTTTAATCCGGTCCGTGGTTGGACGGGTATCCTGTCCCTGCGGACTTTTTAAAGGAAGGCTTCTCGCCTCTCCCGCTATCACTCGCATCTCGATTCATACCTTTCGGTTTTTCCAAACATAAAACCGCTCGTTTTGCTGTTTGAGTCGTTCATATTTTACCTAAATATACTCTATATTCCCCGACAGGTCAACAAAAAAATGGAATTACCCACGGACCTTTGTTCCCTTCGTATCCCGCTTCGCCGCCTTGAGTTGATTGAGCGCCAGCGTCCGGCTCTTATAGACAATGGACGCATCGTCCGTTCCCCGCGTGTAATAAACCGCCTCGATTTCATCCGTATCCGAAAGTTTCATGGCGCGCACGCCGATCGCGGCTTTTTTCTTTTCCGGTATCTCTTCCACCGCAAAACGCAGGAAATATCCTTCTTTGGATTGCAGTATGATATTTTTCTGTTCTTTATATATGCTGACGTCCACGACTTCGTCGCCGTCCTGAAGCTTCGTGGCGGCAACCGTCCGCTTCATCACATCGAATTCTCCGCCGTCCACAATTTTAGCCATCGCCTGTTTTGTCACAAACAGCAGCCGGTACAAATTCAAATCCCCCTGACTTGCGGCCAGCAGAAGTCTCTCTTTCGTGGAGTCAAAATTGCTCACATTGTCGAGCGGAATGCCCTTATCCCTGAATTTCCCGAAGGGCAGATCCGATACTTTGACCGTATAAAGCTGTCCCGTATTGGTGAACAGGCAGATCCGGCCCGTATTTTTGCAGCGGAAAACGAAGCGGTTCTCGCTGACAGCCGCCTCCTGATTCCGTTCAAAGGTGGGAATATCCACCGTTTTGGAATAACCGAAACGGTCAATCAGGCAGTAAAGTTCCATCTCCTCCGCTTTCTTTTCCTCAAACACCACTTCTTCGCAGTTGTCGATGACCGTCCTTCTTTTTACGGAAAACTCTTTTTTCATCGCATCCAGATCGTTCATGATGACCTGCGCCATGGACGCCCTGCGCTCCAGAATATCCTCATACCGGTAAATATTGGCCAGCGTCTCCTCATGCTCGTTGATCAGCGCTTCTATTTCCAGACCGATCAGCTTATATAAGCGCATGTCCAGAATCGCGTCCGCCTGCTTTTCGGTGAAGCGCAGATATCCCGCCATGACCGCAGATTCTTTGGATTTAAACTTGATCCCGTCGGTAGCGCCCTCCACCAGACAGGCCTTCGCCATGGCGCGGTCCCTGGAACCGCGCAGGATTTCGATGATCAGATCGATCACGTTGCACGCCTTGATCAGGCCTTCCTGAATCTCTCTCTTTGCCTGTTCTTTGGCCAGCAGCGTCTCATATTTGCGGCGGTTCACCTCAAACTGGAAATCCACGTTCGCCTTGATGATCTGCTTTAAGCCCATGGTCTCCGGACGGCCGTCGGAAATCGCCAGCATATTGACGCCGAAGGTATCTTCCAGCCGCGTCTTTTTATAGAGCATATTGATGAAATTGTCCGCGTCCGCATCTCTTTTGAGTTCGATCACGATGCGGATGCCCTCCTTGGAGGACTGGTTGGAAATATCCACAATATCGTTGGTCTTCTTCGTCTCGGCAAGCGCGGCCACATCGGATAAAAATTTGCCGATATTGGCGCCGATCATGGGATAGGGAATTTCCGTGATGACTACGTTTGTTTTTCCGTTCTTCCCCTTTTCCTTTTCCACCTTGCCGCGGATCTTGATTTTTCCCGCGCCCGTCTCATAGATCTGTAAAAGTTCGTCTTTGTTGGTGACGATGCCTCCGGTGGGAAAGTCAGGTCCCTGCACATAGCGCATCAGTTCCCGGGTGGAAATATTCTCATCCAGCATATATGCCTTGACCGCATCGATCACTTCCCCCAGATTATGAGGCGGAATGCTGGTCGCCATGCCGACGGCAATGCCTTCCGATCCATTCACCAGCAGATTGGGGATTTTGCAGGGCAATACGGAAGGTTCTTTTTCCGTCTCGTCGAAATTCGGCACAAAATCCACGACGTTCTTATCCAGATCGGCTAAGAAGGCGTCCTGCGTGATTTTCTCCAGGCGCGCTTCCGTATAACGCATCGCCGCGGCCCCGTCCCCTTCGATATTGCCGAAGTTACCGTGACCGTCGATGAGAGGCTGCCCCTTTTTAAAATCCTGGGCCATCACCACCAGCGCTTCGTAAATGGAACTGTCACCGTGAGGATGATATTTACCCATGGTATCGCCGACGATACGGGCGCTCTTCCGATATGGCTTATCGTGGCGGATGCCCAGTTCGTGCATATCGTATAACACTCTGCGCTGCACCGGCTTTAAGCCGTCCCTGACGTCCGGAAGCGCTCTGGCGATAATGACGCTCATCGCATAGTCGATATAAGACTTCTGCATCACCTCGGAATACTCTGTTTTTATAATTCTGTCATCCATGGATTCATACCTCTTTTTTGTGTTTTGAGTTCATAGTGCGGGAATTTTCCCGCGCAGGCGGCGCATTCTCCGGGTCAGATGTCAAGTTCCGCTTCTCTCGCATTCTGATAAATAAACGCCTTTCTGGGCGGGACTTCCGTTCCCATCAGCATGGCCGTCACATCAGACGCCATCCTTGCGTCTTCGATTTCCACCAGCTTTAACAGTCTCGTCTCAGGATCCAGCGTGGTCTCCCAAAGCTGCTGGGCGTCCATTTCACCCAGACCTTTATAGCGCTGCAGCGTAAACGGACCTTTGTGCTTCTTGCGGTAACGTTCCAGCGCTTTGTCGTCGTAAAGATATTCTTCTTTTCCCTTTGCGGGCATCGCTTTATACAAAGGCGGCATGGCGATATACACATGTCCTTCAAAAATCAGTTCCGGCATGAACCGGTAAAACAGCGTCAAAAGAAGCGTGGAAATGTGCGCGCCGTCCACATCGGCATCGGCCATAATGATGATCTTATCATAGCGCAGCTTCGTAATATCGAAATCATTGCCGTAGCCTTCCGAAAAGCCGCAGCCGAAGGCGTTGATCATCGTCTTGATCTCCGCGTTGGCCAAAACCTTATCAATGCTGGCCTTCTCCACGTTCAGAATCTTGCCGCGGATGGGCAGAATCGCCTGGAACATCCGGTTTCTCGCCATTTTGGCGGAACCGCCCGCAGAATCGCCCTCCACGATGAAAATTTCACATTTGGAAGCGTCTCTTGATTCGCAGTTGGCAAGCTTGCCGTTGGAGTCAAAGGAAAATTTCTGCTTTGTCAGAAGATTGGTCTTGGCCCGCTCTTCCGTTTTGCGGATCTTCGCCGCCTTCTCCGCGCATCCGATCACATTTTTGAGCGTTTCCAGATTGCGGTCAAAAAAGCGGGGAAGTTCTTCCGCCACAATCTTGCCCACAACCTTCGCCGCGTCCTGGTTATCCAGCTTGGTCTTGGTCTGCCCTTCAAAACGGGGATCCGGATGTTTGATGGAAATGACCGCCGTCATGCCGTTTCTCACGTCGGCGCCGGTAAAATTCACATCCTTTTCCTTTAAAATATTCAATTCTCTGGCATAGCTGTTGATGATCGTCGTAAACTGGGTCTTAAACCCGGTGAGGTGAGTGCCGCCCTCCGCATTATAAATATTGTTGCAGAAGCCCAGCACGGTCTCATGAAACTCATTGATATACTGGAACGCGGCTTCTACGGCAATTCCCTCGCTTTCCCCTTTCAGAAAAATCACGTCCGTCACGGTCTCGCAGGATTTGTTGATATCCTTGATGAAGCCCACAAGGCCTTCCGGCTCATGAAAATCCACCGCCTCCGGCTCGCTGCCTCTCCTGTCCTCAAAATGAATGGTCAACTGGGGATTCAGATAAGCGGTTTCATGCAGACGGCTCTTCACCTCGTCTTCTTTAAACCGCGTCTTTTCAAAAATCGTATCGTCCGGCAGAAAATTGATGGTGGTTCCGGTTTCTTTCGTCCTGCCGATCACAGGCAGAAGCCCGTCGATCAGTTCCGTCGTGGGATTGCCCTGGGCATAGCTGTCCTGATAAATATGTTTTCCGTCTTTGACCTGTATGGTCAGTCTTGCAGACAGCGCATTGACCACCGACGATCCCACGCCATGCAGGCCGCCGCTGGTCTTATAAGCGTTGTTATCAAATTTGCCGCCCGCGTGCAGCGTGGTGAAAACCAGGCGTTCCGCGCTGATTCCCTTCTCATGCATGCCCACCGGGATCCCACGCCCGTTGTCCGTCACGGTGGCGGAGCCGTCCGCCTCCAAAATCACCGTAATCAGGCTGCAGAATCCGGCCAGATGCTCGTCCACCGCATTATCCACGATTTCATAGATCAGATGATTCAGCCCTTTCGTGGAAACGCTGCCGATATACATCCCCGGTCTTTTCCGTACCGCTTCCAGCCCTTCCAGCACCGTAATGCTGGAAGCATCATAATTTCCGTTCGTCGCCATTTTCCGTCTTTCCGTGACGGCCGCCGATTCGCCGGCGGCCGCCATTCCTTTCTGTCTGTTTCCATAACCACTTAAACCTGAACAGGCTTTTTAAGCTTTTCCATCTCTGACGAGATTATAACACATATGTTCGATTTTGAAAAGTTTCTTTTTCCGGCAGCACAACCTCGCCGGAAAGCACTCTGTCCGCCAGTTCGCTCGCTTCCAGAAGCACATCGGAATCCTGATAGATGTCGCCCAGCATAAATTCCAGGTCTCCGCTCTGGCGAATGCCGAACAGATCGCCCGGCCCGCGCAGCTTTAAGTCTTCGTTTGCGATGAAAAAGCCGTCGTTGGAGCGGTTGAGCACATCCAGGCGCTTATTCTTCTGTCCGCTGTCGTCTCCGGTCATAAAAATGCAGAAACTCTGTTCCTTTCCGCGTCCGACCCGCCCGCGCAACTGGTGAAGCTGGGCCAGGCCAAAACGCTCCGCATTTTCCACCAGCATCACGGTCGCATTGGGAACGTTGATGCCGACTTCTATAACTGTCGTGGAAACCAGCACGTCGATGTTGTGCGCCGCAAATTCATCCATGATCTTCTGTTTCAGAGCGGGCTTCATTTTACCATGCAGCGATGCAACCCGGATCGTTTCCGGCAGAACGCTCTTTAATTTTTCCGTATAGTCGATGACGTTTTCGACGCCCTCCATTTCCCCCTCTTCCACCATGGGGCAGATCACATAGGCCTGCCGTCCTGCTTCCACCTGGGCCTGTATAAAGGCATAAGCCTTTTTGCGGAAATTGGTGTCCACCACACAGTTTTTAATGGGAAGACGGTTTGCGGGCATTTCGTCCAACACGGATACGGAGACATCGCCGTATAAAACGATGGCCAGCGTGCGCGGAATGGGCGTAGCGCTCATGACAAGCACATGTACGCCGTCCCGATCTCCCTTTTTGGCCAGCGTTTCCCGCTGGCGCACGCCGAAACGATGCTGCTCATCCGTCACCACCAGCGCAAGATCCCGGTATACCGCTTTCTCCTGAATGAGCGCATGGGTGCCGATGATCACATTGGCCTCTCCGGATGCAATTTTTTCATATACCTCTTTTTTCTGCTTCGCCGTCATGGAACCGGTCAGCAGAACCGGCCGGGTGCAAAGACCGTATTTCGCCGTCATTTTGTTCAAAGCTTCAAAGTGCTGATTCGCCAGCACTTCCGTGGGAGCCATCAGGCATCCCTGTCTGCCGTTGGCGCTGCACATCAGCAATGCCAGAAAAGCCAGAATCGTCTTGCCGCTTCCCACATCTCCCTGAATCAGCCGGTTCATCGCCACGTGTTTTCCCAGATCCTGCTCGATCTCCTTCCACACCCGCTTCTGGGCCGAGGTGAGTTCATAGGGAAGGGCTTCCAGCAATCTGACCGTATCCGACACCGGTATCATGGAACGTTCCACAAATACCTGATCGTTTAACACCTTCTGGCGCTTGATCTGCACCAGAAAGGCCAGAAATTCATCAAAAACCAGCCTCCGCCTCGCCCGCTGCACGTCTTCCATGGAAAGAGGAAAATGAATCTTCTCATAAGCCTCCTGCAGAGGAATCAGGCGGTATTGCCGCAAAAGTTCATCCGTCAGATAATCCGGCGCTGCAAGCGCGTTTAATACCTGACGCATGCATTTGGAAACCATGTTATTGGTGATTCCGGCCGTCAGGGCATAACGGGGCTGCCAGGTATGCTGCAGCAACTGATACTCTTCCTCTTTCAATATCCTGGGATGTTCCATCACGAAGGTGCCTTTTGCGCCGTTTTTCACCATGCCGCGAAACACATAAAAGGAACCGGACGCGAGTACGTTTTTGATATAGGGCATGCGAAACCAGGTCAGCCGCATCGCACCCGTGCCGTCCGATACATTGGCATGGGTAATCGCCATTCCTTTTGCCCGGACCGTGGAAGGCGTTCCTGTCACACAGGCCCGCACCGCCCAAATCCGGCCGGGCACAAGTTCGCAAATGGCCGCCGGATCTTCAAAATGGTCATAGGAACGCGGAAAATAATTGGCCAGTTGTCCCGTCGTTTCGATATGAAGTTTTGAAAAAAGCGCAGTGGTCTTCGCCCCTACGCCTTTCAAAGTTGAAATAGAATCGTTTGATTTCATTTTGTTCACTCAACCGAAACAATATAATAGTAGATCGGCTGTCCGCCGTACTGCAGTTCCACGTCGCAGGAAGGATATTTTTCTTCCACGCTGCTCCGAAGCGCTTCCGCATCCGCTTCCGTCGTATCCTGTCCATAATAGATGCTGATCAGTTCCATGTCCTCATCCATCATCTTATCGATCATGCCAAGCGTCACATCCAAAACCGCCTGACCGACCGCCAGAATACCGTCGTCGCCGATGCCCATGTAGTCGCCCTCTTTGATCTCGTAATCGTCGATGATCGTATCGCGCACTGCATAAGTGACCTCTCCGGTCCGCACCTGTCCGATTGCATCCGACATCGCCGCCTCGTTCTCTTCCTCGGAAGCGTCCGGCATATAGTTGATGATTGCGGTAATTCCCTGTGCGATGGTCTTTGTGGGAATGACGACAATCCGCTTATCCTCCGTCATGTACTTCGCCTGATTGGCCGCCAGCACGATGTTCTTATTGTTGGGAAGCACATAGATCGTCTCCGCATGAACCTTATCGATCGCATTCAGGACGTCCTCTGTGCTGGGATTCATGGTCTGACCGCCTTCGATGATATAATCCACGCCCAGGTCCTTAAAAATTGCATTGATTCCTTCGCCGACGGAAACCGCGATAAAGCCCGCCTTCTTCATCTCTTCAGGCTCCTTTGCGGCAGGCTGCGCAGCCTTCTGTGCCGCTTCCTGCTCCGCCTCCTTCTGCGCCATCTTGATGACTTTCTCGTGGTGCTCCAGACGCATATTGTCGATCTTCATATTGGAAAGCGCGCCGTACTTCAAGGCCTTCTGAATCGCCATACCAGGATCGTTGGTATGTACGTGCACCTTCACCACATCATCATCCGCCACCACAACGATGGAATCGCCGATGGATTCCAGATAAGCCTTAAAATCCATCTCCTGCTTGATATTGAACGTTTTGTTCAGCATGATGATAAATTCCGTACAATAGCCGAATTTGATATCCGTCTCCGCCTGTGCCTGCGCGCTGCCGCCCGCAAAGGGAGCGCCCGCCGCCGGGGCTGCGGAAGCTTCCAGCTTAAAATCAACTTCTTTTCCGAGATACGCTTCATAAGCGCCCTTCAAAACCTGCATCAGACCCTGTCCGCCGGAGTCCACCACGCCCGCCTGTTTCAGAACCGGAAGCATTTCCGGCGTCTGGCTCAAAACATAGTCCGCATGTTCAATAATCGTTCCGATGAACTTCTCCAGATCTGTTTCGCCCGCATCCGCCAGTTCCCGCGCCTTTAACGACGCGCCTTTGGCAACCGTCAGAATGGTGCCCTCCTTCGGCTTCATGACAGCCTTGTAAGCGGTCTCTACCGCCCGCTCGCAGGCCTGCGCCAGAATCGGAATATCGATGGAATCGTAATCGCGGATCGCTTTTGTAAAACCACGGAATAACTGCGACAAAATAACGCCCGAGTTGCCTCTGGCGCCTCTTAAAGAACCGGAAGAAATCGCTTTTGCCAAAGACGCCATATCCAGATCATTGTTCGCGTCCATGACCGCCACATCCTTGGCGGCAGACATGATCGTCAGGGTCATATTCGTACCGGTATCCCCATCCGGAACGGGGAACACATTCAATTCGTTGATCCACTCTTTCTTGCTTTCAAGATTCTTGGCTCCGGCTAAGAACATCTTTGCGAGCATCTTAGCGTCGATCGTATTTACAGCCACGGTTAAGTCCTCCTTAATCAATCACTCGTACACCTTCCACAAAGATGTTGATTTTCTCTATTTCGATTCCGGTAAATTCCTCTACCTTATATTTGACATTGCTGATCAGATTATCTGATACTGCAAGAATGCTGACTCCATAAGCCACGATAACATGAAAATCCAGCGTCAGTTTATTATTATTCAGGGTAACGGCGATGCCTTTGGTGATGCTGTCTTTCTTCAAAAGCTTCACCAGTCCGCCTTTCACCGTCACGCCCATGCCAACAATTCCAAAGCATTCCATAGCCACGGTTCCGGCATACTGACTGATTACTTCATTATCAATCGTGATACTGCCCATATGAGTCGTCATAGAAGAGCCTTTCATGCGATAACCTCCTTCTTCCGCAAAAATCTATGCTTATTATAACCGCTTTCCCACAAAAAGGGAATAAGTAATTTAACTTTTTAAAAATTTGATCATATTTTACTTGCCAAACGCGACAAATTCTGCTATCATACTGATGTTGTCAGTCAAACGACTAATAAAGTTTGAGGAGGTGCAATCATGGCAAAATGCGATATTTGTGGCAAAGGCGCTCATTTCGGTAACAACGTAAGCCATTCCCATAGAAGAACCAACCGTATCTGGAATTCCAACGTCAGAAGCGTTAAATGCAAAGTCAACGGTGGTGCACGGAGAATGCACGTATGCACAAACTGCTTAAAGTCCGGCAGGGTTGAAAGAGCTTAATGAAAATGATGAAATCATGAAATACCCCTTTGGATCACAAAGGGGTATTCGTTTTTTTAATACTGATACGGCATTGCGGCCGGCGCAGAGTTTTGAGTCTGCGCCGGCCGCGTTGCTGTCCGCTTCCTGTTCCGCAACCGATCCGTCTCATGCTTTTATCCATAATGTGTCCTCTTGTATACGGAGGGTAGCCTCATCCGCTAATGATCGCAGCATGTCAGAATGATATAGCTGATCGCCAGAAGTATGAGCGCAAAAAATGCGCCGAAAATCCGAAATCTGAAAAAAAGCATGAGCAGCATCCCGATAGCCACCCAGAAAATAGCAAATGCGATGATCCGGCCCATTTGTATGCTGCTCCTTACATTCTTACTTATATTTAATATATGCTTTTTTCACAAAATGATGTATGGAAAAACCTGCCGGCGCATGCGCGATCCGGCAAACAGGCTCTTACGCCTCTGTTTCCGCATCGTCGTCCTCCGGAAAAGCAGCGTCCACCGCCTCTTCGTCGCTCATCATTTCCTGCTTCGGCGCCGTAAATTTATCCACAATATCGGGAATCATATCCAGAATTTTCGTCACGCCGTCCTGGTTTTTAATGTTGACCAGCTTTGTCTGCCCGTTTTTGATGAGCAAAACCGCGCTGGGAGACATTTTCCCGCTCATGCCTCCTGCGCCTCCGTTCTTTCTGGAATCCTTTCCCGCCCCGCATGTGGCTCCCGCTCCGATCCCAAACGAAACGTCCACCAGCGGAACAATGATCGTATCGTCAATCTTGGTCGCTTCTCCCACCACTGTTTTGGTCGTAAATACAGATTCCGCTCCTTTCATAAGAGATTCCATTACCGAACTGATATTGTTGTCTTTATTCTCCGCCATTTACGCTTCCTCCTTTTTTCGCAAAAGCTTGATGAGTTGTCTGAAATTCCTGTTGATGAATACGCGAAGGCCGCAAACCAGCAGTACCGCGATTCTGATACGCCCCTTTATGTGAAAGCTTCCTTCGATACGCTTTTCCTCAAAATCCGGCACAATCCGCACACGGTTTTGCAGAATCGGATAAAACATTCCCTGCAGCGCCATAAGCTGCCCCGTGGATGCCGGGTCTCCGATTCCAATCCAAAAGCAAATATCCAGCTTTTTGGGAAGAACATGCCGGATAATTCCTTTTAACTGCTCGAACGTATTGGAAAGCGCCTGCTTCGTTTCCTCCCGTTCCAGGATTTTTATATAGTAAGAAATATTATCCCGGATTTTTCTGATTTTCTGAAAAATTGCCCGGCATTTTTCCCGGAATTTTCGGATCCTGCCCGAAATCCGTTCAAAGAATCCAGCCAAAAAACGATGAGATTTTTCAGCGGTCCCTGTTGTTTGATCTGCTACTTTATCTGTTCCTGCCGTCTCTGCCGCCGTTTTTTGTTCTTTTTCTTCCGTCCTTTGTCCGCTTATTTTTGCCGCATCGTTTCCGCTCTTTGCCTCAACAGGCTCCGCCCCGGAATCCATCCCGGATTCTGTTCCGGCCTTTTTCCCAAAACTCCTGTTCTCTTTTTGTACCTTTGGTTTTTCTTTCTTCGGCAGCAGCCGGATTCCCGCGACCCTCACACAATATTGAAATGTTCCGTCAAATTCGGCTTTTGCCGAACAAAGATGAAGAAGCCATGTGATCCGGATTTTCGCTTCTATCTTTTCCCGATAGGTTCCATCTGCTCTATATCGGATCGGAACAAAAAGCACCAGCAGAAGCGCCGTCAAAAGCAGCGCCAGAAGCGCCAGCAAAACGAGCCCGATGATCTTTAAGATTGTCAATACAATCATCATCTGTTTTCTCCTTTAAATCCGCCCAATATTTTTCAGCAAAAACCCCTTTATGTCGCCGTCCATCCCGCTCTCCAGCGTGTCCCTGAGCATCTCGCCCACAAGCTGATAAGCTTCTCCCTTACTGTTTGCCAGGCCGACCACATACAGATTTTTCCGATCGAAATATTTTTGTTTCAGCAGGGAACAGTGAAAAATATCAAGCTGATCGCGGGTGTGGGAAATGGAGATCACATAGACCGAAAACTGTCCCGCCCCCGTCTGAAGCTTCCATTTCACCTTATTCACTTTTTTGATCGATTCTCCCACATAAAGTCTGCGATAAAATTTCATATTATAGAATACCCTGAAAATACCGGCGATAGACAACGCCCGCTCTTTCTTATTTCAATGGAAAGATAATGCGCCTGCTGTCCGGCAGGCGCATTGTCAATAATACTTGCGGTTGCCCCAGAGATTACTTTTCTTCAATTCGAGATACTCATGATAAGCTTTCTCCAGAATCTGCTTCTCATTGGCAAATTTCAAAAGATGATAAGCTTCATGATATTTGTAAAATCCGGAATCAACAAAATATTCTTCTCTTTGCGGCTTGCTGTAATAACTGTCCGCCATCATTAAATACCAGTGCACTTCCTTTTCCACGGTGTCTTCCGGCACATTGAACGTGTATTCACTCCTGCCTATATATTTGATGATGGAAGCTCTGGATCCGCTCTCCTCCAGCACCTCGCGCAACGCGGTCTGTTTATAATCCTCGCCCGCCTCCACGGTTCCCTTGGGCAATACCCATCCTTCATATTTATTCTTATAATTCTTATAAAGAAGAAGGATCTTGCCCCGGAAAATTACTACACCGCCGCAGCTCGTTGCTTCAATCACTGCAATTCCTCCTGTCCGGCGATACTTTTCATAAGGTAAAGTATATCCTAAAACAGGCGGCAGGGCAAGTCCCATATCAAAAAAAGTGCCGCATGCGCCTTAAGCCCATCCGAAGAGTCACGAAAAGTATGCGTCAAAAATCCGCCGTGCCAGCGGAACCGCATAGTCGCCGCCGGAACCGATGCGCTCCACAATAACCGTTACCGCGATTTCCGGATCTTCCACCGGCGCAAAACCGGTAAACCAGGCATGGGAATCCTCTTTCACCTGATTGAACTCCGCGCTTCCCGTTTTTCCGGCGCTGGTATAGGGCTGTCCGTTCAGACCCCTGCCGGTTCCTTCTAAAACCACGTCTTCCATGAGCGACGTCAGAATTTCCGCTTCTTCCTGCGTCATCAGTCTGCCGTATTCCTGCGGGACATTCTCTTCTATCACCTTTCCCTGAGCGCTCAAAACCTGATCCACCAGAATCGGCTGCATCAGCACGCCTTCATTGGCGATCGCAGACGTGATCATATTCAACTGCATCGGAGAAATCTGGGTTTTTCCCTGCCCGATGGACGTCTGCATCACATCCGCATCATCGCTTTCGGCCGTCAGTTCCACGCTGGTCTGATTGTAAGGCAGCGGAATCGGCAGTTCCTGATTGAATAAAAGGCCGTTTATGGTATCCTGAAATCCCGCTCTGTCAAGCTGCATGCCGATATTGGCAAAGGAACTGTTGCAGGATTTGGCAAAAGAGGTCATAAAGTCCACGGTTCCATGCACGGTTCCGTGATAACAACTGATGCGGCTTCCGCCGTTTGTATATGCCCCGGTACATTCGTAGCGATAACCGGACCAGGTTTCGGGATACTGCCGGATATAGGCGAGCGCGGTCACAATTTTAAAGGTGGAACCGGGCGGATAAAGTCCCTGGGTCACCCGGTTGATCAAAGCGGCGTTTTCCGTATCCTCGCTCACTTTTTCCCAGATATCAGCAATCTGATTGGGATCGTAATCGGGCTTGCTGACCATGGCAAGAATTCTCCCGGTTTTCACTTCCGTCACAACGATCGCTCCCTGATAGGCGCCCAGCGCATTATAAGCGGTCTGCTGCAGGTTGGTATCCAGCGTGGTATAAACGTCGTTGCCCGGATTTTTCACGCCCGCCAATTCGTTATCAACCTTATCCCGCTCCGGAATGTTGGAATTGATCAGATTATAATTTTCCAGTTCTTCAATTCCGCTCTTTCCTTTGCCGGTATAGCCGACCACATGGGCGAAAACTTCGCGGAAGGGGTATTCCCGCCGTTCTTCTCCGTCCTCCGTCATAACTGTCTGCGCCAATACTTCTCCGTCTGCGGAATAGATCGTCCCTCTCCGGTTTTCGGCCGCCAATACACGCTGCCTGGAGTTATAGCTGTTGTTAAAAAGCGCCTCGTCATTACTGCGGATATAGCGGATCAAATAGCCAAACAGTCCGCCGAAAAGAATCAGAAAAATACCCGCACACAGATACAATTCCCTATTCTTCCTGCGCTTCGTCCGTTTCTGCTGTTTTACCGCTTTGTCTTTCTTTTTTTCTTCTTTGCTTCTCAAGTCTCAATTCCTCTTCATAGCGCATGATATAAATTCCCTGCACAACGGAAAACATTAAAATCGTCGTCATGACGCTGCTTCCGCCGTAGCTGATAAAGGGAAGGGTGACTCCCGTAAGCGGAATAAATTTTGTTCCGCCCCCGACGGTCAAAAATGTCTGGAACAGATAAGCCGCGCCGATCCCCACTAAAAGATTTCTGTAAAACCCGTCCTTTAATCCGCCTGCCAGGCGCATCAGCAGCAGAAACAACACGATAGCCGTTCCGATTATGCCCATTCCAAACAGCAGTCCCAATTCCTCCACCACAGCGGAAAAGATAAAATCGGTTTCCACATATGGAATGTCGTTGGGCGTCCCTTTTCCGATGCCAAGCCCGAACCATCCTCCCCGGCTCATGGCGAACAAAGACTGGGTGATCTGATAGCCCTGGTTATCAATCACGCTCCACGGATCCTTCCATGCCTGAAAACGCACCTGTACATGGGAAAACAGCCGGTATGCGGCCCAGGAAGCGACCGCTCCAGCAGCCGCTCCCGCCAGCAGGTATCCGGCCTGATGCGCCGCCACGGTAATCATCACCACATAAACCACAAAATAGATGAGCGCGCTTCCCAAATCTTTGGAAAAAACAAGGATCAGCACATGTATCCCGGCGCCGATTCCCGCCAGTATCACTTGCTTCAGTTTCGGTTCATTGACAAGCAGACAGGCCAGAAAAAAAACATACAATAGCTTCACAAATTCCGACGGCTGGAACGTAATTCCCCCGATCGTATAGGAAATCTTGGAGCCGTGCGTCACCTGTCCCAGAATCAGAACAACCGCCAGCGCCGCAACGCCGGCTCCGGCATAAATCCATCCGAATTTTCGAAGGGATTTCACCTTCCGGATCACCCACGGCACAATAAGTCCGATCAGAAAAGACGCTCCGGCGATTGCCAATTGCCTTACCGCTTTGTTTATGTCCAGCCGGGTCAGTACAATCATTCCCGCGCTCAAAAGCATGCATATGTGATTCATCAAAATCCGGCTGACGCCCGGGTACATAAGGTTTTCCAGAATCGGCAGCGCCAGCGTCAGAATCTGCAAAAACGCATACAGAATCAGATATTCCAGCCGCTGCGTCCGAATCACAATGGTCAGATAAGCGCTAAACTGTGTCAGAAACAAAAACACGCACTGCACATTTGCAACCGCCGCCTGGTCCTGCGTGCTCTCATAGCGCAGCGCATATATGCCGCAGGCCAGAAAGCAGAACAGAAAAAACGTGATGAAATATTTCGAGTAAATCACAATAAAGTA
The DNA here is from genome assembly GCA_030524745.1 of Eubacteriales bacterium. Taxonomy (GTDB): domain Bacteria; phylum Bacillota; class Clostridia; order Lachnospirales; family Lachnospiraceae; genus Gallintestinimicrobium. Next base: position 22,215 of record JAUNGC010000028.1, on the reverse strand, counting down.
AGCCAATCTTACTGCACTCCTTTTTTATAATGTCCGGTCGTATAGGACGTCGGACCCTGTCCCTCTTCTCCGGCAAAAAAGCGGATGATTTTACCGGCGTCGGCCGCAGATTCATCCGTGAAGTCCAGTCTGACCGCCCGGACAGAACATTTCCTGATTTCACCGAGATACTGATGCAGGGATAAAGGCACCGAGTTATAAATCGTATTCATACAATGCCTGCAGTTGATCAGCACCGGAAATTCCGCCTGGTAGCGGTCTTTTAAGAAAAAGCGAAAGCCCCGCACGGGCAGCCCTTCCGACAGGCTCTTTTGCGTATGGGAAATCCGGCATTCCCCCGAAGTCTTTCTGACGCAGTTTGCGCTGACCATCATGGGAATTCTTCCGTATACCGTCATCTCCATATTCTCGCCCGGAAGCGCCTGCCCTTCCTTCCGGTTCAATTCCAGCGGCATCGTATAGCTGTCCAATGAAAAGTGACGCATAAAAAAGTCCAGGGTTTCCCGATTAAAAACATACGCAGAATGCTGCAGGGAAAGGCCTTTTGTCCATCCGGCCGATTTCGCCCATAAAAGTCCGGACAGACTGCCGGCCATCAGACCGTCCGCCAGTGTTTCATGATCCTCTTTTCCGATCCATTCCATCAGCCGTTCAAAATAAGGACGGGAATAGGAACGCAAAATTGCGGGCAGCATCAGCCAGAAGGAAAAATCCGGCTTCTCCGCCTTCCTCATCCGTACCGCATTCAGCAGTTCTTCCCGGTCTGCCGGCTCCAATACCGCATCGGCGGACAGATAAACCCGTTCCACTTCGGGACTTTTGACCGCTTCCAGCGCCTGTTTTGTATACAAAGCAGACACATACAGGCCGGGAACTTCCGCTGTGATTTCCGCTGCTATTTCCGCAGTCTTTTCCGCTGCTTTTTCCGTCGTTTTTTCTGCTTTCTTTTCTGGCTCCGGCGTTTGCAGCCGCGGACTGTATATTCTTCTATATCCTTCCGTCATCTGATCCGCCAGCAGATCCAGCGTCTGCCTGCGAAGCTCATTCAAAGCGGAAACCGGAAGAAATACCGCTCCTTCCATGTTGATTGCAATCTGATCCGGCGCAAAGCAGGAACCGCCGGTTTTTCGCAACTGCTTTTCCACATCTTCCCGGGAGAGAGGTTTTTTCAGAGCCGGCATGACCGCCATGCCTTCCCGTTCCGCTGTGTTCCCGCCGCAGACTGCCCGCAGCTTCGCCGGTTCTCCCTCCTTCAGCCAAATCGTCAGATTGACCTTCCTGGTCAATCCGTTTTGCAGATATTTTTGGCGAATTTCTTCCAGCACCGTCTCCGCTGCTCCCGCATAACCGGGTTTTGTCAGCGTTACCATTTCTTTTCCGTTATGCTTTTCATAATATCCGCCGCTCAATTCGGAACGCACATATAAATGAGACAAAAAATCCAGATCCTTTTTCTCCACCTGCCAGCCGTCCGGATCCTTTTCATAAAGATCGATATACTTACGGTAAATCGCCGTCACGCCCGCAACATATTCCGGACTTTTCATCCGACCTTCGATCTTAAGCGAATCAATGCCGGCTTCCAACAGCCTCGGCAGCAGCGGAAGCGTGCACAGATCCTTCAGGCTTAGCGGATATTGCTGCGCCCGGCCGTTTTTTTTCTTTTCCGTTCTTTCACCGGACTCTGCGATCGTATAAGGCAGGCGGCAGGGCTGTGCGCAGCGGCCCCGGTTGCCGCTTCTTCCCCCTAACAGGCTGGAAAAAAGACATTGACCGGAATAGGAATAGCAAAGCGCGCCGTGAATAAAAGTTTCCAGTTCCATTCCGGTTTCCTGTTTTATCGTAATGATCTCTTCCAAAGACAGTTCTCTTGCGGGAACCACCCTGCTGACGCCCAGTTCCTTTAAGAATCGGGCGGCCGTAGCTTCCGTCACAGTCATCTGCGTGCTGGCATGCAAAAGCAGGCCGGGAAAAGCCTTCCTGCAACGCTCCAATACGCCCAGATCCTGAATGATCAGGCCGTCCAGTCCGGCTTCATAAAACGGCGTCAGCCAGGGAATCAATTGCTCCAATTCTACATCCTTTGTCAGCGTATTGACCGTCAGATATACTTTTTTATCAAAAAAATGCGCCAGCTTAATCGCCTCCGCCAGTTCTTCATCACTGAAATTTCCCGCAAAAGCTCTGGCGCCAAAACGCTGTCCGCCCAGATATACGGCGTCCGCACCGGCCGAAAGGGCAGCCCGCAGGCAGGACATATCCCCGGCCGGCGCCAGCAATTCTGTTTTTATCATGAAACTCTCCATTCCGATTCCATCCGCACGTTCCGCCTTTTTTCATTTTTCAGAACGCCGGGCAAATTTTTTGAGCGAAAAAGGCTGTCTGTGCCGACAGCCTTTCCAGTTTGTATCGTAATCTATTCTTTCTTTCTGACATTGCGCATCTCTGTTTCCAGACGCACGATCTCTTTAGAACTTTCCTGAATCTCCTGCTGCGCGTTTTTCAGCGCTTTCTCCGTATTGTCCAGCTTGATCTGCGCGGCAATCAGTTCATGCTTCAAATCATACAGTTCCTTCTCCTTCGTCTGCACTTCCTCTTCCAGAAGAACGATCTGATTCTTCGCTTTAAAATAGTCGTCCGCAATATTCAGTTCCAGCAAAATATGCTGCTTGTCCACGGGCTGGCGGCGAAAACTCTCTACCTTGCCGTACTCTGTCAGCTTATTGTTGATATAGGAGGCTACCTTCTGTAAATACTCTTCACTCTCATAGCCGCTCAGTGTCAGCACACTGCCACCAATAATCACTTCCGTATCCGTCTTGACTGCCATGATCCACACACCTCCGCCACACAACATATGCCCAGTATCTTATCCGAACAATACTAGATCTATTATAATCTGCGCGCTATGGAAATGCAAGCACTATTGCGGCAAGATTGTAAAAATTCAGGAACAGTTCAATCAGGTATCGGCAGCTTCAGATGCCGGTATGCCGCTTCCGTCACCACGCGCCCCCGGGGAGTGCGGTCGATCAGGCCGTTCATCAGAAGGTACGGTTCATAAACGTCCTCGATCGTTCCGGAATCCTCTCCAATCGCCGCCGCCAATGTATCCAGTCCGACCGGGCCGCCCTTAAACTTCTCGATCATCGTATAAAGCATATTCCGGTCCACACGGTCCAGCCCCATTTTATCCACATCCATCAAATCCAGCGCGGTACAGGCAACCTTTCTCGTGATCACGCCGTCGTATTTCACCTGAGCAAAATCTCTGACCCGTTTTAAAATCCGGTTGGCAAGCCGGGGCGTTCCGCGGCTTCTTCTGGCCAGTTCCACAGCGCCGTCCCCGTCAATCTCCACGCCCAGGATTCTGGCCGAATGCAGAATAATCAGCTTCAATTCATCCACTGTATAAAATTCCAGACGGTGAATCATGCCGAAACGGTCTCGCAGCGGCGCGGTGAGCAATCCCGCCCGGGTGGTCGCCCCCACCAGCGTAAACTTCGGAAGTTCCAGCCGGATGGAACGGGCCGTCGGACCTTTTCCAATCATAATATCGATTGCAAAATCCTCCATCGCCGGATAGAGCACCTCTTCCACCTGCCGGTTAAGCCGGTGAATTTCATCCACAAACAAAAGATCCCCTTCCTGCAGATTGTTTAAAATAGCCGCCATCTCCCCCGGCTTCTCAATGGCGGGACCGCTTGTCACCTTCATGTTGACGCCCATTTCATTCGCAATGATGCCGGCCAACGTCGTCTTGCCGAGGCCGGGCGGGCCGTAGAAAAGCACATGATCCAGCGAATCGTGCCGCTGTTTTGCCGCCTCTATATAAATTTTTAAATTTGATTTCGCCTTTTCCTGTCCGATATAATCTTTCAGATATTGAGGGCGCAGGCTTCCTTCTATCCTGATGTCCTCTTCCGTCACATTGGTTTCGATCACTCTCGCCATGATTTTCTCTCATTCCGCCGCACAAACGGCATAAATAATTGATCAGAACATTTTTTTGAGAGCCGCTTTCAAAAGCGCCTCCACATCCATATCCTCCTGCTCCACGGCTTTCACCGCCCGCAGCGAATCCGATGGGGAATAGCCCAGCGCGACCAGCGCTTCCACCGCCTCCGTTCTGGCCTGTCCGATCCCTGCCTCATTGACAGACGCCTTTTCGCTCTCCCGCAAAAGAGTTGTATCCTCAAATGAAATTTTATCCTTCAGTTCCAGAATGATGCGCTGCGCCGTTTTATTGCCGATGCCCGGCGCTTTCGCAATCGCCTTTGCGTCCTGGGAAATGACCGCAAAACGAACCTCATCCGCGGACATGACGGACAACAGGGCCAGCCCGCCCTTGGGACCGATGCCGCTGACCGAAATGAGCTGCTTATACATCTCCAGGTCGTCCTTTGTCAGAAAACCGAAGAGTTGCAACGCATCCTCCCGGACGCTGGTATAAGTATAAATTTTGACTTCTTCGCCGATCGGCGGCAAAAGCGGCACTACGCTGCCGGGGATTCTCACATTATACCCGATATGTCCCACTTCCACCACGAGATTGTCTTCCGTGACGTCAGCCACCTTTCCAATCAGATATGCGTACATATTTCAAAACCTCCATCGCTGTCAATCCGATCAGCATGCCCGTCACGCACCCCGCAATCAAAAGCCAGGGCAGATACCAGACCACCTGTATCGTTCTCACCACCGCCGTCGCCACAAGCAACTGCGCGGCATTATGAAAAACGCCGCCGCATACGCTTACCCCGATCATGGAAAAGCATGCGGCCCGCTTCGCAGCCGCCATGGCCGCAAAAGACGCCAAAGCGCCGGCCAGACTATAGAGCACCACATACAGATTTCCGAACAGAAAGGAAGCCAGCAGCACCCTCGCCACATTCACCATCAGGGCGTCTTTCCAATCATATAAATAAAGGCATAACACCACCGCCAGATTCGCCAGTCCCAGCTTGATGCCGGGGATTCCCGGCGTCAGAGGAATCAGGGATTCCACATAAGAAAGCATCAGCGCAAATCCGGTGAGCATGCTTAAAACCGCAATTTTTTTCATCGCTTCTCCCTGCTAATTCGTCATGGCGTCCAGTTCTTCACCGTCCTCAGAAACGAGCCGCACCACCAGTTTGTGGGGCAAACAGACAATGCTCTGGCCGCCTCCGGTAATCTCGCCCTGACGGACACAGATCCGGTCCGGGCAATCGGCCTCTTTTACAGAAACGCCGCGTTCTGTGACCATCACTATATTATAGCCGTTCTCACAGGGAATCCGCACCGTATTCTCCTGAAGCGGCAAACGCATGATCTCTCTGCCGTCCTGCTCAATCACAACGACGGACGCCGTCCCCCGACCGTACCAAAAAAATCCGGCCGCAAGCAATACGGACAAAACAAACACGCCAAAAATCAAAATCACATCCGCCTTCGTCATGTTATTTTTCATCCCTCCAAAAGCTGCAGGGAGGCGATGGCCGGATCCTGAATTTTCCCCATAATATGAAGCGCATGGGTTTCCAGATACAAGTCCTCCGCATCCGACAGCCCCTGATTTTTCAGTTCCCGGATCACAAGCTGACAGATCGTTTCGATCAAAACGGCCCTGGCATCCTTCGTATTGATGATTCCCAGCAGGAAATCCTCTTCCTTCGCCGTCCGCCAGGCATTTCTGCTGTCGCAGTCGTCCGTAAGCTGATCCAGCAGTCCGTACACTTCCGGCAAAACGGGAAGATCCGCCAGACTTCTGTGCATCCACTTGTAAAAGGGCGTATAACGCTTATTCAAAAGATGTACCATCGAGCAGGCGTTTTTGACAAATTCCTGCAGGGAAAGAAGCGCCCCCGTCCATTCTCCCCGCCGGCAAAGCCTGCCGTAATTATATTGTCCGGACTGGGCCATCGCCGCCGCCCTGGCAGCGATTTTCTTCTTCCGCACATCTTCCGGATAAAAGGAAAGCAATTGCTCCCGGACGGCCGAAAACTGTCCCGCTTCGTCCAGAAAAACTTCTCCGCTTACCGCCTGGGACAGTCTGGATTCCGCAATCCACATCCATTCGGCATTGCTTTTCGGCGCATCCTCCCGCCCGATCAGGCGGTAATAAAAATCGCCGATTTCCAAAACGCCGACACGATTCTGCCCGAAAGCCGTCGTCTGCCTGGCCGGATACCCCGAAAATTCCTTCGGCAGCCGCTCATATGCTTCCTGACAGACCCTGCCGTATTCCCGGTACAGTTCTTGGGGAAGCCACAGACAAAAGGACGGGCCGAAATCATGATCCGCCGACAAGCCGTCATCAAATCCCAGACATTCCGACCCCTGTCCCGCCAGCCCTGCGGCAAACTGTCCTTTCAAGTCCGGATACTGCCGCTCCAGTTTGCGGATCATGGGCAGACCGAAGCTTTCAAAGTATGCTCTGCATAGCTGCAATCCCTTCATACGCCATCTCCCTGCCCTGCTTCCGTCTCTTTTCCGGACAGTTCCAGCCGGCTGCGCAGCATTTTCTCCGTCTCCGCATATGTTTCCGCCTTCTTATGCTCGCCGAGTTTTTGGCAGATCGTGGCGCAATTGCCGCACAAAAGCGCATAACTTAAGTTCCGTCCGAAATGCTTCTCCACTTCCTGTAAGGACTGTTCGTAATAATCCAACGCTTTTGTAAGCCTTCCCATCCGGAAATATGCTTCCCCCATGCCCGCCAGGGCGGCGCTGTAATGGGCGTCGGTATTTTCGCCGTTCTCCGAAAAAATGGCGATCGCTTCTTCCAGAAGCGCTTTTGCCTCTTCGTTTTTCTCCAGTTTAAAATAAATAAGAGCCAGATTGGTTTTGGAAGTAGCCAGTTCCATCCGGGCGTCTTCCTGCTTTTTTACAATATCGATCGCCCGTTCCAGAAAAACCGCAGCCTTTTCATTCTCATTCATGCTTTCCAGCATGAGACTGATATTGTTATACAATCCGGCAAAACGGTAATCCTCCGGCGGCAGCTTTTCCTCATAAATCTTCAGCGCTCTTGTATAATCCCGCAACGCATCTTCCATTCTTCCGGCGGCTCGGTAAGCGGTCGCCGCATTTAAAAGGGTGGTGGCAAAATGCTCGGTTTCCTCCAACTGCAATTCCTCCAGCAATAACAAAACGTCCTCCGAAACCGCGAAAGCTTTTTCAAACTGAGACGTGCTGCGGTAAAAGCCGATCAATTCATTTCCCACCGAAATATAGACGCCGAATTCCTTTTCTTCCTGCGCCTGATTCAGACAGGAAAGCAAAAAAGGCTCCACCTGACCGATCGCATTTTGCGCAAACAGATCATCCAGCTTTGCAAAAATCTCATCTATTTTCATTCTTCTCCCTCCGCAAAAATCCATTCTTCTCCGGTATTATAAGCGACACAGCGCCAGATCACTTCCCCGTTTTCATCCAGTTCCACAGAACCGTCTTCCGCATCGAAGCCGACCTCATATAAAAGTTCCATCGTCAATCCTTCCCGCTTTTCAAATGCGGCCGTATAAACCAGACAGCAGCGTCTGTGCGCCGCATCTGTGCCCAGCGGCAGAAAAACGTCCTCTCCGTCCGGATTGTCAAAAGCGAATTCCAGTGTATTTTCCTCTTCTTCATCGGTCCCGGAAGAACCGCCGCTATCTTCCTGCTCCTCTTCCTGCTGTGCCAAAAGCTGCTCCCAGGCCGCGTCAATCGCTTCCTGGGGAATGAGATCCGGGCGGATAAACAGATCCGTTTTGAGTTCAAGAACCTCGCTGCTTTCCACAAAAGCGGCATAGGGAAGCCACATGCTCTGGAATTCCTGCAGTTCTTCGTTATCCTCCTGAAGGCTCGCGTTCATGCTGATCATCGTATCCAGATTTTCCCGCAGCGTGTCCGCAGTCTCCTGTATTTCCTTTGTTTTCGTGCGTTCGCTCTGCAGCGACCAGGCCTCGAATATGACGACCCCCAAAAGCAAAACGACGGTGATATATGTGAAAATTTTGGCTAATACTTCTTCCCGAAATCTCATGGGCACGCTCCTTTCTGATGCGCTTTTTATGTTGCTGCTTCGGCCACGACCGGCGGCCTTCTTAACCATATTACAATACTCCGCCGAAAAAGTCACCAGCTTTTTGTGCCGGGTTGTGTGAGTTGACTTTTGAGGAGAGATTTTTTATAATTCATGTCAATGGAAAACACGCGAACTATGCGGTTGTCCCGGCGAAAGGAATGGTTATAGATATGAAAAAAGCATCGGAACTGGAATATTTATTGAAGTCGATCGATCATAAGGGGTATCCCGCTTATAAATCGTTGGCGGGTCGTTATGATTTTATGAACTATGTGTTGTCCATCGATCATGTGCAGGGCGATCCCTTCGCTTCGCCTTCCCGGCTTAGCATTTATGTGAATCGGAGAAAGGCCGGATTTCCGGAAGGCTATCTGGATACGCCGGGCAAAAGGTGCGCTCTGGCAGACTATGTGCTGCGCGCCTTTGGGCGCGCAATCAGCCGTTTTTCCTTCCAGGCAGGCGGCTCCGGTAAAAGCGGGCTGATCGGCATCAGCCGTCCCGGACAGGAAGTCCTGGTGCGCTCCGCCTGTGAATTTACGGACAGCGATCTCATCGTGCGATTTGAGGTCGGCTTTCCTGCGGCGGGCCGGACCGTGCTTGCCGGAGAACTTCAAAAAATCCTTTTTGATTATCTTCCCAAATGCGTATCTTCCGCGCTCTTTTACCGCGCTCTTCCTGCAAAGGACGTGGAAAATGCGGTATTTTTAAAAGAGGATCAGGAGTTTATCCGTAAAAGTCTTTCCGCGCTCGGATTGGTCGGCTTTGTTGCGGACGGTTCCGTACTGCCGCGGGAAAGCGGCGTTTCCGACCGTCCCATGGCAAAGGCGATTCCTTTTTCCTCTCCGGATTCCCTGGCCGTCACCTTAAACCTTCCCCACCGCGGACCGGTCCGCGGCATGGGCATTCAAAAAGGAATTACCCTGATCGCAGGCGGAGGCTATCACGGAAAATCCACATTATTGAAGGCGCTGGAAAGAGGGGTTTACGACCACATCGCAGGGGACGGACGGGAATATGTCATCACGGACGGGACCGCTGTGAAGCTGCGCGCGGAAGACGGACGCAAAATCACTTCCGTGGATATTTCCCTGTTCATCAACGATCTGCCAAACGGCGCGGATACCAGGCGTTTCTCCACGCTGGACGCCAGCGGCTCCACCTCCCAGGCAGCCGCTATTGTGGAGGGCATGGAAGCGGGAAGCCGCCTGTTTCTCATCGATGAGGATACTTCCGCCACCAACTTCATGGTGCGCGACGCCCTGATGCAGCAGGTGGTCAGCAAAAATAAAGAACCGATCACGCCGTTTCTGGAACGCGCAAGGGATCTGTATGAAAAGGCTGGAATTTCCACCATTCTGGTCATCGGAAGCTGCGGCTCTTACTTTTATATTGCGGACACGGTGCTGCAGATGGACAGCTACCATGCGCTCGATATCACGGATCAGGTTGCGGATATTTTAAAACGACGCGGTTTGGAAACCTTCCATGCGGATGGCTTTGCGCTGCCCGCTTCTGACCGCCGTCTCCCGCTGACAGCGAAGGCTGCCGGCAATACAGCGGCTTCCGCCGCTTTTGCGGGCAGATCCGCTCACGGCAGGGGACGCGGCGATTATGGAAAGGGACGCCCGGACGCATCCCGGCAGGGCGCGCATGAGCATGCAAAGGTAAAAACGCTGGGCAAAACCGCCTTTTCCATCGACAAGGAAAACGTGGATCTGCGCTATGTAGAACAGCTTGTGGACAGCGAGCAGACAACAGCCCTTTCCTATTTGCTGCGCTATGCAAAAGAACACTATGCAGGAAGCAATCTGACCCTTGTGCAGCTTGTGAACGAATTGACGAAAATTCTGGAAAAGCAGGGCCTGTCCGCCATCTGCGATTCCTCTTATGTTCCGGTAAATCTGGCGATGCCGAGAGCCCAGGAGATTTTTGCATGTTTTAACCGCTATTGAGTTTGACAATAAAACAGCAGGGCGACAGGACTTGCAGAAATGTATAAATCGCTGACAAAAAACGGGCGGGTGCCGAAGTTTTTCGGCTGCCGCCCGTTTTCCCTTTGTCGCTTTTTTATTTTTCGTTGATGTAATTCACAAGACCGCCTGCCGCAATGATTTTCTGCATAAAGGGCGGGAACGCCTGTCCTTTGAACTGCGTGCCTTTTGTCTTGTTGGTGATGATGCCCGTGTCAAAATCCACTTCCACCTCATCGCCGGCTTCAATTCCTTTGGACGCTTCGGGACATTCAATGATCGGCAGCCCGATATTGATTGCATTGCGGTAGAAAATACGCGCAAAGGTTTCTGCGATCACACAGCTTACGCCTGCCGCTTTGATGGCGATCGGCGCATGCTCTCTGGAAGAACCGCAGCCGAAGTTTTTATCCGCCACAATGATGTCTCCCGTCTTCACTTTATGAATAAAATCCTTATCAATGTCCTCCATGCAGTGCGTCGCCAGCTCCGCCGGGTCGGAGGAATTCAAATAACGCGCAGGAATGATAACGTCCGTATCCACATTATCTCCGTACCGGAAAACAGTTCCTGTTGCTTTTTTCATGATATCCTTATCTCCTTTCATTCCCTGTCACAGACTTTCTTACGTGACACGTTCCACTCTTTTAATCCAACTGTTCCGGACTGGAAATTTTTCCTGTAATCGCGCTTGCCGCCGCAACCGCAGGGCTTGCCAGATAAACTTCAGATTTCACATGTCCCATGCGTCCGACAAAGTTCCGGTTCGTGGTGGAAACACAGCGTTCGCCTTCCGCCAGAACGCCCATATAACCGCCCAGGCAGGGACCGCATGTGGGTGTGCTCACAATCGCGCCCGCTTCAATAAAGATTTTCAACAGGCCTTCTTCCATCGCCTGCATATATATTTTCTGTGTGGCGGGAATGACGATGCAGCGGATTCCCTTCGCCACATGTCTGCCCTTTAAAATTTCGGCGGCAATGCGCATGTCGTCCAGACGGCCGTTCGTGCAGGAACCGATCACCACCTGATCGATCGCCACGTCTTTCGTAATCTCATCGATCGTCTTTGTATTTTCCGGAAGATGGGGGAATGCGATTGTAGGGCGCAATGCGCTCAAATCGATCGTATATTCCGCATCGTAAACCGCATCGCTGTCGGCTTCGTAAATCGTGTAAGGCTTCGTGGAATGTTCCTGCATATAAGCGATCGCTTTTTCATCCACAGGGAAAATGCCGTTCTTGCCGCCCGCTTCGATCGCCATATTTGCGATCGTAAAACGGTCGTCCATGCTCAGATTTGCAACGCCGTCTCCCACAAACTCCATGGACTTATAAAGCGCGCCGTCCACGCCGATCATGCCGATGATATGTAAAATCACATCCTTGCCGCTCACCCATCTGGACGGTTTTCCGGTCAGATTGAATTTGATCGCGGCAGGAACCTTAAACCATGCCTTACCGGTCGCCATTCCTGCAGCCATATCCGTACTTCCCACACCGGTAGAAAAAGCCCCCAGCGCTCCGTAGGTACAGGTATGGGAATCCGCGCCGATCACAACATCCCCTGCAACGGTCAGTCCTTTTTCCGGCAGCAGAGCATGCTCAATTCCCATCTCGCCCACTTCAAAATAATTCGTGATTTCATTGCGGCGGGCAAATTCTCTCACACATTTGCAATGCTCCGCTGATTTGATATCTTTGTTGGGCACAAAATGATCCGGTACAAGCGCGATCTTATCTTTATCAAAAACGCCGTCCACATTCATTTTATCCATCTCTTTGATGGCAACGGGACTGGTAATATCATTTCCCAATACCAGATCGAGCTGCGCTTCAATCAACTGCCCTGCTTCAACCTTTTCAAGGCCTGCATGCGCCGCCAGAATTTTCTGCGTCATTGTCATTCCCATCTTCGTATTCTCCCTTCGCATATTGCCTGTTTATTCTGATATTCAGTGTAACATAAGCCGGACAAAAGCGAAAATATCTTTCTTTCATATTTACTATAATATACAGTTATAGTATAATAAATAAAGATATTTTCTGGTTATGGCTAAATACACAGAAAAAGGAGCGGAAGCACTCCGGAACGAGGGGTTTTATGGAACAGAATTTCAATCTTTATCACATTTTTTATACTGTGGCAAAATGCAAAAATATCTCCGGCGCGGCAAGAGAACTTTATATCAGCCAGCCTGCCATCAGCAAGGCGATTTCCAGGCTGGAGCAAAACCTGAATACGACGTTATTTCTCCGTTCCTCACGCGGCGTAAAGCTGACCGAAACGGGAGAAATCCTGTTTAAACAGGTGGAAAGCGCCTTTGCCGCCATCTCGCAGGGAGAAGAACAATTGCAGCGCATTCAGAAGCTGGGAATGGGGCATCTGTCCATCGGCGTATCCACCACCCTGTGCAAATATGTGCTTTTACCCATTCTGCAGCCCTTTGTAAAAGAAAATCCCCATATCCGGATTTCTATTTCCTGCCAGTCCTCCAAAGAAACGCTGGAGGCATTGAACAACGGCGCAATCGACATCGGCCTGGTGGGCGCCGCAGATTCCATAGCCTCAGAGGACTTTATCGGTTCCGTGCATAACATGGAGAAAATTGCCTTTCTGCCGGTCATGGAAATCCAGGATATTTTTGTGACCACCCGTACTTATCTGGACCATTTAAAAGAGCGCATCCCCGAAAACAGCCATCTCTCTTCCAGAACGGCGTTTGCCGAGTCTACGCTCATGCTTTTAAATAAGGAAAATATGACGCGCCAATACGTGGACCGCTATCTCACCAGAGAAAATCTTTCCGCCTCCCGAATGATTGAGGTGACTTCTCTGGATCTTCTCATCGAATTTGCCAAAATCGATCTTGGAATCGCCTGCGTCATTAAAGATTTCGTGCGGGAGGAGTTGTCCAGCGGCCGTCTGGTACAGTTGAAAATGCCGGTTTCCATTCCAAAACGGCAGGTCGGCTTCGCCTACTCCAAAGGCGGCACTATTCCTGCGTCTGTTCAGAAGTTTCTGGACTTTTTTGAAGCTTCGGCAGGACAAACACCATAAACAGACCGGCAATCACCATAAAAATGGAGATAAACTGGGAGGTCGAAAACGTGCCCACGCTGCCGCGGATCAGATCTCCCCTGAAATACTCCAGAATAAACCGGCCGATGCTGTAAAAAATCAGATAACATCCGGCAAGTTGTCCGTTTTTCTTCAATTTTCTGGAAAGCAGCATCAAAACGGCAAAATGCAGAAAGTTCAATGCGCTGGAAATGATCTGCGTCGGCATCAGCGGAATATCGTTGGGCGCATATGAGGAATTATGGAATACGATTCCGATCGGATTGCTCTCGCTCACCGGCATGCCGTAGCAGCATCCTGCCAGAAGACAGCCGATTCTGCCGATTCCCTGCGCCAACGCAAGATACGGCACGATCAGATCAAAGATCTGCAAAAAGTTCATCTTATTTTTACGGCAGAAAATCCATGCCGCCAGAATACCGCCGATAATACTGCCATACACCACGAAACCGTCCTTGAGACAATGGACGATCAAAGACGGATCCGCGATCAGATCCTGCAGACGGGTCAAAAGATACAGAAGCTTTGCTCCCAGAAGACCGCCCACCACTGCCCAGATCGCCAGCGGGAAAATCTTTTCATAATCCATTCCCTTCTTCTTTGCACTGCGTTCCACCAGATAATATGCCGTCAGAATCGCTATCGCCATCATCAGACCGTATCCGTGCACGGTAAAAGGCCCGATGGAAAACAAATCATTTTTCACTTTCAGTTTGCTCCTTTCGCTCTCATCCATGAGATTCATCGTAACAGTTCAAACAGGTCGAACTGTTACGATTATACCTTTTTCGACTTTACAGTTCAACCAATTCCGTTTTGATTTCATAAATATTTCATAGGAAATCTTTCCCCTCAGTGTTCAAAGGGAAAAGGGATCGTGTGCCCCCTTGTACACTGAGAACAGCAGGTCCGACATTTATCGGACGGGCTTTTCCCCGACGTAAAGAAAATGTTCGCTCATGCCGAGAAGCTTTCTGTCTCCGCTTAACCGCCATGCCAGTTCCAGCCACTTTTCCTTCAATTCTTCCGGCAATTCATGCAATTTCTTCTCTTTTCCGCAAAGCACGTTTTCCACTCCCGCGAAAACAAGTTCTTTCAGCCCCGCGCTTTTCATCAGTTCTTCCGCTTCTTCTATACCGCTGAAATAAGCAGTCGTAAATTCCAGCTTATTTTTCTTATGGTTGCTTCCGTCATCCAGATAGTGAAGCAGATGATCCGTCTCCCCGAAATCGTATAATTCACCGGCAAAATCATGGATCGGCGCATAAACAGAAATAAAGGATGCGAATAACAGGCCGCCCGGCTTTAAAACCCGGAGCGCTTCTTTCAGCGCCAGTATCCGGTCCTCTTCCCGCAGCAGATGATAAAGAGGTCCCATCAGCAGCACAATGTCAAACTGCTCCTCTTTATAAAGATACTCATGCAGACGCAGCGCGTCTCCATGAATGCTGCTGTCTAAGTGCACACCGGCTTCGGTCGCTTTTTCAATTGCCTGCCGGATGTGCTTCCCCGACAGATCCACCAAAGTCACTTCATGTCCCTTCTGCGCCAGATAAATGGAATATCTTCCGGGACCGCCGCCGATATCCACCACCTTTTTTGATCCGGCGATATATTGATCCATATAGCGCTTCGTCACTTCAAACTCCGGCAGATGTCTTTCCAGCCGCTCCCATTCTTCATATTCTTCATCATAAAAATGCTCAATCTCATTCATCTTTTTCCTCCGCCTCCGTAAAATGATATGCATAATTGTCTTCCACAATTTCAAATCCCACTTTCGCATACACGCGGTTGGAAATCGGATTTGTTTTATCCACAAACAATGTGGCAAACGAGTAACCGCTCCGGAAAAATTCCTCACAGAATTTGTAAATCAAAGTCTGCGCATACCCTTTCCCTCTGTATTTGGGAACCGTATAGACCTGATTGATACTGAATCCGTTCGTAAGATTTCTCGCAAGGTTCGCCATACAAACCGGCGTGTTATCCGTCAGGCAGAACAGACGCAGACTATTATTTTTAATCTGATGATCCAGAATATTTTCAAGCAGTTTTTCCCGGTCGCCCTGCTTGCCGAGCGCCTCCTGTTCAAATGCCAGACAGCCTTCCAGAATCCAATCCGCATCCTCCGGCGCCGCGCTGCGGTAAATCCCCGCCTGCAGCGCTGCAGGCCGCAGGTTTCTGCATTCCATGATATCCATGGACAGTTCTTTTTCGGCGATCAGCCCCTCCTCACAATAATGTTCCAGGAAGTTCTGACAGACAAATCCGTTCGCATTTACACCCTTTACCGGAATTGCATTCTCTTTTAAATAAGCCGCCAGTTCCCTGGCTGCCGTTGCAATTTTTTCACTTTCCGCCCCGATTAGCGCATCCGCTTCATTTCTCCATACTTCGCCTTTTCTCTGCAAGACGGCGTGAATCACCAGATTCCAGGGCAGGCAGTTGCAAAACGCCATTACCATTTCCCCTTTTAACCACACAGTCCCAAAAAACAGATCGCTTCTGCAGGGCTGGTCTCCTGCGCCGATGGCATTTCCCAGGACAAGCTGTGAAACAGCTTCCTGTTCCAGCAATATTTCTTTCGCTTCTTTTAAAAACAATGCCGCACTTTCATACGTTTTTACCATTTTTCTCCCTCTCACTGTTTCCATTATGAATTTTTTTGTAACATAAAAACCGTACCGGGAAACTTCTGCTCCCGATACGGTCCGAAATAATTCTTTATTACAACAAGAATGGCTTTCGTGATGCGTACGAAAAACAGAAGACCCCTCATCTGTATCCGTGCGCATGTGCTTCTCAGATACAAATGATGCGTCCGACCTTCATCTGCGGCATCAGCATAGATGTTGTATAAGCCTTCTTTAACATAGCCATTCTTTCCTTTCTCAAGCATTTTTATCAATATAGCACCATTTTGTCCGTGTTGCAAGCACTTTTTTTATTTTTTGTATTTTCAAGCAAGACATACCGGTAATCGTTCGGCGTCACAGAATGGTTACACCCATTGCATTCATTCAAACGCTGCATGAGTTTAACCATTCTGCTCCATTTGGCTTACAAATGCATCTATGCTGTCAACTTTCGCCGCAAGTTTATGCCAACGTTTCAATTTGTCATCACATACTTCTTCATTGAGACGCATTTTCACATTTTCCGGCACCTCCCCATATTCTTCCAACAGTTCCAGAATATCCTGCACCTTTGTGTTTTTAGTGGCTGCTCTGGCCGCTTCCTCCGCCGCCTCTTTTCGTTCATAGTATATAATCTCTTCATACCTCATATATGCCTGTTTCACCTCCGGCTGCACTTTCACTCTGCTCACATAATTGTGAAGTTCTCTCGTAGCCTCATCCGTCGCATTTTCTTTCCGGCTGTCCTGAATATATCGGAGCATCGTCCGCAGCTTGCTGCTTCCGCCCTTTGTACCGCCTGTATAAAAGTAGTAAAAATATAAACCGTCTCTGTATTCCAGTTCCGGAACTTCCAAACATCTGTTCCGCACCGTATACATCATGAAGTCTTCTCCGAAAGGATCAAAATTCAGGATTGTCAGCACATACAGATTGGGAAGCCTGGAAAAATCCTTCTCTCCGCTCTTTAAGCCGCGGCTGTCGATCCGTGCCTGATAAAAGCGATTGTGCCGGGGCAGATCCAGATTCGCCTGCAGATGGGGCTCTACATCGTAAATATTCATGGTTGTCGGTTCTTCTTCGTCCTTTGCCGGTTCATACTCCTCTACCTCCACATCCATCCGGATGCCTCGCAGATGCGGCGAAAAGGCTGGCAATACCTTTTGCGCTGTAATTTTCAGTTTCCCGATATCTTTCTGCAATAAAGATGACAACATCCTACGGCAGAAATCCTTTCCGACCTCTTCATCTGAGGCAAGCTGTCCCATCAGAAAATCGTCCATCACATCCATGTCTTCCAGTTTCTTCTTCGTAATACTCATATTTCCTCCGTTTCCGGCAGATACCACGCCCCCGAGAACAGCGAAATGAGCATTCTGGCCTGCTTTGCTCAAATTCCCCGGCTGACTCCGGCTCTACCAACATCAATTGTGTGTGTGAAAATGTCGGCGAAATGCCAGGAATCTGCCTGACCGGAATCGGCACAGGCGAATTAAGAATTTTCACATAATAAAATGGAATCGCATTCCTGCTACGATTCCATTTTATATATGCTTTAAAAATATGTCAATCTTTTTGTTTTCAGTTGCTTCCAACCTCTTTGTTACTGTTCAGAGGGCGATCTTAAACCAAAGTAACCAAGTTCCATATTAAGCAATTTCAGCCGCATGTGTCACAAGAATTCTGCTTTTTTTCTCATCTTTAAGCCAATTCCTGATCAATATCCGTCCAGATTCATCGAGTTGTTCAAAGGGCTCATCAAAAATGAGCAATTCCGCCTGACTCATCCGTGCCAGCATTCTGGCCGCTTCAATCATCTTTATCTCTCCCCCGGAAAGTTCCCCTGACACACCGCAAAGCACTCTATCTGCAAGCCTCAAGAGACCCGTCTGCTCCAAAATCCGTTCAAGTTCTTCCTCTGTCAGATTCAGATTGCCGATACGCACATTTTCTTTCACACTTCCCGGAAAAATGTCAGGAAACTGTTGCATGTAAGCAATTTTCTTTCTCCATGCAACACTGTCAACTTCATCTAATGTCTTTCCATCCAGAAAAACTTCACTATTTTTAGAAGGAAAAAGACCACACAATATCCTGAGCAACGTTGTTTTCCCGCTACCGTTTTCCCCCTTCAGATGCATGAATTCTCCCCTTTTCAGGCAAAAGTTCACTGGGGTAGTACCATTCTTCTGTCCCCTATACCGATAGGAAAGCTGACTCCCCGACAAGGATTTCCACTCTGGCACGGGGAGTTTCCCGTTTTGTTCATTTTTTTCCAGCAAAAAGCGCATTCTCTCCTCCTGCGCACTTCTAAAGATACTTTCTGCCATTGTCCGTACCTATACCACGAGAAAATAAATTGTCACAAAATTTCCTGCTGTCAGACTTCCTCCCTGAATTTTCATAATACCATATGCCACCGCCCCCAAAAGTGCCCCAAGCACAGCTATCCTCTGAACCACATCAATTCCGGCAGCTATCACCAACCCTTTTTTCTGTATTTGTTTGAAAAAACACTGGAAAAGCATCCGCATCTTTGACTCCAACATATCTGCCAGCCGATGCTTTACCCAAAACGAATGGGACTGAAGAAATTCCTCTGATACATCGTTTTTTTATCTTCATAAGCCCTGCTCTCTTCCTGTATTCGGATACTCGCTTTCTCAAAAAGCCGCTGAATAACAAAAGCCAAAATTCCACCTGCCAAAAAAAGAAATGCCAAAAAAATGTCCAAAGAAATGAGCTGAACCCATGCAATTACAAAGACAGTCCCATCCGCCAAAATGCGCATTGGCGTCACCAATGCCATTTGCCTCCAAGCCAATGGATCATCAAAAATTCTCGCCATCCACTCATTGGATTGTAATCGCCCAATTTGCTCCGCATCCTTGCTAAATACCGCCTCCGTTACCTCAGCTTCATACTTCAGTCCTTTCCGAAAGAGAAGTATATTCGTCAGAAGATCGATTCCCGGCATTAACGCCAATGCGCAAACAAACGCTAATGCAAGCTGTAATGGAAATGCACGGTCTAACTCGCCTCCGCTCAAAACTCCATCCGCAATATTTCCAAGAATTCCTGAAGTATACACACCGATCCAACGATAAAAAAAATAACTTACATACAATAACAACGCTGCAGGCCATACATATTTCCAAAGTCCTGCTAAAATTTTAATATCCGGCATTTTTCTACTCATCAATCTGTCCCCCTTTCACTTTAATTATTCCAACAGCCATATCGTCCCATTCTTCCATATGCGTAGCCATCAATACTAAACGTTTCTCCTTCTTTAAAAGCATCCGAAGAATTTTTTTGCCGTTTTGATCCAATGAAACATCCGGCTCATCCAACAACAGGATATCCCACGGCTCTGCAAATGTGAACGCAAGCATAAATTTTTTCTGCTCGCCTCCCGAAAGCCGGTTTAATGGCTTGTCCCAAAGCGACCAGTCAATCCCGAACAACTCCAGGCAATTTTGTAAAATGTTCTGGTCAAACTTTCCTTTTACCAATAATTCTTTAAATGAAAGTGAACTCTGTATAAACATCTGAGGACACCACCCCACCAAATTCTCCCGCTCCCGTGCTGAAAGTTCTTTTCCCTTCCATTGAATGATCTCCTTATTGTTCCGATATCCTGCCAGAATGGAAAACAATGTAGATTTTCCAGCACCGTTTTCGCCCTTTACAATCCACAATCCGTCATCAGGGAACGTAAATCGTAACTCTTCAAAAAATCCGTTTACGCCTTCTTTCTGTGCCATCAATTTCTCCAGCCTCTGCAACGCTGCCTCAAAAACTCCTTTCTGCGCGCGCGCTGCCCCGATTGCCTGCATATATCCGAAAAAACTCCCGGAAAGCACATAAGCTGCAATCAATATCTCCAAAGAAAACCAGCCTAATGCTACGCCAGCTGCACCGATTACCAACACACCTGCCTGCTGCAAAAGCAACACGCCTGAAAACATCGCGGACTGCACGCTGGATGTCAGACTGGCACATTCGCCTGCCTTTCTGAATTCTCCTTGACGCTTTCGATATTTTCTCATGAACCAATCCTGAAGATCCAGCTTTTTAATTGTATAAAAACCAGCCAATCCGGAAACCAATTCCTGCCGCAGGGCTTCCTCCTGTTCCCCCGCCCGAATATAATTCTGAATCAGATATTTTTCCATAATCACAGATGGTACAAACTGAGCCAAACCTATCAACACCATCAAACACAACAATACAAAACCATTTTTCTGTATCAAAAGATAAAATGAATATCCTGTTACACCTATTACTGAGCAGAAAAAATGTGGCACCGTTCCCACAAGATATTCCACACATTCCACTAAATCTTTTCCACATGCTACCGTAAGCTGGCTATCCTGTCCTGCTTCTACTCCACTGCGGAGAACCTTACGGTATAAAAACAGTTCCATACAATTCATTTTTTGACTCTTTTGAGCAACCCAAAAAGCTTTTTCCAGGAATCCGCACAATAACTGCACACAAAAAATCAACGCGAGCATCCCAAGCAGCCGCCACGCACGCTCTGGGCTTGTCCCCTGCAAAATCTGCGGAAGCTGAGAAAGACAATTCGCACTAAAAAAAATACATATCAAGTTAATAGTCAGCAAAACAGACTTTATTACTGCTAATTTTTTAAATTCCTTAATCAACTTAGTATGTATAGTCTCCATCATTCCCCTCTCTCAGCCAAGCGTACTGCTCCTGTCATAGATAAACAGCCGCAATTTCACGTTGCGGCCTGCTCCCAACTTTCACTCTGCCCGATCCTTCCCTTCGATTGCTTTCTTAAATGCAACTGCATGAGTTTAACCATTCTGCTCCATTTGGCTTACAAATGCATCTATGCTGTCAACTTTCGCCGCGAGTTTATGCCATCGTTTCAATTTTTCATCACATACTTCTTCATTCAGACGCATTTTCACATTTTCCGGCACATCTCCATATTCTTCCAACAGTTCCAGAATATCCTGCACCTTTGTATTTTTGACCGCTTCTTCCGCCGCCTCTTTCCGCTCATAGTATATAATCTCTTCATACCTCATATATGCCTGTTTCACCTCCGGCTGCACTTTCACTCTGCTCACATAATTGTGAAGTTCTCTCGTAGCCTCATCCGTCGCATTTTCTTTCCGGCTGTCCTGAATATATCGGAGCATCGTCCGCAGCTTGCTGCTTCCGCCCTTTGTACCGCCTGTATAAAAGTAGTAAAAATATAAACCGTCTCTGTATTCCAGTTCCGGAACTTCCAAACATCTGTTCCGCACCGTATACATCATGAAGTCTTCTCCGAAAGGATCAAAATTCAGGATTGTCAGCACATACAGATTGGGAAGCCTGGAAAAATCCTTCTCTCCGCTCTTTAAGCCGCGGCTGTCGATCCGTGCCTGATAAAAGCGATTGTGCCGGGGCAGATCCAGATTCGCCTGCAGATGGGGCTCTACATCGTAAATATTCATGGTTGTCGGTTCTTCTTCGTCCTTTGCCGGTTCATACTCCTCTACCTCCACATCCATCCGGATGCCTCGCAGATGCGGCGAAAAGGCTGGCAATACCTTTTGCGCTGTAATTTTCAGTTTCCCGATATCTTTCTGCAATAAAGATGACAACATCCTACGGCAGAAATCCTTTCCGACCTCTTCATCTGAGGCAAGCTGTCCCATCAGAAAATCGTCCATCACATCCATGTCTTCCAGTTTCTTCTTCGTAATACTCATATTTCCTCCGTTTCCGGCAGATACCACGCCCCCGAGAACAGCGAAATGAGCATTCTGGCCTGCTTTGCTCAAATTCCCCGGCTGACTCCGGCTCTACCAACATCAATTGTGTGTGTGAAAATGTCGGCGAAATGCCAGGAATCTGCCTGACCGGAATCGGCACAGGCGAATTAAGAATTTTCACATAATAAAATGGAATCGCATTCCTGCTACGATTCCATTTTATATATGCTTTAAAAATATGTCAATATTTTGTTTTCAGTTGCTTTTGTTCTCCGCAGCTTCAGATACAAACGGAACCTTTGCAATTTCCTTCGGAAATCGTGAAGTAGCGCGAAAACAGAAAGGAACCTTCGCAATTTCCCACGGAAATTGTGAAGTAGCGCGAAAATAAAACGGAACCGCGCGCGGTTCCGTTTTATTTTCGCTTAGTTGTTGATCAGTTTATCTTCGCCGTTCCAGCTGTAGAGTTTACGGACTTCTTCGCCGATCTTCTCAGAGGGATGTTCAGCAGCAAGCTTTCTCATCGCCTTGAAGTGCACCTGGCGTCCTGCGGGGCTCATATCCAGCAGGAATTCTTTTGCAAAAGTGCCGTCCTGAATGTCGGAAAGGATTTTCTTCATTGCCTTCTTGGTATCTTCTGTGATGATCTTGGGACCGGTCACATAGTCGCCGTATTCAGCGGTGTTGGAGATGGAATATCTCATGCCTGCAAAACCGGACTGATAGATCAGGTCAACGA
>JAUNGC010000059.1 GCA_030524745.1 Eubacteriales bacterium | reverse complement strand
AATAGTACGGTCACAAAATGATGTCGCCGATGGAGGCGATGAAGGCGATGAAGGTATGTCGTTTGTCTACAGTGGAAACCTGAATGTCAAAGTCATACAATATAGTGATGTTACGGCATGGAAGGCCCGTCTCGCTGAACATCCAATATCCGTTGTCTACGAACTCGCAACGCCCTTCTGGGAAGAATTTGACGATGCGACACAGGCGTTAATAACATCGTTGGAAACTTATTACCCTGTGACGCGGCTGATGGTCAGCGGTGATCCTCTGTGCAGGATGGTATATGCGCGGGATCCGCAGACGTACATCGAAAACAAGCTTGCCGAAATATCGGCGGCAATCATGAATAATTGATGGAGGTAATTATGTACGAAGTCATTAAAAATGTGGTCACATCCGGCAGGTATGAACTGTCGGACATGTTAAAGAAAATAGATACGGTCTGGATTCAGGGCGGCATCACCGAGGACCAGAGGGATGAACTTGTGGCATCGGCCCGTGAAAAGGCGGATCCTGCTTACAGCTATGCGTCATTGCAGGACCAGGTGGACAAACTCCTTTTTAATCAGTCTGAAATGGGGAAAGCGATCCTTGAGATCGCCGACCGTGTGACGGTGCTGGAAGGCGGTAGCGCAGAACCTCCGGAGACAGAAGAGTACCCTGCGTATGTGCAGCCGACAGGGGCGTATGATGCTTATAATACTGGCGACAAGGTTACATACAACGGGAAACGCTATGTCTGCCAGATGGACGGCTGTGTGTGGGATCCGGATGTGTATCCGGCAGGATGGGAAGAGACAGAATAATTTGCGGGGCGGCTTCGGCCGCCCTGATCTTTTGGAGGTAGAATATGTGGAAAGGTATTGATGTAAGCGACAATCAGGGCGTGATCGACTGGGCGAAGGTGAAGGCTGCGGGCGTACAGTTTGCGATCCTGCGCAGCGTGCGCGGGTCCGGTAAGGCGGACTATCAGTTTGCGGCGAATCTGACCGGATGCCGGGCACAGGGGATTCCGGTGTCGGTATACAAATACACCTATGCGACGTCGCAACTGGCGGCGATGAAAGAAGCCCGGCAGGTGGTGGCGCTGCTGCAGTCTCACGGCCTGAAAAATACAATGGTCTGGTGGGACGTGGAAGACAGGAAGACGCTGCAGCCGCTCGGAAAGACATTGCTGGCGGCCTGCATTAAGGCGGCGCAGACGGTGATCGAAGCTGCAGGGTACCGGTTTGGCATTTATACCGGATTGTATGTCTATAATGAAAAATGGTTTGATTTTAACCAATTTGCGGCGGTTCCGCTGTGGGTAGCACGGTATCCTATCAGCACCGAAAGAACTCTGGAATACACGCCTGCAGATCGCTATAAACCCAGCGTTGGGCGTGCGATCTGGGGATGGCAGTATTCCAGTAACGGCAGGATCGCGGGTATTAACGGGGCAGTGGATCTGGACATCTGTTATCAGGATCCGGCAGAAGCGCAGGAACCACAGACAGATCCCGGTACGTTCTGGCTGTGCTCGATTGCAGATGTTGGGACGCGGGAGGTTGCGCAGGCCGTAGCGGCAGCATATCCGGGATGCCTGGTACACAGGGTTTCGGTTTTGGATGCCGGCGGCATTGTAATCTGGGTGGCATCTGTAGCGGATGTATGGATGCAGGCACAGGCGGAAGAAGTGCGGCGGCAGTTCGCGGCGATCGGCGTTGCGGGGCTGGTGCATAAAGTACAGGTCGTAGAGTAGAACAAAAGCCAGGACACTTTCGGGTGTGCCTAGCTTTTGTTGTGTCACAGCAAACCAGCAAGCCCCTTACGGGCTGCGCCGGAATAAGGGAGCACTGAGGACGCCCTTTTTAGGGTGACTGTGGATGTGGTGCAGTTGGCAGACCGTCAGTGCGCCTTCCGGGCGCAAGCGGGTAATATCCCCCTTATAGAGGAGGAGCAGGACACCGGCTAAGCCGATGGTCCTGGCTATACATTAAAAGGGGATTGTTAATCCAATGCGAAGGAATTTTGCATTAATGGATACCTTGTATAAATAGTAGATAGCGTGGCTTTTAAAAAAGCGATAAAATTCACAATACCATATACGGTATTGTGAATAATGTATAATAAAATAAAGAATATTTTGTTATGTTAGATTTGTCGAAAAATGTTAATATAATATTAAAGTTTTTCTGATAACTTTTGTTAATTATGAATTAAGAGGGAGGAGAAGGTAGTGAAAGAATTATTTAAAAGTGTTTTTCAATTTGTTACTCCAACACTTCGGGAAAAGGGAATGTCGGATACTGAGATTGAACAATTAAAAAAGAGTGTGCAAGAAGAAATGAAGAAGGTTGATCCTCCTAAAATTGCCATCATAGGATTTACTGGTGTAGGAAAATCATCAACGATAAATGCTTTATTTAATGCTGGGCAAGAAATTAGTGATGTAAGGGCCTGTACCAAGGAAGAGAAAATGATTTTCGGGGACATTACTGAGTATACTGGATCGAAAGGGAAGGTAGTAATTTATGATATGCCTGGATTGGGGGAAGATATTGATGCTGATCAGGAGCATTTAAATATTTATAGGAGAGTTTTACCGATAGTTGATGTAGTAGTTTGGACATTTCAAGCGGGAGATCGAGCAATGGCTCCTATGCAGAATGCAATGATTCAATTGCAACATGAGTTTGGAAATGACTTGACAAAGAAGCTTGTTTTTGCTGTAAATAAGGCTGATGTTACAGCGCCTGGTGAGACCTCATGGAATATTGCTCTGAATCTTCCTAGTCAAGAGCAGAAAAGTAATATAGATGAATTCGAAAAATATGTATTTGAGAAAATTAGACGAGTATTGCCCAATTGGAAAGGTCATATTGTTACATATTCTGCTAAACGTCGTTATCGTTTGGATATGTTAATGACAACGATTATAGAGGCAGTTCCACTTAAACGTAGATGGGTATATGATCAATGTGCGGATGTTGCAGATTTCACACAAATGATAGATCCTAAATACATAAATTATGTACATTCTCTTATGAGGGAAAAGAGGGAATGAGAATATGGCTACGATAGATGAAAAAAGAGCAGTTACTTTAGAATCACCAGAAATTCAAGATTTACTCTCAGAAGTCATGAGTAGATCTGAGACAATTAAGAAAAGAGAGGAACTTAGTGTAGAATCTTTTCGTGATTGGTTCTGTGAAATTATTGAAATTATTGCAAGTAAAATGGGGTATGTAATACAAAACTTGAAAGAAATTCCTCTTGATTTTGCATATAGCTTTGGAAAGGGCTTTTCAGCTGGAATGGAAAATGCCAAAAAAAATAGTTATCGATATAGGGATAAGCAAAGGGGGAAATAATAATGTATATTCCAATGCCATTTCCGCAATGTACAATCTGTGGTAAAACTGGTAACCAAGGTTACCATCGGAATTGTGGAGGTAAATTAGAAATTGATCCGAATAGTGAAGAGGTTTTCTGCCCCAAATGTGGTTGCAAATGGGATATTTGGGCTACCACATATTATTGTACATGTGGTAGCAGTTTTACGTCGCAGGATGTTTATGATGCAGTGCGAGACATGCTTTTGATGTGTAAAATGTGTGTAAGTGAAATTGAAAACCAGCAGAATGCAAGGACTAGAAGAAATAAACTTACTAGGGATTCCATGAGAGATTTTCTTATTGCCATTGTTGAGAAAATTGGATACATAGCAGGAGTAGCAGTGGGAACTGTAGTGGAGACGGTATTAAGATTTATTTTTGGATAAAGGCCGTATTAGGGGGGCATAGACTGAGATAATGATCTTTCTCTTTTTAAGCGTATTTTAGTTAATCTTCTGTTCTATATAAACATTAAAGCTAGATCAATTTTGTATATAATTTGAGTTTCTCGAAATGCTATCAAATTTCTTTTCCATCTGTCTTGCACTAACCGGAGGACCCCATTTGGAGCAGACAAAACCATGACGGCGGTTTTATCGGATGAAGCGGACATTGGCTTCATGGGTTCGGAATCCACAATTTATACCTATCTGGGAGAAACGAACGATTACGTGGTCAATTTTGCCCAGTTGACGCAGCGGGCCGGAAATTTCCTTGTGGCAAGAGAGCCGATTGACGATTTTACCTGGGATATGCTGAAAGGAAAAAATGTGCTGGGCGGTCGCGCGGGTGTACGGCATATCAAGATGTAAATATAAAATACAGGAAACACAGTGAAGCGCGAAACAGCATTTTATCTTGACAATCAGCAAAATGTGGTGTAAGTTAATGGTGTTAGCTAATGAGATTAACTAAACGGTTGTAGAGAGGGAGTTGGTTTTACATGCCGCGGGATAAAACCTTCAGCCATGAGAAAATCATCAAAGCTGCAATGCGGGAATTCCAGGAGAAGGGCTTTGAGCAGGCTTCCATGAAGGCGATAGCCGATGTGGTCGGTATGACCTCGGCGGCGCTGTACCGCCATTTTGCCAGCAAGCAGGATATGTTTGCCGCATTGGTGCAGCCGGCCGTCGATGAGATGGATCTCTGGAGAGAGAAGCACGTGGCTTACAGCTACGATATTCTGGATCTGGAAGAAACGGATTTTATATGGGACTTTGAAAATGAACTTGGCGACGCCCGGGTTGTATTGGACGTCATGTACCGGCAGCCGGAGGCATTCCGCCTTTTGATCTGCTGTTCGGCGGGAACTCCCTATGAGAACTGTATTCACGATCTGACAGAGCAGTGCACTGATGAAATGATGCGTTTTTTACAGATTTGCAAAGAGCGCGGTTTTCCTGTACAGGAGGTGCGGCGGGATGAGATGCATATGCTGGTGAGCGCGTACAATGCGGCGCTGCTGGAGCCGATCGTGCATGGATATGGAAGAGAGGATGCGGAACGCTATCTGAAAACGATAGTGGATTTTTTTACGCCGGGCTGGCGGATGATAACAGGACTTTGAAAAGGGAAAAGCGATATTTCCCTTTTTCTGAGAATATGGGTTAGCCTTATCTAACCAAGAAAAGGAGAGAGATGAAATGAGCAACAAAACCGAAGAAAAACGTTCGGCGGCTTCGTGGCTTGCCGAACTGGCAGGACAGAGGCTGGGAGAGTATCTGCTCAGCGTGCTGGCGGCGCTGGCAGGCGTGGCGTGTTCGCTTGTGCCGTATTTTATTATGATTGAACTGATCAACGCCCTCGTTGGCGGTACGGCGGACAGGGAATGGTGTTTGAGCCGCTGTCTGTATATGGGGCTGTGGTGGGTGTTGCGTTACATTCTGCATGCGGTTTCCACCACGCTGTCTCATCATGCCACCTTCCACGTGCTGGCCGATACGCGGATACGCCTGCTGGATAAGCTGGCGACGCTGCCGCTGGGGACGGTATTGGAAAAGTCTTCCGGATCTTACAAGAACATCATCGTGGAGAGGGTGGATTCCATCGAAACCACGCTGGCCCATCTGGTGCCGGAGATGACTTCCAATATTGTGGGGGCGATTGCTGTTCTGGTGCTGCTGTTTTTGGTGGACTGGCGCATGGGGCTGGCGACGCTGGTCGTATTGCCGCTGGGAATTGTGTGTTTTTTGTCCATGTTTAACGGGTACGAGGCAAAATTTCAGCGTGCCATAAACGCTACCAAAACCCTGAACGATACGGCGGTGGAATACATAAACGGCATTGAAGTGATCAAAGCCTTCGGGCAGTCCAAAACCAGTTATGCCAAATTTGTATCTGCGGCAAAGGAAGGCGCCGACTGCTTTATCGAATGGATGAGAAGCTGTCTGTTCGGGCAGTCCTCCGGCATGGCGGTATTTCCTTCCACACTGCTTGGCATTCTTCCGGTTGGATGTCTGCTGTTTATGCACGGAAGCCTGACGGTAGAGACCTTTCTGACGGTCATAGTTTTATCCTTCGGCGTTATGCAGCCGCTGATCACCGCTTATTCCTATACGGATGATCTGGTGCAGGTGGGCACAATTGTCGGCGAAGTGGCGCAGGTTCTTTCCGGCAGGGATTTGGAGCGCCCCCAAACCGCGCAGGCGCTGCCGAAAGACAATTCCATCGTGTTAAAAGACGTCCGGTTTGCTTATCATGAAAAAGAAGTGCTGCATGGCGTCAGTCTGCGCATCGAGCCGGGAACGGTGAACGCGCTGGTGGGTCCTTCCGGCAGCGGAAAGTCTACCATTGCCCGTCTGATCGCCTCTTTGTGGGATGTGGAAAGCGGAAGCATTACGCTGGGCGGCGTGGATATCCGCACGCTTCCGCTCAAAGAATGCGCCGACCGCATTGCCTATGTGTCGCAGGATAATTATTTGTTTGATCTTTCCGTTATGGATAACATCCGCATGGGACGCCGGGGAGCGTCGGACGAAGAGGTCATGGCCGCGGCAAAGGCGTGCGGCTGTCATGATTTCATTATGAGTCTGGAAAACGGTTATCAGACAGTCTGCGGTTCTTCGGGCGGGCATCTTTCGGGCGGCGAGCGGCAGCGCATTTCCATCGCCCGCGCCATGTTAAAAGACGCGCCGGTGGTCATCCTGGATGAGGCCACTTCCTATACGGATCCCGAGAACGAGGCGATCGTCCAGTCCGCCCTGGCGCGGCTGGTTCGGGGCAAGACACTGCTTGTCATTGCGCACCGTTTGTCTACGGTGGCGGATGCGGACCGGATTTTTGTGGTGAAAGACGGGCGGATTGAAGCGCAGGGCAAACAGGAGGAATTATTGAAAAACTGTCCTCTTTACAGGGAAATGTGGGAAGCCCACATGAGCGTGAAGGACAACGATGGGGAGGTGGCGTAAATGATCCGGACACTGAAAAAATTCTTTGCTTTTTGCGGCGAAGAAAACCGTAAAATGTTTATGACGTCGGTTTGGCTGGGCGTTCTTGGCGCTGTTTGTTCCGCCATGCGCATTCCGGCGGCATATCTTGTCATCCGGGCGCTTCTGGAAAATGATGTGACGATGGGCACGCTTTGGTCGGCCCTGGGCATTGTCGCCGGTTCTGTCATTGCATCCATACTCATCAATATGAAATCCACCATGCTGCAGACCCGGGGCGGTTATCGTGCCTGCGCCAACAAGCGAATCGAGATTGCCGAGCATCTGCGTTACCTGCCGATGGGCTGGTTTAATGAAAACAGTCTGGGGGAAGTGGCGTCCGTCACCACCAACACCATGGAAAATATGGCGAATGTGGCGACCCGCGTTGTCATGATTACAACCAAAGGATTCCTGACGGCGGGAATTATTGCCGTGATGATGTTTGCGTATGACTGGCGGGTGGGACTGGTCACGTTTGCCGGATTGCTGGTATTTCTCTGTATTAACGCACTGATGCAGCGCAAGGAGCAGGCTGTGTCCCAGCGCAAAATGAACGCGGACGAACGTCTGGTGGTTCGGGTATTGGAATATGTACAGGGAATCGCGGAGGTGAAAAATTTTGATTTGACGAAGGATTCCACCACCAGGATTCATGAAGCGGTGGAGGAATGCCGGAAGGCTGCCTTTGGCATGGAGATTCCTTCCGTGGTGTTTATTCTTTTACAGTTTGTTGCCAATAAGCTGACCGGCGTTGCGGTGTGTACTGCCGCGGTGGTCTTCTGGTTTAACGGTACGCTGCCGCTGGCGAATTGTCTGCTGATGCTGATCTGTTCTTTTATTTTGTTTGAGCAGTTAGACAGCGCCGGAAGCTTTTCCACGCTTTTCCGTTCCATCGATATCGGAGTGGAAAAGGCGAACGCCATTCTGCGTGTGGAGCCGATGGATATTGACGGCAGGGATATCGTTCCCAAACATTGCGATATTGCATTGGAACATGTGGATTTTTCCTATGAGCAGAAAAAAATTCTCCATGGCGTATCGCTGACGATTCCGGAAAAAACGACAGTGGCGATCGTCGGGCCGAGCGGCGGCGGGAAGACTACGCTGTGTAACCTGATGGCCCGTTTCTGGGATGTACAGGGCGGCCGCGTTACGTTGGGCGGTCAGGACGTGAAAGAATACAGTTATGACAGTCTGATCCGGAACTTTTCCTTTGTGTTCCAGCGCACCTATTTGTTTTCCGATACGATTGCCAACAATATCCGGTTCGGCAGGCCGGAAGCCGGGATGGAGGAAGTGATCGCTGCGGCGAAAAAAGCGCGCTGCCATGATTTCATTACGGCATTGCCGGAGGGCTATGATACGGTGATCGGAGAAGGCGGCGCCACCATATCCGGCGGCGAACGTCAGCGCATCGCCATCGCCCGCGCCATCATGAAGGACGCGCCGGTCATCATTTTGGATGAGGCGACGGCAAACGTAGATCCGGAAAACGAAAAAGATCTGATGGAAGCGATCGGGGAACTGACCCATGATAAAACCGTCATCATGATCGCTCACCGCTTGAAAACGGTGCGCAATGCCGACTGTATCTTCGTGGTCGACGGCGGAAAGATCGTACAGCAGGGTTCCCATGACGAACTGATCGGACAGGATGGAATTTACCGGCGCTTTGTCGTGGAGCGCAGGCAGGCCGCCGGATGGAAAGTATGACCGGAAAAAGGAATAAATCGGATAAAAAGGAATAGATCGGATAATAAGGAAGGCGTGCGTCAAAGCGATACATGCCTTCCTTTTTTCCGCAGATATGCAAAGCCTTACAGCGCATCCATTCCGTGCAGGATGAATCGTTCCGTCAGCGACGCGATTTCATCGACGGATTGCTGCATGCCATTGGAGAACCAGTATTCCAGAATGCCGGTGATGCCGGAAATGGAAAAGGAATAGAACAGATCGAAATGCATCTCGTTTTTTCCTTCCAGCACCTTTCTCCAGTCCGTGAAACATTTTTCCCTCACGAGAGTCTGTATCTTGCGCATGAACGGATCGTGAGTATTGTCAGAAAGCAGAGCCATGCACAGATCGGCATTTTCTGACAAAAGCTGAAAGATGTCCCGGATCAGAAAGAAGGGAGAATCGGTGATTTCCTGTATCTTGTGGGCGTCCAGGATCATCTGGAGATTGGAAAGGGTTTCGTCTTCCATCTGATCGAGAAGGTCGTTAAGATCTCTGTAATGAAGGTAAAAAGTGCCGCGGTTTAAATTCACATAATCGGTCAGTTCTCTGACTGTGATTTTGCTGGGAGGTTTTTGCTGCATCAGTTCCGCCAGCCCCTGCTTGAGCATTGTGCAGGTCCTTTGTACGCTGCGGTTGTTTTTTTTGGCTTCCATGTTGAACGAGGGCTCCTTTGCACCGGCGTCCTGACGTTCTTCGCCGGACGCTTCTTTTAATTCGAAAATTTTTATAAAATATCAACAAATTAATTTAAAAATGTTGATTTATGAACAAGTGAATAAAAAATGAGTATTGCTCTGACTTCGGTCAATATTTATACTTTATACTAT
>JAUNGC010000027.1 GCA_030524745.1 Eubacteriales bacterium | reverse complement strand
AAGAGACAAAATCTCAAGTGAATCCTAAGGTGACATTATCACAAGTGAATAACAGCGGATCGTTTTTTGGACTTGTCAGAAAAAAGGGAATCTGCTATACTGCATATGAAATGGGCCCGTATTCAAAGTTAGAATGTGCTCATATGTCAAAAAAATATCAAATAGAATAAAGGAGATGTCGACATGAAAGGTAACATTGTAGTTGGACAGTCCGGCGGCCCTACAGCCGTAATCAACTCTTCTGTAGCTGGTGTGTTCGCTGCTGCAAAGAAGCTGGGCGTGAACAAGGTTTATGGTATGGTACACGGTATCGAAGGATTTCTGGAAGATAAGATGATCGATCTTGGAGAATATCTGGATGATCCCACCGGTATTGAAATGTTAAAGAGAACTCCTTCCGCATTTCTTGGCTCCTGCCGTTTCAAGATGCCCAAGATTGAAGGACATGAAGATGTATATGAGAAAGTTTTTGAGATCATGGAGAAACATGATATCGAGTGTCTGTTCTATGCGGGCGGCAACGATTCCATGGATACCGTGAAGATGCTGTCCGATTATGCGGCTGCTCATAACAAACCGCAGAGATTCATGGGCGTGCCCAAGACCATCGACAACGATCTGCCGATCACAGACCATTGCCCCGGTTATGGCTCCGCAGCGAAATATATCGCAGCTTCCATTAAAGAAGTAATCCGCGACAACGAATCCTTCGGCGCAAAGAAGCCCACCATCTGTATCGTTGAGATCATGGGCCGTCATGCAGGCTGGCTGACAGCGGCTGCCGCTCTGGCAAAGGGCGACGACTGCTCCGGCTGTGATGCGATCTATCTGCCTGAGAAGGATTTTGACGTAGATGCATTTATGGCAAAGGTAAAGGAACTGGCAGCAACAAGATCTTCCGTTGTGATCGCTGTTTCTGAAGGCGTTCATCTGGCAGACGGACGTTTCGTATGCGAACTGGCAAGCGGCGACAAGGCTGTAGACGCTTTCGGCCACAAGCAGCTTTCCGGTACAGCGGCTTATCTGGCTAACCTGGTAGCGGCTGAAACAGGCTTAAAGACCCGTGCAATCGAGTTCTCCACTCTGCAGAGAGCGGCGACCCATCTCGCTTCCCTGACAGATATCAACGAGGCATTCCAGGTTGGTTACGATGCGGTTCTGGCAGCAGAAGAAGGCAAGACAGGCATGATGATTACACTGGACCGCAACGGCGACGCGCCTTATCAGTGCGGCACCAGCGCATATGATATTCACGCTATCGCAAACGTAGAAAGACCTGTTCCCGCAGAATGGATCACAGAAGACGGCTGCGGCTTAAACGAAGGCTATGAGAAATACGCTCGTCCGCTTATCATGGGCGAACTTACCCCTCTCTTCGTAAACGGACTCCCCAGACACCTGGTTCGCAAATAGTCGCGATAAACACCCGAGCGTGCGATCGCATAAAAAAGGCCCCGCTTCATGCTTGCATGAAAGCGGGGTCATTTTTATGCGATCATAGGCGCGTGTAACGCGCCTGCCGGATTTTGCCTGCAAAATCTGGCAGCACGCGAGTTGCGCCAGGCTCCCCCGCTTCATGCTTGCATGAAAGCGGGGCTATTCTTATGCGATCATAGGCGCGTGTAACGCGCCTGCCGGATTTTGCCTGCAAAATCTGGCAGCACGCGAGTTGAGGCAGGTCTTTTGGCGGATTCATGTTGGCAAGTAAAATCAAGCGGAATTTTTTCTATTCTCCTATAATGAATACAGGGTGGTTGAAATGAGGTGTAAAGACGAATGTACGAATGGCAGAAGCAAATTCAGATAATCGTGGATGAAATTGACGTATGTATTAAAAATCATGATGATGAAGCGTTGACGCTGCGGTATCTTTCCGGCAAACTGGGGTATTCCGAATTTTATATGACCCGGAAATTTAAAGAAATATCGGGCATACAGTTTCGGGATTACCTGCGGAACAGAAGATTGGCTTTTGCGCTGAAAGAAGTGAGAGACAGCAAAAAAAGCATTCTGGAGATCGCTTTTGATTCCGGTTTTTCATCCCATGAAGCTTTTACCCGGGCGTTTAAGGCGACATACGGTATTACTCCCGCTGAATATCGCAAAAATCCGAGGCCAGTCGTTCTTCGTACAAAAATCAACCCTTTCGACCGCTACTTTTTAGGATTAGGAGAGATTGGCATGATAAAATCCACAGATGATATTAAAATTTATTTTGTAACGATGCCCGCCCACAAATTTCTGCATATCAAAAATTATGAAAGCAACGGATATTGGGATTTCTGGCAGAAACAAAGTCTGATTCCCGGTCAGGACTGTGAAACGATCTGCGGTCTGCTTGACAGCATCAAGGGCAAACTGGATGACAACGGCGGAAGCGAATCCAACAGCGGCGGCGGTCAGATTATGGCATATATCAACGACCCGGAAGGCCGGCTCTGCGACTGGGGGATTTTGCGCACGGAATGTTATGGCGTGCGGCTTCCGGCAGACTATAAAGGGGAAGTGCCGCCGCAAATGCTTTTGATTGATGTTCCGGAAGCGGAGTATATCGTCTTTGAACACGGACCTTTTGATTATGAACAGGAAAACCGCAGTGTGGAGGAAAAGATTGAAAAAGCGATGTCTGAGTTTGATTTTTCAGGCACTGGTTACTGTCTCGATACTTCTCCCGGCAGAATCGTTTATTGTTACCATGATCCGGAGCGGTTCTGGAAATATATCAGACCGGTGAGAAAGCAATAAAATTGAACAGAGATTTATTATGGTTTCACAGTCTGCCGGGCTGTGAAACTTTTTGCACTGTGTAAAGGTTATCCCGGCTTTGAAGCTTTCGGCGCAGATGTGAAAGCGGCCTGTAAAACCGGATTGTCGAAAATGTAGGTACAGGTGGATTTTTGACCGCAGATAACGTAAAATAGTTTTATCTCTTGCAAAAGAGAGGTGCATAGTTATGAGCGAAGTAAACGACAACAACGTGATCCAGCGGTTTGCAGCAATCCGCGTCTACAATGGGCCGGTATGAGTACCGGGCAATATAGGTGGCTGAAGGGTCTGAAAACTGAAAGCCTCCGGGATAATACTGTCAACAGAGGATGTGGATAAATTGAATTACGGGAGGTTTATATGGAAATCAGAGAATACAGAACATACAAGGAAACGGAGATTCTGCGCCTGTACGCAAGTGTGGGTTGGACTGCCTACACTGATCATCCGGATGTGCTGCAGAGGGGATTTGAAAACTCTATGCTGACATTGGCAGCATACGAGGGCGAGCAGCTCACGGGCATCATTCGCACTGTGGGTGATGGTCATACCATTGTGTTTGTGCAGGACATTCTGGTGTTCCCGGAGCATCAGCATAAAGGTATTGGCACAGCACTTATGCAAGCAATTCTGGACAGATATATCCATGTGCGCCAAATTGAGTTGGCAACGGATAGCACGCCGAAAACCATCGCTTTCTATAAGTCTATGGGCTTTCGGAAAATGTCCGAAATTGGCTGTTGTGGATTTATGAAACTATAAGGATAAGCAATGGAAATCGAATTTGTGAGATTAACAGATATGCACTGGAGGATAAGAAAAAATGGCAAAAGAAATCAGCCCGAATCAGTCAAAGCGGAGCACAGCTTTCGAACTATGGATGAAAGCGCCAAATCCGATGGTGACTTTTTTTAAAACGCTGGATGTTACCCCGCTGCTAAGAATAAGTAAAAAGAAAAAACTGAAATTTAATATGCTGTTCGATTATTGCATCGGAAAAGCGGCTGCGGATATTGAAGAATTTTACACTTTGCCCGTTGGCGACAGGCTGATACAGTATGATACGATTGCCGTAAATACCATTGTAAAGAACAAGGAAGGAGAAGTCAGTTCTTGCGATATTCTTTATAATAGTAATTTGCGGGAGTTTAACCGGGACTATTTGAAATATACGGCGCAGGTTGCAGAAACATGTGAAAACAGAGACCTGACAGATAGCATGGTTATCGGTACGTCAGCCATTACAAATACGGAAATCGATGGTGCCGTTGGCATGAACAGCGGAATTTTTAATAATCCATTCATGATTTGGGGCAGATATAGAAGAAAAATGTTTAAAAGCACGTTAACGGTATCTTTTCAGTTTCATCACACGCAAATGGATGGCGCACATGCCGGCAGATTTTTAGAAAATCTGCAGAAAGAAATTTATAATCTGAAGATATAGACGGACAAAAATATTTTTATCCGCGCTGTTTGTAGTCATAAAAAACTTTAACAAAACAAAAAAATTCAACATTGACAGAAAACGTTTTCCGTTATATGATAAGGAAGGAACAGGGGAAAACGTTTTCTGTCGTTTTGGGAGTAGGAAATATTTTCCGGTTGTTCAAAATAGTCCGCAAAAGGAGCAAAAGCTGGCAGCGCATAGGATGTGATTTGTCCGGGACTATTGAAAGGAGGAATCTGATGTCTTCCATAAAAGATGTGGCAAAAAAAGCAGGAGTTGCAATTTCCACGGTTTCCAAAGTGCAGAACGGATATGCCGGAGTCAGCGAGGAAACCAAAAGAAAAGTGAATCAGGCGATCGCGGAGTTGAATTTTATGCCGAATGCCGTGGCGGCAGCGCTCTCTTCCAAACAGTCCGGCCGTGTGGCAATTCTGTTGAATCTGACGGAAAAAAACCAGGCGGTGGATGAGATCGATCTGCAGTATCTGGCGGGAGCGATTCACCGGGCGAGAGAATTGCGACTGGATGTGATTACGCTGTTTTTTTCCATGCTGCAGGATAAAGAGCCGGAGGAAGTAATAAACTATCTGAAAGCGCAAAGCGTGGAAGGCATTATTGTCTACCGGATGAGCAGGCAGGACCGTCTGATCGAGAGTGTGATAAAATCCGGTATGTTTAAGATCGTGACGGTAAACGCGCCGTTCTGTGATGAGAATACGTCATCTATCTGTCTGGATCAGAGAAAGGCCCAGTATGACGTGGCGAAAAAGACAATTATGGAGAACGAGCATTGCAGAAAAATCCTGTATATTGCCGGGAACAGCGAGGCCTTTGCGACAGATGAACGGATAGCGGGTATGCATCAGTTGGCGGAAGAACTGGAATTGGAACTCACCGTGGAATACGGAAATTTCAGCGAGAGGAGAGCAAGGGAACTGACCTTTCAGTATGCGGACAGCATGGATGTGTTTGTCTGTGCCTCCGATCTGATGGCGATTGGCGCCATGCGCGCGCTGATGGAACTCGATGTATTTCATCCGGTCTGCGGATTTGACGGAATTACGCTGATGGGATATGCGGGAAAGCAGATGAATACGGTAAAGCAGGACTTTTTTAGGATTTCAGGGCTGGCGGTGGAGGAATTGAGCCGTCTGATGCATGGAGAAAAAGGAAGAAAGCTGACGCCGGAGTATGAATTGGTACGCATGAAGTATCAGGATATTATCAATTGAATATAGAGGAGCCGGCCACTTGCCGGCAGATAAAGACAGAGGCATATACATTATGAAAGGACCGCGAAAGGCGGCAGAATGGAGGAACAAAATGAGACAGGAAGAAACGATTCAGAGAGAAATTCTGGAACAGAGACTTGACAAGGAAATGGAAAATCTCGCGGAAAAACTCTTTGGAAAAACGATGGAGACCGCTACGGATGAAGAAGTGTACGTTGTGCTTTTATATCTGGTAAAAGGTCTGATGAACACCACCGTTCCGAATGACGGAGACAAGAAGATCTATTACATTTCCGCAGAGTTTCTGATCGGAAAGCTGTTGTCCAACAATATGATCAATCTTGGCGTCTATGATAAGGTGGAAGCGATCTTAAAGAGCAAAGGCAAAGAACTGTCCAGAATCGAAGAAGTGGAACTGGAGCCCTCTTTAGGAAACGGCGGCCTTGGCCGTCTGGCTGCATGCTTTATGGATTCCATTGCATCGCTCGGTCTGCCCGGCGAAGGAATTGGATTAAACTATCACTACGGCCTGTTCAAACAGGTATTTAAGGACAGACTGCAGACTGCGGAAAAGAACGACTGGATCACAGAAGATTCCTGGCTGACAAAAACGGATGTAAGCTTCGACGTTTTCTTCGGAGACAGAAAAGTGACTTCCAGATTGTATGATATTGATGTAATCGGCTATGAAAACGGCGTCAATAAGCTGCGTTTGTTTGATATTGAGAGCGTGGATGAGAGCATTGTAAAAGAAGGCATCAGCTTTGACAAAGAGGCGATTGAAAAGAACCTGACCCTGTTTTTATATCCGGATGATTCCGATGAAGCCGGCAACCTGCTGCGCATCTATCAGCAGTATTTTATGGTCAGCAACGCCGCGCAACTCATTTTGAAGGAAATGAGAGAAAAGCATTATGACCTGCGCAAGATGTATGACCATGCGGTGATTCAGATTAACGATACCCATCCTTCCATGATTATTCCGGAACTGATCCGCATTCTGGTACATGACAAGGCGTTCACCATGGATGAGGCGATTGAAGTTGTCAGCAAGACCTGCGCTTATACGAATCATACGATTCTGGCAGAGGCGCTGGAAAAATGGCCGCTCGCTTATCTGGAAAAGGTTGTGCCTCAGCTTGTGCCGATCATTAAGGAACTGTCCGACAGAGTGGCGGCAAAATACGACGATCCCAAGGTGCAGATCATCGATGAGAGCGGCAGAGTTCATATGGCGCATATGGATATTCACTACGGCTTCTCCGTAAACGGCGTGGCTGCCATCCATACCGAGATTTTAAAGAATACGGAACTGAACGCTTTTTACAAGATTTATCCTGAAAAATTCAATAATAAGACAAACGGCATCACCTTCCGCAGATGGCTGCTGTCCTGTAACCGCGAACTGTCCGCGTTGATTACGGAAGCGATCGGCAAGGGATATCAGAGAAATGCCGATGAACTGGAAAAATTGCTGGCATTTGCAGATGACGAGGAATTTCTGGATAAACTTGTCGCTGTCAAGAGGCTGAAAAAACAGGAACTGGTTGCTTATATCGGAGAGAAAGAGGGCGTTTCCTTAAATCCGGATTCCGTTTTCGATATCCAGATCAAGCGTCTGCATGAGTACAAACGTCAGCAGATGAATGCGCTCTATATCATCCATAAGTACCTGGAGATCAAGGGCGGCAAGAAGCCTGCAAGACCGATTACTTTCCTGTTCGGCGCGAAAGCGGCGCCCGCTTATGTCATTGCGCAGGATATCATCCACCTGCTTCTGGTACTGCAGGAAATCGTGGACAACGATCCTGATGTAAAAGACTACATGAAAGTCGTTATGGTTGAAAACTACAATGTCAGCTATGCGGAAAAGCTGATCCCGGCATGCGATATTTCCGAGCAGATTTCCCTCGCGTCCAAGGAAGCCTCCGGTACCGGCAATATGAAGTTCATGTTAAACGGTGCGGTGACGCTGGGCACATCTGACGGTGCGAATGTGGAAATTCACGAACTGGTCGGAGACGACAACATTTA
This sequence comes from Eubacteriales bacterium, assembly GCA_030524745.1. GTDB lineage: Bacteria > Bacillota > Clostridia > Lachnospirales > Lachnospiraceae > Gallintestinimicrobium. The sequence goes on along the minus strand of JAUNGC010000027.1, from coordinate 44,110 downwards.
TATCTTCGGGGAAAAGAGCGAGCAGGTAATCGCGCATTACGAAAAGGGCGACTATGTTTCCAGAAACTATTATGAAAACAGCCCTGTGATCAAAGAGGCGGTAGACTTCATCGTCAGCGAACAGGCGCTGGCTGTAGGACATAAGGAAAATCTGGAACGTCTTTACAATGAGTTGCTGAACAAAGACTGGTTTATGACCCTGCTGGATCTGGAAGACTATATCAAAACCAAGGATCGTATGTTTGCAGATTATGAAGATCAGGCGAAGTGGAAACGCATGATGCTTGTCAACATCGCAAAGGCAGGATTCTTCTCTTCCGACAGAACGATTGCAGAGTATAACCGCGATATCTGGAATTTAAATGAAAAGCAGATTTGATGAAACGATATGGGGCGCAGGCAAAGCTTTTGGCTTTGCCTGCGTTTTTCCTATCCGTCCGGAAAAATGCGGCGGTCCGGCCGCCTGTCAGGAACGTCGGGAACGAATCAGTCGAATTCCTGCCGGCTCATGGTGGAATTGTGATAGGCGGGATCGTTTGTCACGTCCTGGTCAAACCAGTCCGGCACGGAAAAATTCTGTGCTTCTTCAATGCTGGGAAATTCCACTTCTGCGATGATAAGCGGCGAAAACGGCGGTTCAAAAATATCCAGTTCGATCGTATAAGGATCGCAGGGAATCAGATAGCGCCTTTTTGAGATGAGGTTGCCGTCCGCCTTTTGGCGAAGATGCTCATAGGAAGGACGGTTTAAGGGAAGATTATATTCTTCCCGGGCCAGAAGTCCCTTTCCTTTATAGGTCAGATAGTAATCTTCGTCCTGGCGGCGTACCCGCACGACAGGCTCCGTATTTAAATAAGCCTGCTCGATGATATGACAGGGATAGGAAGTCAGATCGTCGGGCAGCTTTTTTATGGTGAATTTTCGCTCGATTTCCATGGCGTCAATGTCTCCTTTCCTGCCGGAACTGTCCGGCCGCCTGTTTTGTGCTAATTGTATCACATATGAGGCGATTTATACAATTTTTTAGAAAGAATTCATATTTTCACCCTTTAATGGTCACATATTATCTGGTATGATAAGAGCAGAAAGGAGGGTATCGTATGGCAAGAATCGGAGTGTTTTTTGCGGAAGGATACGAAGAAATAGAAGCGCTCACGGTCGTGGATCTGTGCCGGCGCGCGGGAATCGAGGTATGCATGGTTTCCGTGGACGGTTCTGAGACGGCGACCGGTTCTCACGGTATCGGGGTGAAGATGGATGCTGCGCTGGCGCAGGTGGATTTTGATACATTGGATATGATCGTGCTGCCGGGGGGCATGCCGGGAACGAAAAATCTGGAAAAAGATGACCGGCTGATGGCGCAGCTTGACAGTTTCTATGACAACGGCAAATGGATTGCAGCGATCTGCGCGGCGCCGAGCATATTTGCGCATAGGGGCTATTTGAAGGGCCGGAAGGCGACCTGTTATCCGTCCTTTGAAAAGGAACTGGCGGAAGCCGGAGTTGCGTTGGCCGGTACGAGCGCGGCGGAGGACGGCAAGGTGATCACGGGTCAAGCCATGGGCGGAGCGATTGACTTTGGCCTGAAAATCGTGGAGAAACTGATATCGCCCGAAGCGGCTGACAAGCTGGCGGAGAGTATCGTGTACGAAAGGTAGCGGAAGCGTTAGGAATGAATATTTTATTTTTTTTAACACCGAAGAGCGAGGTCGCTTACGTGCGGGAAGATGACACGCTGCGGCAGGCGCTTGAGAAAATGGAGCATCACGGATATGCGGCGGTGCCGCTTTTGTCCGTAGACGGAAAATATATCGGGACTCTGACAGACGGGGATGTTCTCTGGGGATTGAAGAGACAGGGGTTTCCCAGTCTGCGGGAGATGGAAGAGATTTCCGTTATGGAAATCAGACGGCGTTATGATAACAGGCCGGTATTTGCCAGCGAGAACATGGAAGGTTTGCTGGAAAAGGTGACGGTACAGAATTTCGTGCCGGTGGTGGATGACGATAAAATCTTTATCGGCATTGTTACCCGGCGGGAAGTGCTGCATTATCTGGCCAGGCAACATCAGGGAAGCAGTGTGAAAAAGGCTGTTGCACGTTAGTGCAACAGCCTTTTGCCCATTTATGGGCGGCCCGTACGGGTCTTATTTCATTTCTTCTTCCTGCTTCTTGATCATTCTGCGGACCATTTCACCGCCGATAGAACCAGCCTCACGGGAAGTCAGATCGCCGTTGTAGCCTTCCTTTAAGTTTACACCTAATTCAGAAGCGATCTCGGTTTTGAATCTGTCCAGGGCTGCCTTTGCTTCAGGGACCTCTACTCTATTAGAAGATTTACCAGAAGAACTTGCCATTGTCATTCACCTCCATAAACGTTGTGTTTCTGTTTTTTATTTTTGGTGACAGCCATATTTTTTGCCTGCCGCCGTAAGATAAGCGTCTGACATAACGGTTTTCATCGTGAAGAACGCTTATCTTTTGCGGCTCTGCAGATACCCGTAATTGATTAACGTTCTTTGTCATCACTTATCTTGACCTTAGTATGTACGGCGTTTCGGGAATTATTATGGGAGTTTCTGGAAAATTAAAGTCTGAAATGAAAGTATCAGGAAACGGAAAAGCCGGAAGAAAAGCGGAAAGGATCAGTCAAAAAGCCGGAAGGTGACCGCGTCCAAAAGTTCTGCATCGAAAGGATCGTGGGTGGCTACAACCAAAAGCCTGTTCTTTCTCAACTCGCCAATCAGCCGGATCGTCAAAAGTCTGGTTTCCTGATCCAGACCTGCGAACGGCTCGTCCATGAGAAGAAAATCGGAAGGCGCAAGAAGCGCGCGAAGAACGGACAGCCGCCGTTTCATGCCGCCGGAAAATTCGCGCACCGGTTTTTGCAGAGCGTCTTCCGGAAGCAGGCGCAGCAGATATTGGTTTATTTCCGAAACGGAAAGCTGGTTTCCGGTCACAAAGCGGATATTTGAGAGCGCGCTGTAATCCTCCAGGAGCCGGTCTTCCTGAAAAACGGCTCCTGCGCGTTGGCCCTTCAATCCCGTAATCTCACCGGAATCCTGTTTTTCCAGGCCCAGAAGAATTTTAAAAAGCGTAGTTTTTCCGGCGCCGGAGGGCGCGGTCAGACAATAGCGCTTTCCCGCGTCAAAAGTGCAGGAAAGGCCGGAAAAGACGACGGTTTTTCCATAAGCTTTGGAAAGATTTTGAATGACGATATCATTTCTGGACATTCTGACAATATGCTCCTTTCCGGTCATTGTTTGTGAGGCGGGCGGCAATTCGTCCGGGTTAGTTTTTGTAAAAACAGCAGAAATATTTTTTCAAACGCCGCGCTGATTAGGATGATCGTGAGGGTCCATGCGAACAGTTCGCCGGTGCTTAAGTAAATCTTGGCCTGATAAAGTCCTTCGCCGATGGAGCCGCCCGGCACGCCGATGACCTCGGCCGCTATGCCGGATTTGAAAGCCATGCCGAGCGCTGTCTTACAGGCGCTTACGAGATAAGGACCGAGAAAAATCCGGTAAATGAAGAGGGCCTTCCGGTGCAGCGGTACCCGGAAAACGCCGGCCATTTCCAAAAGCATGGGATCGGCGCTGCAAAGTCCGGAAACGGTATTGATATGAATGACCGGATAAACCACAACGAAGGCGATGCATACGGACAGGTTTCTGGAACCGGCCCAGATGAGGGCCAGGATCACAAAGGAGGCGACCGGAATGGATTTCATGAACTGGATCGGCGGAGCGAGAAACGCACCGACGGCAGGTTTCCAACAGGAGAGCGCGCCGGTGAGAATGCCTGCAAAAAAGGCCAGAAAAAATCCCAGACTGATCCGACAGAATGAAAAACCGACCGCCTTCCAGAAGGAAAGCGTGAGAGACAGTCCGGCCAGCGTCTTTAAGGTTTCGAGCGGTCCGACCAGAAGAATCCGGTTATGGATAAGGCCGGATGCAAGCTGCCAGAGAGCGAGCCAGAACAGAATGATTGCGGTTTTTTGGAACCAGTCCGGGAGTTTATTCATACGTGAGAGTTCCCTTTCTTCAGAAAAAGGATTGTGCGGATGCCAAGCACAGGGATCAGATCCTACGGGATATAGTAAAACGCATCGTCCGGAAGCTGGCCGCCCACGGAAGCGGGTTCTTCCTCGAATAACACGTTGAGATAACCGCCAAGCACGTCCTTCATATCGGAACCGTCAATATAGGTGATATTACAATAAGGAAGCGCCTTCTGCGCCAACTGCGCTTTGGCCACAATGCCGGCCTGCTCGATCAGAGCCGCCGCGGTTTCCGGATCTTCGCCGGTAAAACGAACGGACATCTCATGTTCCTGCAAAAATGTGTTTACAAGATCCGGATGGGCTTCCAGAAAGCTTTTGCTGACGATCGTTACGCCGGTCACGAGACGGCCGGGATTTTCCGCAGTCTGAAAGCTGTCCCACACCTGGGTCAGATCCATGATGACAGACAGGGAGTCGCTCTGGGCGAGAGCGGAGGTCACGAAGGGCTGGGGAAGCAGTCCGATGGCTTCGGGATTTTCAGTCAGGATGGAAACCACTTCCGCAGATTCCGATTTAAATTCCAGCGTCACATCTTCTTCGGTAAGTCCGGCTTTTTTGATCAGATAGCGAAGCGCATATTCGGGCGTCGTTCCTTTGCCGGGGAGATAGACGGTTTTTCCTTTCAACTGATCGACGGTTTGGATGGAGGTATCGGAGGATACCAGATAAATCACGCCCAGCGTATTGATGTCGATAACACGGACATTGCCCTCCGTTTTCTGGTAAAGAGTGGAGGCGACGTTGGCGGGAAGCAGCGCAATGTCCACCTTGCCGCCGGCCACGAGGGCGGTCAGTTCGTCCGCTGCCGTCACCATGGTAAATTCATAGTTGTTTGCACAGGTTCCCGCCGCAGAATCGTCCATCAGTTTGACGAGTCCCATGGTGGTGGGACCTTTTAAGCCGCCCACACGGACGATTGTTTCATCGCCCGCGGCAAAATCCGGAACGTCTGCGGATTCGCCGGTTTCTGTTTCGGCGGGCGCAGCCGCCGTCGCGGTTTCCGGGACGGATGCTTCAACGGCAGAGGTTTCAGGCGCAGAAGTTTCTGCTGCGGAACCGTCCGGCGATGAGGATGCGCAGCCGGTAAAAAGAACGGCGAGACAGGCCGCGGCGAGCAATATCGAAATCTTTTTTTTCATAATAAATAACTCCTCCTTTGAGTTAGCTATAACAAACAAAGAATAGCATAGAACCATAGGAGAAAAAAGGCTGGTATTTTGGAAACACTTATGCTATAATCGTAAAATGACTGTGGGTATGCCTTGACAGGCCGTTTTTTTAAACGGTACAACGAATAAAAAGTAACGGCGGGCGTATCCGTTCTTCAAAACAAAGAAAAGAATTGTTTCAAACGACAAAAGAAATACGAGGAGGATTTGAACATGAGTTTACAGGTTGAAAAACTCGAAAAGAACATGGCGAAGCTGACGATTGAAGTTTCCGCAGAAGAATTTTCCAAGGCAGTAGAAGCTGCTTATCAGAAGAATAAGAGCAAGATTTCTGTTCCGGGCTTCCGCAAAGGCAAGGTGCCCAAAAAGATGATCGAGCAGATGTACGGCAAGGGAGTTTTCTATGAAGAGGCTGCAAACGCCCTGATTCCGGACGCATATGAGAAAGCGCTGGAAGAGTGCACAGAGACCATCGTTTCCGCTCCGAAGGTGAATGTGGAGCAGATCGAGGAAGGCAAGCCCTTTATCTTTACCGCAGAAGTTGCGTTGAAGCCGGAAGTTGTACTGGGCGCATACAAGGGCGTGGAAGTGGAAAAGGCTGACGTGACTGTGACGGATGAAGAAGTGGACGCAGATCTTGCAAAGCAGAGAGAGAACAATGCGAGAACCGTTACCGTGGAGGACAGAGGCGTACAGGACGGCGATATCGCTGTGATCGATTTTGAAGGCTTTACGGACGGCGTCGCGTTTGAAGGCGGCAAAGGCGAGAATTACAGCCTGACCATCGGCTCCCATTCCTTCATCGACAATTTTGAAGAACAACTGATCGGTAAAAATGCCGGCGAAGAGTGCGAAGTGAACGTGACTTTCCCGGAGGATTATCAGGCGGCGGAACTTGCGGGCAAACCTGCAATGTTTAAAGTTATCGTAAAGGAAATCAAGGAGAAGCAGCTTCCGGAACTGGATGACGAATTCGCAGGCGAAGTTTCCGAATTCGACACGCTGGAAGAGTATAAGGAAGATATCAGAAAGAAACTGGCGGAGAAGAAAGAAGAAGATGCGAAGAATGCGAAAGAGGACGCCGTGATCGATGCGATCATCGCAGACGCCAAGATGGAGATTCCGGATGCGATGGTGGAGACCCAGCAGAGACAGTTGGTGGACGATTTCGCGCAGAGACTGCAGATGCAGGGCCTTACCCTGGATCAGTATTTCCAGTTCACGGGTCTGAATCACGATGCAATGCTTGCGCAGGTGAAGCCCCAGGCGGAGCGCAAGATCAAATCCAGACTGGTGTTAGAGGCTGTTGTGGCGGCTGAAAATATTACGGCCACCGAAGAGGACTATGAGGAAGAGATCAAGAGAATGGCCGAAATGTACCAGATGGAAGCGGATAAGATCAAAGAAGTGATGGGCGAAAACGGCAAGAAGCAGATCATGGAAGATCTGGCGGTAAAGAAGGCTGCTGAGTTTGTCGTAAGTGAAGCAACGGAAAAATAAACGCAGAGGTTGTGAAAGGAGTGTGCTCATTTTATGAGTTTAGTGCCTTATGTCATTGAACAGACGAGTCGCGGCGAACGTTCCTACGATATTTTCTCCAGACTGTTAAAGGACAGAATCATTTTTCTGGGAGAAGAGGTCAACGATGCAACGGCGAGCCTTGTTGTAGCGCAGTTATTGTTTCTGGAGTCGGAAGATCCTGACAAGGATATCCAGTTGTATATCAACAGTCCCGGCGGATCCATTTCCGCGGGAATGGCGATTTATGATACGATGAAATACATCCGGTGCGACGTATCCACGATCTGCATCGGCATGGCTGCCAGCATGGGCGCGTTTTTGCTGGCGGGCGGCACGAAGGGAAAGAGAATGGCGCTTCCCAATGCCGAGATCATGATTCATCAGCCTTCCGGCGGCGCGCAGGGGCAGGCGACGGAAATCGAGATCAACGCGAAGCATATTTTGAAAATCAGGGAAAGAATGAACCGCATCATGGCGGAGAATACCGGCAGGGAATACGAAGTCATTGCGGCGGATACGGAACGGGATAACTGGAAGACGGCGCAGGAAGCGCTGGAGTACGGGCTGATCGATCTGGTGATTTCTTCCCGCGGGGATCTGGAAAAGTAAGAATTTGGAGAAGCAAAAAAAAGTGATTGTCCGGCAGGAGCAGACGCCTGCCGGACAATTACGGGACAGAGATAGGAGCAAGACTGGAAATGGCAGGCAGAATTTCTGATGATCAGGTGAGGTGTTCGTTTTGTCATAAGACACAGGACCAGGTCCGCAAGCTGATCGCAGGGCCGGACGGCGTATTTATCTGTGATGAGTGCGTGGATATCTGTGCAGAGATCATCGAAGAGGAATATGAGGAAGAGCCGGTGAAGGATTCACTGCAGATTAATCTGCTTAAACCGGCGCAGATCAAGAATTTTCTGGATGATTATGTAATCGGTCAGGAAGAGGCGAAGAAAGTGCTGTCCGTTGCCGTATACAATCACTACAAGCGCGTGATGGCGAAGGATGAGCAGGATGATGTGGAACTTCAGAAATCAAACGTTCTCATGCTCGGCCCGACCGGCAGCGGAAAGACTTATCTCGCACAGACGCTTGCAAAGATCATCAACGTGCCTTTTGCGATTGCGGATGCCACTACGCTGACGGAAGCGGGATATGTGGGCGAGGATGTGGAGAACATTCTGTTAAAGCTCATCCAGGCGGCCGATTACGATGTGGAACGCGCGCAGTTGGGCATCGTATATATTGACGAAATTGATAAGATTACCAAAAAGGGCGAAAATGTGTCCATCACCCGGGACGTGTCGGGAGAAGGGGTACAGCAGGCGCTTTTAAAAATTATTGAAGGTACCATGGCGAGCGTTCCGCCCCAGGGCGGGCGCAAGCATCCGCAGCAGGAACTGATTCAGATCGATACCACCAATATTCTGTTCATCTGCGGCGGCGCGTTCGACGGAATCGACCGTATTGTGGAAGCGCGTCTGGACCGGAAAAGCATTGGTTTTAATACGAAGGTAACCTCCAATGTTGACAGAGAACTGGGAGAACTGTATGCGGAAGTAACGCCTCAGGATCTGGTCAAATACGGCCTGATTCCGGAGTTTGTGGGCCGCGTGCCGATCAATGTTTCGCTGCAGGGACTGGACCGGGAAGCGCTCATCCGTATTCTGACGGAGCCAAAGAGCGCATTGATAAAGCAGTATCAGAAGCTGTTTGGCTACGATCATGTGAAGCTGACTTTTGAAACGGAAGCGGTGGAAGCGATAGCGGACAGGGCGCTGGAAAGAAAAACCGGAGCGAGAGGACTGCGTTCCATCATGGAAAAAGCGATGATGGATATTATGTACCGGATTCCTTCGGATCCCGGCATTACTCAGTGTATTATTACAAAAGAAGCCGTAGAAGGAACGAGTGAGCCGATGGTGGTGCGGAAAGAAAAACAGGGACTTTTGGACGGCTTTAGAGAGGCAAAATAGGCAGAGAGGTAACGCCGCCCTTAAAACAGGGGCGGCGTGCTGTGTTTTGAGGAACAGCGTAACGTTTGGAGAGACGGAAATATGGAGATACAGGAGATACTTCCGGCAGTGGCGTTGAGAGGGCTGTCAGTCCTGCCGGGAATGATGATACATTTTGACGTGAGCAGAGAAAAGTCCATTTCGGCGGTGGAGCGGGCAATGAGCCTGGATCAGCGCATTTTTCTCATCATGCAGAAGAGAGCGGAGACGGAAAATCCCGGACAGGAGGACGTATGCCGGATCGGCTGCGTTGCCCACATCAAGCAGGTGACGAAGCTTCCAAACGGCCTTGTGCGGGTGCTTGTGGAAGGCATTTGCCGCTGCGAATTCATTCGTTTCACGGAGGAGGAGGCGTACCTTCTGGCGGAAGTGGAAACCGTGGCGCAGCGGGAGCAAAGCGGAGATCCCAATGAGGAAGAGGCGATTGTGCGCAGCATTAAGGAACTGTTTCAGGAGTATTGCCGTTTCTATCCCAGAACGGCGAGAACGCTGCAGCGGCACCTGGAAGAACTTACGGATGCGGGCAGGCTGATGGATAAGATGACGGAAAATATATCCGTCGATTATTCGGTGAAGCAGAGAGTTCTGGACGCGCCGGGGCTCAGGGAACGTTATGAAGCGCTTTCCGCCATTTTATCGGCCGAAATTGCGGTGGCGAAGATTCGCGCGGAATTATCGGACAAAGTGAAGGGGCGCGTGGAAAAAAATCAGAAGGATTATATTCTGCGGGAGCAGATGCGCTATATTCAGGAAGAACTGGGAGAGGACGGTCTGTCGGAAAGCCAGCAGTTTGAAGAGCGGCTTTCAGGGCTGAAAGCTTCCAGGGAAGTAAAGGATAAGATCGCGCAGGAAATTGCGCGTTATAAGAGACTGGGCGGCAACAACGCGGAACTGGCGGTGGAACGGGGGTATATCGAGACGCTGCTGGAACTGCCCTGGGATAAGGCGTCGAAGGATAATACGGATATCGGCCGGGCGGAGAAGATTTTGCAGCGGGATCATTACGGTCTGGAACAGGTCAAGGAGCGGATGCTGGAATTTCTGGCGGTGCATGCCCTGACCAAAAGCGTGGACAGTCCGATCATTTGTCTGGTCGGTCCTCCGGGAACGGGAAAAACCTCCATTGCCAGAAGCGTTGCGGAGGCACTCAACCGGAAATATGTCCGGATCAGCTTAGGCGGCGTCAGAGACGAGGCGGAGATCCGGGGACACAGAAAAACTTATGTGGGCGCGATGCCGGGACGGATCGTGGCGGGCATGAAGCAGGCGGGGGTGAAAAATCCCCTGATGCTGCTGGACGAAATCGATAAGGTATCGGCGGATTACAGAGGCGACACTTCTTCCGCGCTGCTGGAGGTGCTGGACAGCGCGCAGAACAACCGTTTCAGGGATCATTATGTGGAGATTCCGATCGATCTGTCCGGCGTGTTGTTCATTGCGACGGCCAATACGGTGGAGACAATCCCGAAACCGCTTCTGGACCGCATGGAAGTGATTGAAGTGAGCAGCTATACGGCCAATGAGAAATTCCATATCGCAAAGGAACACCTGCTTGCAAAGCAGCTTTCCCGAAACGGAATGGACGGAGGGCGGCTGACGGTCAGCGACAACGCGCTCAGAGAAATCATCAGTTCTTATACGCGGGAAGCGGGCGTCAGGGAACTGGAACGCAAGATCGGGGAGATTTGCCGGAAAGCGGCCCGGGAACTTTTAAAGGAGAATAAGGAATGCGTGAAGGTGACCGGAAAAAATCTGGAACGCTATCTGGGCAAACGCAGGTATTCCCCGATCAAAGTGAATAAGTCGGATGAGATCGGCATTGTGCGCGGACTGGCATGGACCAGCGTGGGCGGCGAGACATTGCAGATCGAAGTGAACATCATGCCGGGAAAGGGCGAGATGGAACTGACAGGACAGCTCGGAGATGTGATGAAAGAATCCGCCATGACCGGTATCAGTTATATCCGGTCCGTCAGCGATAAATACGGAATTGAAGCCAGGACCTTCCAAAACAGCGATTTCCATATTCATATTCCGGAAGGCGCGGTGCCGAAGGACGGCCCTTCCGCCGGCATAACGATGGCGGCCGCACTGCTCAGCGCGCTGACCCAAACGCCCGTCCGGGCGGATGTGGCCATGACGGGGGAAATCACCCTGCGCGGACGCGTATTGCCGATCGGCGGCTTAAAGGAAAAGACGTTGGCGGCCAAAACGGCAGGTGTCAAAGTTGTTTTGGTGCCCGCTAAGAATAAGGCGGATGTGGAAGAAATTTCTTTTGAGATCCGGTCAGGGCTGGAAATTGTTTATGTGGAAACGATGGATGATGTCATTGCGCACGCCTTCGTGAAGAATTGAGGAGAAGTTAACAATATGATCATAAAAACGGTGAATCTGGAAACGGTGTGCGGCGTCACAAGCAAGCTGCCGGATAATATGCTGCCGGAAATCGCTTTTGCGGGGAAGAGCAATGTGGGGAAATCCTCCCTGATCAATGCGATCATGAACCGGAAAAGTCTGGCCCGCACCTCTTCCCAGCCCGGCAAGACGCAGACGATTAATTTCTATAATGTGAACGACGCCTTTTATCTGGTCGATCTGCCCGGCTACGGCTATGCCAGGGCGAATGAGCAGGTGAAGGCTCAGTGGGGAAAGATGATCGAACGGTATCTGCACAGTTCAAAACAACTGAAAGCTGTTTTTCTGCTGATCGATATCCGGCATGATCCTTCCGCCAACGACAGAGAAATGTACCAGTGGATGCTGCATTATGGGTATCATCCGATCATCATTGCCACGAAGCTGGACAAAATCAACAGAAGCCAGATCGCAAAGCATGTAAAAGCCGTCAGGGACGGCTTGGAGGCGGAAAAAGAAACGAGTGTCATTCCGTTTTCCGCGCTCTCAAAGCAGGGCAGAGATGAAATCTATGATCTTCTGGACACATTGTTTGCTGAAAGCGATAATTGAGATTGTCTGAACTGTTACAGTATATGGGGATTCCGGAATGAAAGAACCTTACAAAAAATATATCAAGGTACTGTTAAATTTACTTACGGCGCTGATTCTTCTTCTGCTTGTGATTTTTGTATTGCCCAAACTCATCGGCTTTTTTATGCCGTTTATCGTTGGGTGGATCATCGCGCTGATTGCCAATCCGCTGGTCAGGTTTCTGGATGAAAAAATTAAAATCAGAAGAAAGGCAGGTTCGGCGATCGTCATCGTGGCGGTCATTGCGCTGGTGGTCGGCGCGGTATACGGGGCCTGTTCCATTCTGATCCGGGAATTGAGCGGCTTTGTTCAGCAACTGCCCCAGATGTGGAAGGGCGTGGAGGCGGATTTTGCCAGCGCCGGAAAAACGCTGGAAAATTTTGCCCAGCATTTCCCGCCGGATTTCCAGAAGCAGGTTGTAAATATCGTGGATACGCTTGTGGATTTCGTCAGCGGTATGGCGGACAGTTTAAGCACGCCTACGGCGGAAGCGGTGGGAAATTTTGCGAAGAATCTGCCAACCGTCTTTATTGCGGTGATCATGTGCCTGCTGTCGTCTTATTTCTTTATTGCGCAGAGGGAAGAAGTGCTTCATGCCTTTCGGACGTATATGCCGAAAGGAATTTTAGAAAAGTGGAATGTTCTTTCCTATAGCTTAAAAAATGCGGTGGGCGGCTATTTTAAGGCGCAGCTTAAAATTGAAGTGTGGATGTATGTGCTTTTGCTGATCGGTTTTCTGATCCTGAGCGTGGACTATGCTGCTCTGATCGCGCTGGCAACCGCTTTCCTGGATTTTCTGCCGGTTTTCGGAACGGGTACGGTGCTGCTTCCCTGGGCGGTCGTGAAGATTCTTGGCGGTAATTATACGATGGCGCTGGGACTTTTGATCATCTGGGGCGTGGGACAGCTTGCCAGACAACTGATTCAGCCCAAAATCGTAGGGGATTCCGTGGGGCTGCCCGCGCTTCCCACCATCATTTTGCTGTATGTGGGATATAAAGTAGGCGGCGTCGGCGGCATGATTATAGCGGTGCCGGTGGGCATCATTTTAGTGAACATGTATCAGGCCGGATTTTTTCAGACAACGGTGGACAGCGTGAAAATTCTGGTGAAGGGATTCAATAATTTCCGTCGTCTGACGGAGGAGGATAAGAAGGATATCAAATGAAAGTAGCGGTATATAACTTGCGTCCTTTTGATGAAAAGGAATGGTTTGAAAAATATGGGGAAGAACTGGGGCTTACGCTGGTGACCTGTCCCGACGCGCCAAGCCTTGCAAATGCGGCGCTGGCAGAAGGCTGCGACTGTGTGGATATCATCACATCGCCCATCGACCGGGAACTGATGGCGGCGTTTGCCGCCTGCGGTGTGAAATATCTGGTGACGAGAACGATCGGCTATGACCATATCGATCTGGCGGCGGCGAAGGAATTCGGCATTCATGTGGGAAACGCGCCTTATGGGCCGAACGGCGTGGCGGATTATGCGGTCATGCTGATTCTCATGAGCATCCGCAGGATGAAGCGGATCATGCAGCGGACAAACATGCAGGACTATACCCTCTGCGGCATCCAGGGAAAAGAACTGAAGGATATGACGGTGGGCGTGATCGGCACGGGACGCATCGGCCGCACCCTGATCCGGGATCTGTCCGGCTTTGGCTGCAGAATTCTCGCCCATGATCTGTATGAAAGCGAAGAGGTCAGACAATATGCGGAGTATGTGCCCCTTGAGACGATCTGGGAGCAGGCGGATGTGATTACGTTGCATACGCCGCTGACAAACGATAATTTCCACCTGATTAACGCGGATACGATTGCGCGGATGAAGGACGGCGTGGTGATTGTGAACACCGCCAGAGGAGGACTGATCGATTCCCAGGCGCTGATTGCAGCGGTGGAGAGCGGAAAAGTGGGAGCCGCGGGTCTGGACGTTGTGGAAAAAGAATTCGGTCTGTACTATTATGACCATAAAAATGATATTCTGGATAACAGGGAACTGGCGATTTTAAGAAGCTTTCCGAATGTGACGGTTTCTCATCATATGGCTTTTTATACGGATAACGAGGTGAAGACCGTCGTCCGGGATTCTCTGAGCAGTTGCAGGCTTTTCATGGAAGGAAAAGAAAATCCCTGGGAGGTTGTCTGATTTGCGCAACTTTAAAATAACGATTCAGTACGAGGGGACCCGGTATCAGGGATGGCAGAAACAGGGCAGTACGGACAATACCCTTCAGGGAAAATTTGAAACGCTGCTCTCCCGGCTGGCAGGGGAAACGGTGGAAATTGCCGCGTCAGGACGGACTGACGCCGGGGTGCACGCATACGGACAGGTGGCCAATTTCCATATGGACACGACGATGACGCCCGGGGAACTGATGGAACAGATCAACCGGTATCTGCCGGAGGACGTGGCGGTCATTGCCTGCAGCGAGGCGGACGGGCGCTTTCACAGCAGATTGCATGCGAAGAAAAAAACCTACTGTTACCGGGTTTTAAACAGCGCCGTTCCCCATGTGTTTGACCGGAAGTTTGTCTGGCAGGTGCCGGAAAAGCTGGATGTGGAGGCCATGCGTCAGGCGGCTTCCTTTCTGACCGGAACCCATGATTTTAAGTCCTTCACTTCTGCAAAAAAAAGCAAAAAGTCCACTGTGCGCACAATCGAGTCCATCGAAATCGCGCGCGCGGGAGACGAGATCCGGCTCGTCTTTACGGGCGACGGTTTTCTGTTTCATATGGTCCGGATTCTGACGGGTACGCTTCTGGAAGTGGGACTTGGCAAACGAAACAGCGCCGACATGAAAAAGATTCTGGCCGCATGCGACAGACAGCAGGCGGGAGAACTTGCGCCTGCCCGGGGACTTGCGCTGATGGAAGTGTTTTATGAATAGATTTGGCAGCAGTTTTGCCGGCAGGCAAAGCTGATACAATATTTGAAAGGATTTTTATGAAAATCTGGAATGCATTGCAACACTGTCTTTTTACGGATGATGCATATGGCCGGAAAATCAAAAATATCTTGAAGGTCGTATTTTTTCTTTATTTTCTTGTACTGTTGAAAGTAATTGTATTCAAATATCCGATGGATCAGCTTGCGCTGATCACGCAGTCCTGGACGCGGGAAGTGATTCTGGAAGGTCTGGATACCGCAAATTTTACGCTGTTTAAAACGATAAAAATGTATATTTGCTATTGGGGGAGGCTCAACAGTTTTGAAAACCTGTTTGGAAACGTGCTGAGTTTTGTGCCCTATGGCTTTATTTTACCTTTTCTGCACAGAGAAAGCAGGCACTGGTGGGTTCTGCTGATCAATTCCTTTCTGCTTGTCTGCGCAATCGAAATCTTTCAATTGATTACGGCGTTCGGCGCCTTTGACGTGGATGATATTCTGTTAAACTGCGCCGGCTGCATGCTGGGCTTTTTTCTCTTCGACTTCTGCAGGCGGAGCGGGAAAAGAAAAACGGAAAAAAGCGGTTTTTAACCGTCGGGATAGCGGTGGATTTTTAGGGAGACTAAGGGTATACTTAACATAAAAGAAAATACGTGGCAGCTTAAATGGCCGGCTGTTACAAAATACCGGAGAGGAGAATGGAAAAATGGGATTTTATTCATTGAAAAACGGAGATCTGTCCGCCTTGTTCATATCGACGGGGGCGGAACTGAAGTCTTTGAAAGACTGCAAAACAGGGAGGGAGTATATGTGGAATGCGAATCCGGATTTCTGGAAGCGCACGTCTCCGGTGCTGTTTCCGCTGGTAGGAAATTATAAAAATAAGGAAATCCGGCACAATGGCCACGTATACAGCCTGCCCCAGCATGGATTTGCACGGGATATGGAATTTGAACTGATCTCCCTGACCCAGAGTGAAATCTGGTTCGGTCTCTCCTCCAGTCCGGAGACGCTGCGGAAATATCCTTTTTTGTTTCGTCTGGAAATCGGCTACAAGCTGGAAGAAAGAAGCCTGAAAGTTATCTGGCGGGTTGTGAATAAAGGGAAAGAAACGATGTATTTTTCCATCGGCGGCCATCCCGCGTTTGTCTGCCCGCTGAAAAAGGACGAAAAGCAGTCCGACTATTATCTTTTGTTCGATGCCAATCAGGAAGTGGTGAGCCGCAGAATCGGCGGCAGCGGGCTGGCGACGGATACGCTTGTGCCTTATGCGTTGGAAGACGGATATCTGCGGATTGCGGAGGATTTGTTTGATTTTGATGCTCTTGTGATAGAAAATCATCAGGCGCAGAAGGTATCTTTGTGCACGCCGGATAAAAAGCCTTACGTTACCGTGTCCTTTGACGCGCCGCTTTTCGGCGTCTGGTCGGTGCCCGGTAAATCCGCCCCGTTTGTCTGCATTGAACCCTGGTATGGCAGATGCGATCATGAGAATTTCTCCGGCACGCTACAGGACCGGGAATGGGGGAACGCGCTGGATGCGTTCCAGAGTTTTGAAACCCAATATTCGATTGAGATTTAGGGACGGAGAGTGTTATGAGACTGATTTTTATCAGACATGCGGAACCTGATTACGCCCGTGACAGCCTGACGGAAAAGGGCTGGCGGGAAGCGGCCCTTCTGGCGCAGCGCACTGCCCGGTGGAAGGTGGATGAATTTTACTGTTCTCCTCTTGGGAGGGCGAAAGATACCGCTTCTTTGACGCTTCAGAAGCTGGGAAGAGAAGCGGTGGTTTATGACTGGCTGCGGGAGTTTCATGCGCCCGTGCTGGATCCGGAAAGCAAAAAGGAGCGCATTCCCTGGGATCTGCTTCCCGCTTATTGGACCAATATTCCCGGCATGCACAGCGTGGAAACTTTTGCGGATACGGATCTGATGCGCACCGGAAAGGTGAAGGAAGAATATCAGAGGGTGTGCGACGGCATCGACGGCATTATCGCCGCCCACGGTTATGTGCGGGAAGGAAAGCTGTACCGTACCGCCTCCCATAACGAGGATACGGTGGTGCTGTTTTGTCATATGGGCGTGACCTTTTTCATGCTGTCCCACCTGCTCAATATCTCTCCCGTGAATCTGATTCACGGCATGTTTCTGGCGCCCTCCTCGGTGACGATTGTATCCACGGAGGAAGTGCGGGAAGGAGAAGCCTATTTCCGCTGTCAGACGCTGGGGGATATTTCCCATTTATATGCGGCGGGGGAGCCCGCTTCCCATATGGGATATTTTGCTGAAATCATGAAGGAATGAGCGGACGTGGAAAAGACGGAATTGAATTTGAAGGTTACGGAAGACTTTCTGTATTCGGTTATGAAGAAATTTCATTTCGGGCAGGAGGATCGGGAACTGTTCCGGAGGATCGGAGCGGAAGTGGAAGCTGCCGTACAAAAAAAAGCCGGGTTCTGGTGCGGTGATTATGGGGAAAAAAGTCAAAATCCGGCGGTGATCGCGCTGACGCTGGGCGCAGGTGTGGACGAACTTCAGGAACGGTATGCCAAAGAAGGACTGCTGACAGAAACGTACATGGCGGAGACGATTGCGGGAGAACTGCTTTTGGCCGCGTACCGGAGTTTCAACAGATGGGTGGAGAAAAAGACCGGACGGCATGTGGCGCGTTACTTTTTTTTCGGGGCTCAGGATACATATCCGCTTGGCGAACTGCCGGCAGCGCTTAAGATGCTTGGGCAGCAGGAAGTGAAATGCAACCGGGCATGCTGCCTGACGCCGAAAAAAAGCGTGGTTTTTCTGGCGGAACTGACGGAGGAGGAAACTGTGCGGTGCGAGGGCATCTGTATGGGATGCGGCCGCGGGGATTGTCCGAACCGATGTGAGGAAGCGGATGAAAGGGAACGCCTGCGCTGGCCGGATCTGACGGATCGGGCGTTGCCTTATGGTTATGCGAGGATTCTGGGAAAGTAGGTGCCAAATCATGATTCATCTGTACACGGGCGACGGAAAGGGAAAGACGACTGCGGCGGTGGGACTGGCTGTGAGAGCCGCCGGTTCCGGCATGCGGGTGATTTTCGCCCAGTTCATGAAAGGAAACGACACGGGAGAACTGCATGTTTTGCAGGAATTGTCCAATGTGAGGATTTTGCGCAGCCAAAAGCAGTTCGGATTCTATAAAACGCTGCGGGAAGATCAAAAAGTTGAACTTACCCGTATTCATGACGGACTGCTGGAGGAGATTATAGAAGCGGTGCAAAAGCGGGCGTGCGATATGGTGATTCTGGATGAGATCACCTATCCGGTAAACTGGGCGCTGATAGAGGCTGCGCGGCTGAAAGAACTGATTTCGATGGTCCAAAATTGTGGGGAAGGCGCGCCGGAACTGGTGCTGACCGGGCGAAATCCGGCGGATTTTTTGATGGACTGCGCGGATTATGTGACGCAGATGCAGGAGGTGCGGCATCCCTTTCAAAAGGGGATTGCCGCGAGAAAAGGCATTGAATACTGATAAAAAGAAATGAGGAATACGAATGAAATACCGGGCGCTTTTTCTGGATATGGACGGCACTTTTCTTGATTTTCATGCGGCGGAACGGGAGGCTTTTGATAAAGCCTTTGGCAAAACCGGCAAAGTGCCTGAAAAAGAGCATTATTTGCTCTACAGCAGGATCAATGATGAACTCTGGAAAGCCTTTGAACGCGGGGAAATTGAGAAAGAACAGATCCGCAACAGCAGGTTTGGCAGGCTTTTTGAACAGCTTGGCATTTCGGCGGACGGCATAGCCGTCGAGCGGGACTATGAGATTTTTCTGGGCGAGGGACATGAACTGATTCCCCATGCCCGGGAGGTTTTAACTTTTCTGGCCGGGCGGTATCCGCTCTATGTGACGACCAACGGATTTGCAAACGTGCAGAGAAACCGTCTGAAACTTGCGGGAATAGAAGGCTTCATGGAGCAGATTTTCATTTCGGAGGAAATCGGATATCAAAAGCCCAAAAAGGAGTTTTTTGACGCCTGCTTTTCCCGGATAGAGCCGTCCGTCCTGCCGGGAGAGGTATTGCTGATCGGAGATTCTCTGACCTCGGATATTCTGGGCGCGAAAAATGCGGGAATTGCCTCCTGCTGGTTTAATCCGGAGCGCCGCAAAAATGAAAGCGGCATACAGCCGGATTACGAGATCGGCTCGTTATTGGAATTAAAGGAACTTCTCAAATAAATGAGAAAAGATTTGGCGATCGCAGACAGCCGGGTATCCCTGTTGTGTACAACACAGATGCCGGAGTGCAGTTGGCGGTCGTCAATCTGGTATATGGCTGTTTCGGGATTTCGCACAAGAGCGGCGGCAGAGGCGGGCAGCACGGCAACCCCCAGACCGGCATCCGCCCAGAGGGCGCAGGTGCGGGCGTCGTCGTTTCTGCAGAATACAAAAGGCACAATGCCAGATTCCTTCAGACGGTTCTGCAGAATGTCCTCCCAGCGGCGGTATAAAATCAGGGGAGTCTGTCCTAAAGAGCTCAAAGGGAGCGCCGTTCTGCCGGCGGCCTGTTGTAAAAAATAGCGTTGATGTCCTACGGCGAGCATAGGTTCATCCAGAAGGCAGAAGGACTCCAGGCCCTGTGCCAAAAAGGGGGTGCGCACGATAGCGAGTTGCAGAAGATTGGACTGAAGCTGCTCCAGAAGCTGATAGGTGTTGGCTTCTATTAATTCAAAGGCGATCCTGGGATGTTTCTCATGGAATCCGCAGACAATATGGGTGAGCAGGGTGCTGCTGACGGAGGAAACGACGCCGAGCCGCAGTGTGCCGCTGGTGCCTTCCCGGTAATCCCTGATTTCCTGGCGGGTGAGGTCGGCAAATTCCAGCATGGCAACCGCCCTGTTATAGAGCATTCGCCCCGCTTCGGTCAGGTGAATCCGGCGGGAGCCGCGTTCAAACAGCAGGCAGCCGCATTCCTGCTCTAAAAGCTTCATCTGGGCGCTCAACGGCGGCTGGGTGAGATTCAGTTTGCGGGCTGCAGAAGAGATGGTGCCTTCTTCCGCTACAGTGACAAAATAAGAAAGCTGTTTGAGTTCCATCCTTACCTCTCCTATAGGAATTTCGTATGGTAAATATATGTAACTAATATTTTAAATATAGGTTCTGCTATGTTATAATGTCAAGGAAATCTTTCGGGATGTTTCGGCAGGAGGAGAAATACGGTGAAAAAACTACTGGTTTACTTAAGAGGGTATGAGAGAGAAACCATTCTGGCCCCTCTGTTTAAAATGCTGGAAGCGCTGTTTGAATTGTTCGTGCCGCTTGTGATGGCGGCGATTATCGATACGGGCATTGCAAACAAGGATCAGGGGTATGTCGTCAGGATGTGTCTGATTCTGATTGCGCTTGGAATTATCGGACTGGTCTGCTCCATTACGGCGCAGTTTTTTGCGGCGAAGGCGGCCACAGGATTTTCCACGAAACTTCGTCACGCGCTTTTTGCGCATATTCAGAGCCTGTCCTACACGGAAATGGACAGGGTGGGAACGAGCACGCTGATCACCCGGATGACCAGCGACATCAATCAGGTGCAGTCCGGCGTCAATCTGGTGCTCCGCCTGTTTCTGCGTTCCCCGTTCATCGTGTTCGGCGCGATGATTATGGCGTTTACGGTGAATGTAAAGGCGGCGTTCATCTTTGTGGTAACGATTCCGCTTTTGTCCCTCGTGGTATTCGGCATCATGCTCTGGACCATGCCGATGTATAAAAAGGTGCAGTCCGCGCTGGACAAGGTGTTGGGGCTTACAAGGGAAAATCTGACAGGCGTCAGAGTCATCCGCGCTTTTAACAAAGAAGAAGAGGAATGGAAGCATTTTGAACGGGACAATGAAACGCTGACCGGCCTGCAGAAATTCGTGGGCAGAATTTCCGGCCTGATGAATCCTGTCACCTATGTGATTGTCAACGGCGCGATCGTGGTGCTTTTGTACATGGGCGCGATCCAGGTGGACACGGGCATTCTGACCCAGGGCGAAGTGGTGGCGCTGGTCAATTACATGTCTCAGATTCTGGTGGAACTTGTGAAGCTGGCGAATCTGATCATCACCGTGACAAAGGCGATCGCCTGCGGCAACCGGGTGCAGAGCGTATTTGAAATGGAAAGCAGTCTGACAAACGGAAGCTTCCTGGGAGCGGACAAAGGCGATGCGGACGTCAGGAAACAGACAGAAGCGGATTTAGCGGCGGCGCGCCGGACGGAAACGGTCTGCAATCATTCCGTACAGTTCGATCATGTGAGCCTGACCTATGCCGGAGGCGGCAACGAATCTTTGACGGATATCGATTTTATTGCGAACGCTGGTGAGACGATCGGCATTATCGGAGGTACGGGTTCCGGAAAATCCAGCGTGGTCAATCTGATTCCCCGTTTTTACGATGCGACGAAGGGAAAAGTGCTGGTTGACGGACAAGACGTGAAAGAGTACGATCTGGAAACGCTGCGGGAAAAGATCGGCGTTGTGCCGCAGAAAGCGGTATTGTTTGCGGGAAGCATCGCGGACAATCTGCGCTGGGGGAAAAACGACGCGACCGAAGAGGAATTGTGGAAGGCGCTGGAAATTTCCCAGGCGAAGGAATTCGTGGTAAAAAAGGAAGGCGGCTTAAATTCCGCCGTGGCGCAGGGCGGTAAGAATCTGTCCGGCGGGCAGCGGCAGCGTCTGACGATCGCAAGGGCGCTGGTGAGAAAGCCGGATGTGCTGATTCTGGACGACTCCGCGTCCGCGCTGGATTTTGCGACGGATGCGGCGCTGCGCAAAGCGATCCGGGAGATGGAGGGCAGTCCCATTGTATTTATCGTTTCCCAGAGAACTTCTTCCATTCAGCATGCGGATAAGATCATCGTGCTGGACGACGGCGAAGCGGTGGGAATGGGAACCCATCAGGAATTGCTGGAAAACTGTCCGGTATATCAGGAAATTTATTATTCGCAGTTTGATAAAAATACGGCCGGCGCCGGTCCGTTAAAAAAGGCGTCTTTGGCGAGAAAGGAGGAAAAACGAAATGGCTAAGAAAATGGATTCCAGACAGATGCAGACCCTGAAAAAAGTGCTGCGCTATATGAAACCGTACTGGTTTTTCCTCGGACTTTCCATCGTGCTGGCGGCGGTCACCGTCGCCTCCACCCTGTATTTTCCTCTTTTGACAGGCGATGTGGTGGACTGCATCGTGGGAAAGGGAAATGTGGATTTTGCGGCAATTTTTGCGATCTTAAAAAAGATGGGAGTCGTCATTCTCGTAACGGCGCTCGCCCAGTGGATCATGAATGTCTGCAATAACAAGATGACTTATCAGATCGTGCGGGATATCCGCAACGAAGCGTTTCAGAAACTGGAAATTCTGCCGCTGAAATATATTGACGGACATGCTCATGGCGAAATTGTCAGCCGCGTGATCGCCGATGTGGACCAGTTTGCGGACGGCCTTTTGATGGGCTTTACCCAGTTGTTTACAGGCGTTATTACAATCGTGGGAACGATCGGTTTCATGCTGAGCGTGAACGTGGGCATCACGCTGGTGGTGCTGGTGGTGACGCCGGTATCGCTGTTTGTGGCGTCCTTCATCGCAAAACGCACCTTTAAAATGTTCAAACTCCAGTCCGAAACCAGAGGCGAGCAGACCGCGCTGATCGACGAGATGATCGGCAATCAGAAGGTGGTGCAGGCGTTTTCCCACGAGGATGAAGCGTTGGAGAAATTTGATGAAATCAACGGCAGACTGCAGAAATATTCCCTGCAGGCGATTTTCTTCTCCTCCATCACCAATCCTGCAACCCGCTTTGTCAACAGCCTGGTTTATACCGGCGTGGGCGTGACGGGCGCGCTGGCGGCGATTTCCGGAAGGCTCAGCGTCGGCCAGCTTTCCTGCTTCTTAAGCTATGCAAACCAGTACACAAAGCCCTTCAATGAAATTTCCGGCGTTGTGACGGAACTGCAGAACGCCATCGCCTGTGCGGGACGCGTCTTTGAACTGATCGAAGAGGAGCCTCAGGTGCCGGAAGCGCAAAATGCCGCGGTGCTGAAGGATATCGACGGAAAAGTGGATTTACAGGACGTGTGCTTCTCCTATGTGCCGGAGCAGAAACTGATTGAGAATTTCAATCTCACCGTAAAGCCGGGACAGAGAGTGGCGATCGTCGGCCCTACCGGCTGCGGCAAGACGACGGTCATCAATCTGCTGATGCGTTTTTACGACGTGACGGCAGGCTCCATCAAGGTGGAAGATATCGATATTCAGGAAATGACCAGAAAGAGCCTGCGGGCCGGTTATGGTATGGTGCTGCAGGAAACCTGGCTGCGCAGCGGAACCATCCGTGACAACATCACGGTGGGAAAACCGGATGCGACGGATGAGGAAGTGATCGCGGCGGCAAAAGCCTGCCATGCCGACAGTTTCATCCGACGCCTTCCCAACGGCTACGATACCGTGATCGGCGAAGACGGCGGCAGCCTGTCCCAGGGCCAGAAGCAGCTTTTGTGCATCACACGCGTTATGCTGTGTAAACCGCCCATGCTGATTCTGGACGAGGCGACCTCCTCCATCGATACCCGCACGGAAATCAAAATTCAGAACGCCTTCGCCAAATTGATGGAAGGCCGCACGAGTTTCATCGTCGCCCACCGCCTCTCCACAATCCGGAATGCGGACATCATTCTGGTCATGAAGGACGGACAGATCATAGAACAGGGAAATCATGAAACGCTGCTGGAAAAGAAAGGCTTTTACGCGAATCTGTATAACAGCCAGTATTCGTATTAGGCAGAGCAGAGTTTAGAAATAAAAGGGCGACCGCCATGCTTGCATGAGCGGCCGCCCTTTTATTTCTAAACGGTGCGAGCGAAGCGAGCCTGGGGAAATGCGGAGCATTTTTCCAGGCTGCTCTGCCGTGGCTTGCCAATGCCCCTTATCTTTATAAAAAGGCGACCGCCATGCTTGCATGAGCGGTCGCCTTTTTGTTTCGGAACGATGCGAGCGACCTCTCAACCATTCCCCATCATCGCCCGTCATCCGCAAGCACCTTTTTCTTCAATGCCTCCTGCAGCACCTGCGAAAAATTCAATCCGCGTTCGGACGCGGCAAAATCCAGCCATTCAGGTATGGTAAGCGTTTTCTTTACAGCGCGGTTACTGTGACGCATTGCATAGACAATCGTATCACATGCGATAAAGTTTATAAATTCCCCGCCGGAAAGCCGGATGTCTGCAATCGTGGAAGGAACTGGGACTGGGATGCCTTTTTTCTCATATTCATCATACAACGTATAGGCGAGAATATCCTGTGCCATAAGGATTCCGTCCTGCATGGAGTCGCCGCATGTGTAGCAGCCTTCAAGATCCGGAAAATAAATGGAAAACTGTCCATTATCTTCAGGAGTAAAAACTGCCGGAAAAGCATATCTCATTGAAAGACCTCCTTTTTCATGTTGATGCTATTTCAGACCTGCATCTATTAATATTTTGCTGAGCGTTCCTTTGGGAAGTTCTTTGGATTTATGACGTGGAATACGAAAATCTTTTCCGGTTATGTTGCTGTGCCATTTATCATGTTCATGACCATGCTCCACAAAGAAACAATGATTTTTTCGGAGCAATTTGGTGAGTTCTGATACCTTCATAAGTTGCTCCTCCTATTTACAAATGAATTATAACACGTATTAACACGTATTTCAACAACGCAAATAAAATATGTGATTGAAAGATTTTTTGTCATAAAATACCTCCTTTGTATGCTGCATTTCGCTGGGATTAAAAATATGGAAAATGATTATAAGAAACAAATAGAATTCAGACAATAAAATAAGTATAATGCAAGACAATAAAAAATCAAGATATTTGGTCAATATAATTCTTTTTTTAATCCGCATCGAGAAAAAACCAGTCCGGAGCACAGCGGGGATGGAAAAAACGCCGGGTCTATGCTAAAATAATGAGAGTTGTTACTCTATAGTTCAGAAAGAAAAAGGAGAATAGGGACATGCATAGAATCGGAATACAGTCCACAGGGACAATCAGAAAAGAAAATCCGGAAGAAGGATACCGGCTGATAAAGGAAGCGGGATTTGACTGCGTGGACTTCAATTTTGACGAATATCTGAGCGTGAATGATGTGAGGGCGGGACGGATTCACGATCTTTTTGACCGTTCCATGGAAGAAACGTGGGAAGATTTTGCGCCGCATGCGCAGGCGGCAGAAAAATATGGATTGACCTTTGAGCAGATGCATGCGCCGTTCCCAATGATGCAGCCGGGGATGGACAGCGTGAATGAGAAAATGACCCGCATAACTATCAACTGTATGGAACTGTGCGCGCGCATGGGCGGGCGTTATATTGTGGTGCATCCGGTCACGCTGGCGTATGACCACAGTAAGAAAGAAGAGTATGAATACAATATCGGCATGTATCAGAAACTGATACCCGCCGCGAAAAGGCTGGGACTGGTGGTTTGTCTGGAAAACATGTTCCATGAAGTAAACGGTCACCTGATGGAAGGCGTCTGTTCCGACTTTACGGAAGCGGCGGCCATGATAGACGAATTAAACGGCCTTGCAGGGGAGGAACTCTTCGGCTTTTGCTTCGATGTGGGACATGCGAATATTCTGGGGAAAAATATGTACCAGTCGGTCGTGACCCTGGGAAGCAGACTGAAAATCCTGCATATCCATGATAACGACGGCGTCAGCGACTTACATACCATGCCGTTTACATTTGAAAGAAGCTGGAATCCCATTGCGACGGACTGGAACGGATTTTTACGGGGCCTGAAAGAAATCGGATACCGGGGCGTGCTCAATTTTGAAACCTTCCGCTGTATGAACAGTTTTCCGCGCGAACTGCATCCGGCGGTGCTGAAGCTGTTTGCGGACATGGGAAAATATTTTGACGGACAAATAACGGAATAAATCCGATATTGCAAATAAACCCGATATTGCTTGCACTTTCTCTGTTACACTGCTATAATAAAGCCCGGTGTAGTAACTGTTAATCATTTATTTTATTGCAGAGTAGACCCATATGCGTTAAGTGCCTTCCGGACAGAGAGTTGCCGGTCGGACGAAAAGCGGCAGACGCTTGCGGTATATGGATCGCATCTCGCTGCAGCGGAAGATAATCAGCATTTTCAGAGAAAGTCATCTCTGACGATACGTCTATTCTTTATCTCCTTTTGCGGCCGGATGTCTGTAGAAGGAGGTTTTTTATGAAGAAATTTGCAGCCTTATTCACAGATTCCGCGCAGGAGTTCAAAAACGTGCGCACCATTGCGTTGTGCGGGCTTTTTGCGGCTCTTGCGTTTGTTCTGGAATCTTTTTCCATTCAGTTGACCAATTATATTAAGATCGGTTTCTCCGGCATCCCGAACGAAATGGTGGATTTTTTGTTCGGACCTGTGGTCGGCTGTATTTTTGCGGCCGTGATGGACGTATTTAAATGGATGGTACATCCCACAGGGGCTTATTTTTTCGGCTATACGCTGAACGCTTTTCTGGCGGGCCTGATTTACGGATCTTTTCTGTACAAAAAGCCGATCCGGATCTGGAGAATTCTGGCGGCTAAATTGCTGGTGGCGATTATCATTAATGTAGGGCTGGGAACCTTATGGAATTCCATGCTGTACGGAAATGCTTTTTGGGCGATCCTTCCGGCGCGTTTTATCAAAAATATCGTTTTGTGGCCGTTCAATTCCGGAGTCCTTTATCTGATCCTGAAAATTCTGGAGATTTCGGGAGTATTTCGGCTGATGAATATTTATGTGCCGGGGAAAAAGAGAAAAGCTTCAGGGAGATAAAAATGGCAATCGAAAGAGCGAGAGAATATTTAAGACAGTTTGGCGTGGCGGACAGAATCCGGGAATTTGAGGTTTCCTCCGCTACCGTGGAGTTAGCGGCCAAAGCTGTGGGCGTGGAAGGAAAGCGGATTGCAAAGACGCTTTCCTTCTGGGTTCATGAACGGCCGGTTCTGATTGTGACGGCGGGAGACGCCAAGATTGATAACGCTAAGTATAAGGCGAAATTTGGCGTAAAGGCCAAAATGCTCGCCTTTGAGGAGGTGGAGCCCGCAATCGGTCATGGCGTCGGCGGCGTGTGCCCCTTTGGCGTCAAGGAAGGAATTCTGGTATATCTGGATGTGTCCCTGCGGCGGTTTGAGACGGTATTTCCGGCGTGCGGCAGCGACAACAGCGCGATAGAACTGGATATGGAGGAACTGGAGCGGTATTCCGGCGCCAAAGAATGGGTGGACGTCTGCAAAGGCTGGCAGGAATAGCGTTACGGTCCATTCCGTGACCGGCGGTAAATAGTTGGAAAAATGCTTGACAATACTTCAACGCGCTAATATAATAATATAAGTTGAATTATGAAAAACGATGACGGAGACAGTACATTCATTCAAAGAGTCACAGAGAGCCGCGTTTGCTGAGAAGCGGTACCAGTAGAATTTATGGAAAATCCCTCCCGAGTTGCAGCACCAAAGCGAGAGCGAGTAGATGCTGACGGGTTCCTTCCGTGACAGAGGACGCATATGTTGGTATGTCGTAAATGGAATGTGAGGATGAAGCTTCTGCCGTTTACGGTGGAAGTTTTTTTATACGCTTTTTTGAAA
Organism: Eubacteriales bacterium; assembly: GCA_030524745.1. Taxonomy (GTDB): domain Bacteria; phylum Bacillota; class Clostridia; order Lachnospirales; family Lachnospiraceae; genus Gallintestinimicrobium. The sequence goes on along the minus strand of JAUNGC010000027.1, from coordinate 16,836 downwards.
GCATGAACCAGACAGCCGGCTATGTGTGAAAACAGGCCGGCTGTGTTTTATCCGGCGGGAACCGCGAATCCGGAAGCGTTTTGACGTCTGCAAAATACAGGGGTAAATGAAAGGAGAGAGTTTTATGAAGGACACAATTGAAATCAGATGGCATGGACGCGGCGGCCAGGGAGCCAAAACGGCGGCGCTGCTTTTGGCGGATGTGGCGTTTCAGACGGGAAAGTATGTGCAGGGCTTTCCGGAATACGGACCGGAACGGATGGGCGCGCCGATTACGGCGTATAACAGAATCAGCAGCAGACCGATCACCATTCATTCCAACATTTATTTTCCGGATTATGTGGTCGTGGTGGACGATGGGCTTCTGGAAAGCATCGACGTGACGGCGGGGCTGAAAAAAGACGGGGCGGTAATCGTGAACACTTCCCGCAGTAAAGAAGAGATCCTCCCGATGCTGCACGGTTTTGAAGGAAAGGTTTTTACCGTTGACGCAAGGAAAATATCCGTCAGCGCGCTGGGGAAGAACTATCCCAATTCGCCCATGCTGGCCGCGGTGGTGGCGGTATCGGGCGTGATGGAGCAGGAAGTTTTCCTAAAGGAAATGCAGGCTTCCTTTGAACATAAATTTGCCAAAAAGCCGGAAGTGATAGAAGGCAATATGAAAGCGCTTCAACTCACCTTTGAAGCGATTGAAGAGAACTCGAACGGGACGGACAGGCAGGCGGTATGCGCCTGAAATACGGAAGACACAAAGAAAGGACTGATAACGGGATGAAAAGCGAGAATATTAACGAGAGAAGTCCCTGGCAGGATATTACGGAAGGAAATCAGATTTATGAACCCGCTACTTCCAGACAATTCTGCACAGGGGAATGGAGAACATCCACTCCTTTGTTCATAAAGGAAAAATGTAAGCAGTGCCTGCTGTGCGCGCCGGTATGTCCGGATTCTTCGATTCCGGTTTCGGAAGGAAAACGGCAGGATTTTGACTACGATCATTGTAAAGGCTGCGGCATCTGCGCAAAGGTCTGCCCTTTTGGCGCGATTGAAATGAAGGAGGGAAAATAAATGGCGGTCAGAGAACGTTTATCCGGCAATGAGGCCGTGGCATATGCGATTAAACAGATCAATCCCGACGTGATGCCGGCTTTTCCCATTACGCCTTCCACGGAGATCCCGCAGTATGTGGCAAATTATATTGCGAACGGCGAAATCGGCACGGAATTCATCCATGTGGAGAGCGAACACAGCGCTATGAGCGCGGCGATCGGTGCATCCGCGGCGGGAGCGCGGACGGTTACGGCGACTTCGTCCTGCGGCATGGCTCTGATGTGGGAAGAACTGTATGTGGCGGCGTCCGACCGGCTGCCTGTGGTGCTGGCGCTCGTGAACCGCGCTTTGACCGGTCCGATCAATATTAACGCGGATCATTCGGACAGCATGGGCGCGAGGGATTCGGGATGGATTCAGATTTATGCGGAATCCAACCAGGAAGTATACGATAATTTTTTACAGGCCTATCCGATTGCGGAAAATGCGGCGGTGCGCCTTCCGGTCATGATCTGTCAGGACGGTTTTATCACCAGTCACGGCGTAGAAAATATTTTGCTGGTGGAGGACGAAAAGGCAAAAGAATTTGTGGGAGAATATTGTCCGGAACATTATCTGTTAAATGAAAAAGAGCCGATGGCGGTGGGTCCTTATGCCGTATCCAATTATTATATGGAAACAAAGCGGGCGCAGCGTGAGGCTATGAAGAACGCGAAGCAGGTCATTCTGGAAACGGCGGAAAAATTCGAGAGGATGACGGGCAGAAAGTACGGATTTTTTGAAGAATACCGGATGGAGGACGCCCAATATGCGGTAGTGGTTATCGGTTCAGCGGCGGGAACCTGTAAGGCCGCGGTGGATAAAATCAGGGAGACCACAGGGAAAAAGGCCGGTCTTGTGAAAATCAGAGTGTTCCGCCCTTTCCCGGAGGAAGAACTGGCTGCCGCGCTGAAGGGAATGAAGGCGATCGCTGTGCTGGACCGTTCCGAGATGTTTTCCGCCACGAGCGGACCGCTGGGAGCAGAAGTGCGCGCGGCGCTTTACGGCGCGAAATTGGAAGCGGAAGTTGTAAACTATTTTTACGGACTGGGCGGCAGGGACATTACCGTAGAGGATTTTGAACGGGTGTACGAGAATCTGGAAGAAATGGCAAAAACCCATGTGGTGAAGGATATGTATGCCTATATCGGACTCAGGGAGGGAGATCGTCATGGAAACAGCTTATAATTTTAAAGAAGTGATGAGCAGACCGGAGCGTCTGGCGCCGGGCCACCGGATGTGCGCGGGCTGCGGCGGAACCGTGACGGTGCGGAGCGTGCTGCGGGCCCTGCGTCCGGAGGATAAAGCGGTGGTGGGCAATGCCACGGGCTGTCTGGAGGTATCCACCTTCATGTACCCCTATACCGCGTATGAAGACAGCTACATTCATAACGCTTTTGAAAATGCGGGAGCGACCTTATCCGGCGTTGAGACTGCTTATCGGGTTTTAAAGAAAAAAGGAAAGATTACGGAAAATTATAAATTCATCACCTTCGGCGGTGACGGCGGCACTTATGACATCGGATTTCAGTCTTTGTCCGGCGCAATGGAGCGCGGACATGATATGGTTTATGTCTGCTATGACAACGGCGCTTACATGAACACCGGAACCCAGCGTTCCTCCGCGACGCCGCAGTTTGCGGATACCACGACGACCCCGGCGGGCAAAGTATCCAACGGAAAGGTGCAGATTCGCAAGGATCTGGCGGCGATCATGGCGGAGCACCATATTCCTTATGTGGGACAGACCACCTTTACGGCAAACTTCAGGGATCTGCATACCAAGGCGGAAAAAGCGATTTATACGCCGGGAGCGGCTTTCTTAAATGTGATGTCCCCCTGCCCGCGTGGCTGGGGCTATGATCCTTCGGAACTGATGACCATTTGCAGGCTGGCGGTGGATACCTGCTACTGGCCGCTGTATGAGGTCGCCGACGGAAAGTGGATTTTAAGCTATGAGCCCAGGAAAAAATTGCCGGTGGAGGATTTCCTGCGCCCGCAGAAGCGCTTTCAGCATCTGTTCAAGCCCGGAAACGAAGATCTGATCGGACTGTTCCAGGCGGAAGTGGACAGAAGATGGGAAGAACTGAAAAAGAAATGCGATATGTAATGGAAACGAAAAAGGACTGGGAAGGCGTAAAAACCATCTCAGTCCTTTATGTTATTCTTCTGTCCGGATCAGGTTGCTGACATACGGGCGCGCGCCTGACAGCACTTCATCGTAGAAATTCTGCTTCCAATCAATATATGCAATACTGTCCTCTAATTCTTTGATGGAACCGAGCAACGCCTCACGCTTTTTTTCCAGCATTTTCTTGCGCAGCATGATGGTGGATTCACCTTGCAGGCAAAGCGCCAGATAGTCTTTCATTTCCAGAATACTCATGCCGCATTTTTTTAAACAGGTCAGATCTTTGATCCATTTAACGTCTTTTTCATCGAAAATCCGGCGGTTGTTACTGTCCCGTTTAACGCCCGGAATCAATCCTTCATTACAATAATATTTTAAGGTCTGATAGGTTATGTCCAACTCACGGCAGACCTGCATCATCGTATACATATTTCCAGCCTCCTCTATTGTTCATCAAAGATTCATAAAAAAATCAAATAAAAGCTATTGACCGGTAGTTACTACCGGAAATTATAATCGGTTGTGAAAATCGGTTCAAACAAACGTATTGTAGCATAAAAACTGCAGAATCGCAAGATTAAGGAGTGACAGATTAAGGAGTGATAGGTTAAAGAGTGATAAGAAAGGGCAATTGCAAATGCGTGTTGGCAAACACAAAAAATTCACGAAAAACTTTTCAAAAGATTATTGACCGATAGTAACAACCGCAAAATATAATCGGTTACAACAAGGAGACGGATATGAAAAAGAGTGTACTTTTTATAGCTTGCCTTTTCACGTTCCTGCCATTGACTTTAAGCGGATGCGCCAACGGTAACGATCCTGTGTTACCGGAAGAGCCGTCCGCCAGTGGCGCGGCTGAAGAGGAAGCAGAGGCAGCGGCGGCTTCGGAAAGGGAAAGCATGCAGATGTATGAAACGCTTACTTATGAATACGAAATGAAGGAATTATATGCCCGGCGGGATGGGAAGCAGATTTATGGACTGCTCTATATTCCACAGGACGCAGGTGAAAAAATGCCGGCGGTTATTTTCTCCCATGGCTTTGGAGGGAATCATCAGGTGGGCGCGCAATATGCGGAGGCTCTTGCGCAGAAAGGGTATGTGGTCTATTGTTTTGATTTTTGCGGCGGAAGCCCGGGAAGCAGAAGCGACGGTTCCACCCTGGAAATGTCTGTTTTCACGGAGCAGGCGGATTTAGAAGCGGTAATTCGTATGATGCAGGGACAGGAATTTGTAGACAACGATAATATTTTCCTTATGGGGACCAGCATGGGCGGCGCGGTATCAGCGATTACCGCCGCGGCGCATGAAGAAGAAATACGGGGCGAAATTCTTTTATATCCCGCCTTTGTTATGGTGGACGATGCAAAGAGACGCTTTGACAGTGTGGAAGATATTCCGGATAGCTATCATCACATGTGGATGACGGTGGGCCGTGTCTTTGCGGAGAATTTGCTGGATTATGACATTTATGAAGCGATTTCAGCTTATAAAAAGGACGTGCTGCTGATCCACGGTGACGCTGACGGCATAGTTCCGCTTTCCTATTCGGAAAAAGCGGTGGAAGCTTATGATTCGGCCAGGCTGGAAGTGCTTCCGGGAGCCGGGCATGGCTTTTCGGGCGGGGACGCCAGGCAGGCAATCGACTGGACTTTGGAATATTTGAATACACACAAAGAATGATTTCAAGAAAGGATGGGACACCATGAAAATCAGGAAAAGCATTTTATTTTTTACTTTAGCGTCGGCTCTCAGCTTCGTACTGGCAGCCTGCGGCAGCAGTAATTCTTTTGAGGAAACAGCTTCCGCGGCCGGCGAAACCGAAACTGTGCCGGAGACGCTGCAAACAGAAGCGCCTGAGGAAGAGGTAAATGAGGAACCTGCAGAAGAGCCGGAAACGACGGAACCGGAAACCGCAGAGGCGGAAGCGCCTGCCGGGAATGTTTTGGTCGCGTATTTTTCCTATACGGGAAATACGGAGGAAGCAGCGCGAATGATTGCAAAATACACAGGCGGCACTATGGCTGAGATTCAGCGGGCAGAGGAATACGGAGATTTGCAGGAAGAAGCGGAAGCGGAAATTTTAGATGGCGTACACCCGCAGATCACTGTGTCGGTGGATAGTATTGAGGGATATGACACGATCTTTGTGGGCTATCCGATTTGGTGGGATGAGGCTCCGGCCATGATAGCGACTTTCCTCGCAGAAAATGATTTTTCGGGTAAGACGGTCATTCCCTTCTGCACCAGCTCCAGCGACGACATTGGCAACAGCCTCCATATTTTCGGCGAACTCTGCCCGGATGCGGAGATTGCAGAAGGACTTACCGCAAATGATCTGAATGATATTGAACCATGGATTCAGGGACTTGGACTGATGGAATAAGGGAGAAAGGCTATGTTCAAAAAAGCGCTCAGAGTCGGATTGCTTTTTCTCATGCTTTGCTCTCTGGCGGCCTGTGGAGCGGCCGGACAGCGGGATACGGGAACGCCCGACGTATCTGAAAACAGCGGCTATGAGAGTGTGGAAGGTACTCAAATCAAAATGATTACCGAAAATACAGAGGTAGTTATTACATTAAATGATTCGAGGGCCGCTGCGGATCTGGTGGCAATGCTGCCGCTGGAAATGACTCTGATCGAGAGGAACGGTTTTGCGAAAGGCATGACGCTGCCGGAGCATCTTTCCTCCATAGAGACAACAACAAGAGAATATGAGATAGGTGACTTCGGATACTGGAACACCGGGCCTGATCTTGCGATATTCTATGACGATATTTACGAACAGACCATTGTGGAGGTGATCCCCTTAGGCCATGCAGAAACAGGAGCCGGGACAATGGCAAATGAATCCGGAACAGTGCGCCTGGAATTAGTGAGCGAGAAAGGAGAACAAACAGAAAATGAGTAAAAATGTATTGATTATTTCAGCCAGCCCCCGCAAGGGAGGAAATTCAGACACTCTTTGCGATCAGTTTATGAAAGGCGCAGAAGAAGCGGGCAACCGGGTGGATAAAATTCGGCTGGGGGAACTTACGATTGACTATTGCTCCGCCTGTTATGCCTGTAAAAAGCTGGGACATTGCGTGAAGCAGGACGATATGGAACAGGTCGTTGAGAAAATGCGGAATGCGGATGTGATCGTTCTGGCAACTCCTGTATATTTTTACACGATGTGCGCGCAGATGAAAACCATGATCGACCGTACTTTGGGTGGAGCGCAGAGAGCAGGGCTGGAAAACAAAGAGTTTTATCTGATTGCCACCGCCGCCGATGGAAAGGCTGCAATGGAACGGACGATTGACGGACTGCGCGGTTACATAGAATGCCTGCCGGGAGCAAAAGAAATGGGCGTTATCTATGGCGCAGAGGCGTGGCAGCTTGGCGATATTCAAAGAAACCCTGCCATGCAGGAAGCCTACCGGATGGGTAAAAGCATCCGTTCATATAGATTAAAATAAAAATAAAGATTAAAAAGATTAAAATAAAGGAGCAAAATTCTATGAAAAAAATAACAGTCTCACTTCTTTCGGCGCTGTTGGTTTTTTCTCTGGCAGCCTGCGGAAACAACAATCAGAATGCGACAGCGGATACGCCGGCAGAGACGGAAACGGCGGCTTTGACCACAGAATCCGATGACAGCAGTACAGAAGGAGGTACAGGAGAAAGCACAAAAGAAAGTACAGAAGAAAGTACAGGGGAATCCGCAGAAGGTGAAACAGAAAACGGTAATATACTGATTGCATATTTTTCTGTCATGGAAACAGACGGCGTGGATACTGTGGCCGGCGCGAGCCGTGTGGCAGTGAACGGTGAGGTTTTGGGAAATAACGAGTACATTGCCCGGATTATTCAGCGGGAAACGGGCGGAGATCTGTTTGCGATCGAAACGGTGCAGGATTATCCTACGACCCACGATCCTCTTCTGGAATTCGCCTACAATGAAAAGGCAGACGATGCCAGACCGGAACTTGCGGCACAGATTGAAAACCCCGACAGCTATGACGTGATTTTCCTTGGCTATCCTAACTGGAACGCCGATCTGCCGATGCCGCTCTATACATTTCTTGAAGAATATGATTTCAGTGGTAAGACTATTATTCCGTTCACCACCCATGGCGGAAGCGGATTTTCCAGAACCATTCAGACGATCTCGGAATTGCAGCCGAACGCGAACGTTATTTCTGACGGACTTTCCATCTCCCGAAACAGTGTATCGGGAGCGGAGAACGATGTTGCAAATTGGGTGAACGGCCTTAATTTGACTGCGGGATAAAATAGATCAGTTAAATTGATTAAATTTGCACCTTGCTGTGTCCTGATGCCTGTGTTAAGATGTGTAAAGTGAAAACAGCGGATCATGATAGATCGGTAAAGCATATCTGCTGCAATATGGAAAACGCGATGAAGAGGAGTAGTAGCGGTCTGTCGGAAATCAGAGAACTGCCGGGCGGTGCGAGGCAGTCAGAAAACAGTGCGTGAACTGACCTCGGAGCGGCTGCCCGAAGGCTGATACGGCTGTGTAGGAGCGGACGGAACTTCCCGCCGTACAAAGGGGAAAGGCATCACGCCGCAAGCGGCAGTGCCGGTGAGTGCATGGCCGTCTGCCATGAAATAGAGTGGTACCGCGTAAATGAATTTTGCGTCTCTATGAAACTATCACAAACGATGGTTTTATGGAGACGTTTTTTTGCGCGATAAGCAGAGCAGCGCCATCGCCAAAAGGCGAATGCGATGCTCGCATCGGCATTCGCATTCTGGCGATGGCGGGGCGAGCAACGCGAGCCCGGAAATGCGAAGCATTTCCGGTGCTGCTCGTCCGGTTTTTTCAAAATACAGGAAAGGAGTCACATACTATGGACATCACAAAAAAATATGGAAAATCTTATTTTATGCCGCCCGAAGTCACATACGACTGGGTGAAAAAGGACACTATCGAAAAAGCCCCTGTCTGGTGCAGCGTGGATCTGCGCGACGGGAATCAGGCGCTTGTGGAGCCGATGAGTCTGGATGAAAAGCTGGAATTTTTTGAAATGCTGGTGAAAATCGGCTTTAAGGAAATCGAAGTGGGATTTCCGGCAGCTTCCGATACGGAATATCAGTTTGTGCGTGCCTTGATCGAAAGGAATATGATTCCGGAGGACGTGACAATTCAGGTATTGACCCAGGCCAGGGATCATATCATCCGTAAAACCTTTGAGGCGGTAAAGGGCGCGCCTCATGCGGTCATTCATCTTTATAATTCCACCTCGGTGGCGCAGCGGGAGCAGGTTTTTAAGAAGAGCAAAGAGGAAGTGAAACAGCTTGCGGTGGACGGCGCGGTTTTGCTTAAGCAGATCGCGGAAGAGACAGAGGGCAATTTCACCTTTGAATACAGTCCGGAGAGTTTTCCGGGGACGGAAGTGGATTATGCGCTGGAGGTCTGCAACGCTGTGCTGGACGTATGGCAGCCGACCGCTTCTAAAAAGGTGATTATCAACATTCCTACGACAGTGCAGATTGCGATGCCCCATGTGTTCGCCTGTCAGGTGGAGTATTTGCACAAACATCTGAAATACCGCGATGCCGTTGTACTGAGCGTTCATCCCCATAACGACAGAGGTTGCGGAATCAGCGATGCGGAATTCGGCGTGCTGGCGGGCGCAGACAGAATCGAGGGGACGCTGTTTGGAAACGGAGAGCGGACCGGAAATGTGGATCTGGTGACGGTGGCCATGAACATGGTCTGTCATGGCGTGGAACCCGGATTGGATTTTTCCGATATCAACCGGATCAGGGAGGTATATGAGAGATTGACCGGCATGAAGGTTTATGAGCGGACGCCTTATGCGGGCGATCTGGTGTTTACCGCCTTTTCCGGCTCCCATCAGGATGCCATTTCCAAAGGAATGGCATGGAGAAGCGAAGGAAAGAGCGGAGAGCGCTGGGATGTTCCCTATCTTCCCATCGATCCCATGGATGTGGGACGGGAATATGAATCCGACGTCATCCGCATCAACAGCCAGTCCGGAAAGGGCGGCGTAGCCTTTATTCTGAAACAGAATTTCGGCATCAGCATGCCCAACCAGATGAAAGAGGAAGTGGGTTATCTGATAAAAGGAGTATCCGACAGAAAGCATCAGGAACTTACGCCGGCGGAAATTTATCAGATCTTTGAGGATCACTATATCAACCAGAGAGAAGTTTTCGACGTGCCGGAATGTCACTTCAAGCAGGTGGACGGAATTCTGGCGTCCGTTACGATTGAGCAGAACAGGGAGCACCGCGTAGTCGAAGCGGCAGGCAACGGTCGTCTGGACGCGGTGAGCAATGCGATCAAGACATATTTCGGCATCAGCTATGAACTGACAGTTTATGAGGAACATGCAATTTCCAGAGGTTCCTCCTCCAAAGCGGCGGCCTATGTGGGCATTTCCTGTCAGGGAAAAATGTTCTGGGGCGTCGGGATTGATGAGGATATTATTAAGAGTTCCATAGCCGCGCTGGTCGCCGCCGCGAATCATCTGGCGAAGAGTGAAAACTGCACCGAAGGGCGGGAAGAGCGCATCATCGATATCATGAATTATATTCAGAATCACTATGCGGATGTGACGCTGGAAGAACTCGCTCAGAATTTTCACCTTTCTGCGCCTTACCTGTCCAAGTATATCAAACAAAGAACCGGGGAGACTTTTCAGGAAGCGGTGAAAAAAGCGAGGATGAAAAAGGCGCGCATTCTTCTGAAGGATTCTGCGCAGAAGGTGGAAAGCGTGGCCGAGAGCGTGGGCTATGAGAACGCGGAGCATTTTATCCGGTTGTTTAAGAAAACCTACGGGATGACGCCGCTGCAGTTTCGGGAGAACAAAAAATAAGCAACTCTACGATTCGTGGGTATGATGTAATAACATGTGCTGGCGTGCCAGCCGTTCCTTTACAAGCCGGAGAAAGTTTTCATTTCCCACAACTTTAAGCATCGGCCCAAAGGACAGAACTTCGATTAAAAGTTCTGTCTCCGTCTTCTTATTGTAGTAAATCAGGCATTCATAGGTATGATCGTCAATTTTGCGCGTGCTTTTTTCATAATTTGCAAATTGCAGCATTGCGCGCTCCAGAGCGTTGCGCCGGTCTTGAATGATGATTCGCACAGGTTCTTTTTCGTAAGAGCGCTGCAGGGAACGGTTGATATCCGGAAGCCTTTTGGCGGTGATTCCGCTTGGAGTCGCCTTCCGGATGCGCCCCAGATTCAGAATTTCGATTCGGGGATTTCTGATCGTATGTTTTTCCACAGCAAGCAGGCGGAACCGGTCATTCTTGATGGAATACTCAAGCCGGCAGGGCAGATAATGGTGGCGCGCCATTTGGCCGGTGCGCGATTCATAAAGAATATCCAGATAATCGTGATTTTTGATGGCGGCAATGATCGTCCGGAAATGCCTTCGGTAATCCGGGTCACGATAGTTGTCTCGGTCCGAAAAACGGTCATAATAGCAGAAATCTTCCGGGGTAAAAAGCGGCTCTGCGCCTGATAGAGCGGCGTTTAGCCCGGCGATTTCCTTTACTGGGAACCGCTTTGAAATATCGTTTGAAGCAGAAGGAGTTACCGCAGACCATACTTGTGATTTCCGATATGGAGTTCGACATGGCAACGAGAGGACACCATCTGGAAACGCTGTTTGATACGATCCGGATGCGCTATGCGAAATACGGCTACAAAATGCCGAGGCTGGTTTTCTGGAATGTGAACAGCAGAACAAATGTGATTCCGGTCCGGGAGAACGAATTGGGCGTGGGACTTGTCAGCGGTTTTTCCGTCAATGTCTGCCGGATGGTACTTTCCAATGAACTGGATCCGTTTGCGTGTCTGAAGAAAATACTGGACGGGCAAAGATATCAAAAGGTGGAGAATTATATTCCGGCATAAAATGCCCTCTGTCAGATTTTTCGTTTTGATCTGACAGAGGGTGTCTTTTTACGCATGTCGGGTCCGTTTATCGCAGCGGCGCGGCCGATTCAGCGCTTTTTGATTTTATTGAACTTTCTGTTGATGGCGAGGAGTTCCTCTTTGGAAAGCTTTATGCCGGTCATGGAAAGGATCCGTTTGAAGGAAAAGCCCATTGCCATTTGGAGCATCGTCCGGTTCACCGGGAAGCCTGCAACAGACGGGCCCTTGCTCTTTTCGGATTTGGCTTCGCGCTTTTTATCTTTCCTGCCGGATTCCTCCGGTTTGCCGCCGTTTAGCGTTTTTGTCAGCGAAGGAATCAGGGAGAGCAGCACGAGTTTACCCCGGAAGGACGCCCAGATATCGCTGAGGGGATCGTTGATGGAGCAGTAACCTGCGGGCGTGTCGATTTCAAACCAGTTGATGACGTCGCCTTCCTCCTTTAAGATGTAATCCGGGTTTGGCTGCTGTACTTTTTTTATGACTGCGCTGTCGCAGCAGGAGCTGGCTCTGGCAAGAAGCTGCGTTTCCCCTTCGTTTTTTACTTCAAAATAGAAAAAGGGGTATTTTTCCCTCGTCTGTTTTCCGACGCTTTTCCCGTTTGTAAATAACTCCACTTCCTTTTGATTGGTATAAACCGTGATTTTCGTCAAAGGTTCTGTCCGTTCCACATATCGTTTGGAGCAGATGTGAACGAAGGGGGCGTCGGAGAGCCAGGCTTTATAGGCATAAAAGCTGTCCTTTTTGTATTTCCGGTCGAAGCTTACAAGGCCCTTGTGATTCATCCCGCTTTCGCCGCCCTCGTTTCTGGAATCGGCGGCGAAGTCGAACATGTTCCAGACATGGGTTGCCCACAGATAGGGGCGGTCCATGATCTGTTTGATTACCTCTTCGTGATAGAAAGCCTGATATTCCTCCGTATAGTCGCCCTGTTGGGGATTGGAGGTATGCCAGTTTAAGGCTTCGCAGCCGTATTCGCTGATGCCGATGGGCTTATCCGGATATTTTTGATGGAAAGCGTCAAACCACGGGCCGTACATGGCGACGTTGCCGCCATACCAGCCGAAATAGTGATTATAGGAGAGCAGGTCGGATATATGGATATATTTTTCGTCAATCGGGCACATGCTCACCGCAGCGAGCACGGTAGGCCGGGCCGGATCAAGTGAATGGACCAGATCGTTGAGCATGCGGTGGTTTTCAACCAGCGCTTCACCGGCCGCGCCCGACATGGAGATTTCGTTGGAAAGCCCCCAGGCTACGATTGACGGATGGTTATAATTCTGATAAATCAGTTCGCACATCTGGGATTTTGTATTTGCAACGCCGCCCGGCATGTGTTTGCTGATGTAGGGAATTTCCGCCCAGACGATAAGCCCTTTTTCGTCGCACAGATCATAAAAAAGCTGCGCATGCTGATAGTGGGCGAGGCGGACGGTGTTTGCGCCCATTTCGCAGATCAGGTCAATATCCTCGCGGTGATGTGCAGGCAGCAGCGCGTTCCCGATATCCGGTCTGTCCTGGTGCCGGGATACGCCTCTGAGCGGATATTCCTTTCCGTTTAAGAAAAAGCCCTTTTGCGGATCGACAAAGAAGCTTCTGATGCCGAAGCGGGCGGTAATTTCATCCGCCGTTTCCCCGTTTACGAGAAGACAGGCCCTTGCCGTATAAAGATAAGGATCCTTCAGTCCGTTCCATAAACGGGGATTTTTAAGCCTTATGGATGTCTCCGGATTTTTGCCGGTTTTTGTTTCAGATGCGATCACATTGCCGTCCGCCAGGATTTCAAATCGCACGGTCCCTTCTGAAAAAGCCTGCAGCTGGATATCCGCTTCCTGTCCCGGCGGTGTGGACGTCGCTTCCTGTCCTGGCGGTGTGGACGTCGCTTCCTCCGGCCCCGTAAGGACAGGGGTTACTTTGATGCCGGGCGCGCCGTAAAAGTCCAGATCAAAATGCGAATGGGGAACGCCTATGACAGTCACATCCCGGTAGATGCCGCCGTAAAAGGTGAAATCCGCCAGTTGGGGATAAACGCTGTCATTGGGCGCGTTATCCACAGAAACGACAAGAAGATTATCCTCCCGAATGCCGGACAGCTTTGCGCGAAATGTCGAGTAGCCGCCGTCATGGGCGCAGATTTTTTCCCCGTTGAAAAAGACCGCTGCGGAGGAATTGACGCCGTCAAACTGAAGATAGAATTCCTCTCCGGCGGGAAGGTCCGACGCCTTGATATTTCTGGCAAAAAAGCAGGCGCCGCGGTAATAATCATTGCCGCCGTCCTGCCCGTCTTTTCCGTTCCAGGTATAGGGCAGGTTAACCTGCGTCCAGTTTTGGGGCAAAATCAAAGGAGGCCGTGCGGCCTCCTTTGAAAAGTACCAGCCGTCGTTTATCACTTTTAAAGTTCTCATATTGTGCTCCTCATGTTATGCATGGAATGCTGATGAAAACTATTATAGCGCAATTTTCGACGGTGGAAAGATATTTTTTATAGTGGAACCCGCCCCCTTATTTTTGCAGCGTACAGATATCCACCAGTTCTGCCGTTTCGGGGGTATGGCCGCCCCGGATGATGTCCGCCAGCACCAGCGCGGTATCCAGGCTGGTCAGGCAGGGGATGCCGAGTTCCACGCTCTTTCTGCGCACCTTCACGCTGTCCCGGGCAGGCGTGCGTCCCTTTTTGGAGGTGGAGATGATATAGTTGATCTTGCCGCTTTCCAAAAGGGCGATGGTGTTGTGTTCGGATTCGCTGATCTTGTGAACCATGGTGGCCTGCATGCCGTGTTCGCGCAGCACCTTCGCGGTGCCCTCCGTCGCGTACAGATGGAAGCCAAGATCCGCAAAGTGGCGGGCGATTTCGGGAATTTCACCCTTATCGGTATCCCGGACGGTGATGAAAATGCCGCCGTTTCGTTTCAACTGGTAGCCTGCGCCGACCAGCCCTTTGTACAGCGCTTCTTCCAGAGTGGGCGCGATGCCCAGCACTTCTCCGGTGGATTTCATTTCCGGTCCCAGTTGGGTATCCAGACCGGAAAGCTTTTCAAAGGAAAAGACGGGAACCTTGATCGCGGTGTAGGAAGAGGACGGATAAAGTCCCGTTCCGTAAGGCATGTCTTTTAACTTTTCTCCCAGCATGACGCGGGTCGCAATATCCACCATCGGAATGCCCGTCACCTTGCTCAGATAGGGCACCGTTCTGGAGGAACGGGGATTGACTTCGATCACATATACCTGATCCTGATGGATCACATACTGGATGTTAATCAGCCCTTTGGTGTGAAGGGAGAGGGCAAGCCTGGTGGAGTAGTCCACCAGCTTTGCGGTTTTGGCAGGGCTTAAATTCCATGCCGGATAGACGGCGATGGAATCGCCGGAATGGATGCCCGCCCGGTCGATGTGCTCCATGATGCCGGGAAGCAGTACGTCTTCTCCGTCACAGATGGCGTCCACTTCCAGTTCGGTGCCCATCAGGTATTTGTCGATCAGCACCAGATTGCCTTCCATATGGGACAGGATGATGTCCATATATTCTTTGACGTCCGCGTCGGAGAAGGCGATAATCATGTTCTGGCCGCCCAGCACATAGCTGGGGCGCAGCAGTACCGGATAGCCCAGGCGGTTTGCCGCTTCCAGCGCTTCCTCCGCCGTGTGCACGGTGGTTCCCTCCGGCTGGCGGATATGCAGTTGTTTTAACAGCGCTTCAAAGCGTCCGCGGTCCTCCGCGGCGTCGATGGAGTCGGCGGGGGTGCCCAGGATCGGAATATTGTTTTCGGAAAGCCATTTGGTCAGGCGGATTGCCGTCTGGCCGCCGAATGCGACCACCGTTCCCACCGGCTTTTCGATGCGGATGATATCGGCCACATCTTCCGGAGTCAGCGGTTCAAAATAAAGGCGGTCGGCGGTGTTGAAATCCGTGGAAACCGTTTCCGGGTTGTTATTGACGATGACCACCTCATAGCCCGCTTCCTTCAACGCCCAGACGCAGTGCACGGAGGCATAGTCAAATTCGATGCCCTGGCCGATGCGGATCGGACCGGAGCCGAAAACGATGACCACCGGCTTGCCGGTAGTGTGTTCCGCAATGAAGCTTTCCGCCTCGTCCTCCTCGTCGCAGGTGGAGTAAAAGTAAGGCGTTTCCGCCGCAAACTCCGCGCCGCAGGTATCCACCATCTTATAGATATAGGGCATGTGAGCGAATTTTTTGCCGCCGCTTAAGCGGGAAATTGTTTTGTCGGGAAAGCCGTTTTGTTTTAATTCCCGGATGAATCCGGCAGTCAGTTCTTCCGTCAGGAGTCTCTTTTCCAGTTCGCACAGATGCAGGATTTTTTCCAGGAACCATTCGTCCACCATGGTCAGGCTGTGCAGTTTTTCCACGGTGAATCCGCGAAAGAGCGCTTCGTACAGGGCGAAGATCCGTTCGTCGTCCTGAGCCAGTATTTTCCGCGTAAGCGCTTCGTCGTCCAGCGCGCGCATTTTTGCGTCGGCGAGGCAGTCGTGGGAAATTTCCGCGCCGCGCACCGCTTTCATCAGCGCCTGCTCAAAGTTTCTGCCGATGGCCATGACTTCGCCGGTGGCTTTCATCTGGGTGCCTAACTTTCTTGTAGCGTAAACGAATTTGTCAAAAGGCCATTTCGGGAATTTGACCACCACATAGTCCAGCGCCGGTTCAAAGCACGCCTTTGTTTTGCCTGTAATCTCGTTTTTGATTTCGTCCATCCGATAGCCCACGGCGATTTTTGCCGCCACCCTTGCGATCGGGTAGCCGGTGGCTTTGCTGGCCAGGGCGGAAGAGCGGGAAACTCTGGGATTTACTTCAATGACCGCATATTCAAAGCTTTCAGGATGGAGCGCGAACTGGACGTTGCAGCCGCCTTCAATGCCCATCGCTTCGATGATATGAAGGGCCGCGCTGCGCAGCATCTGATATTCCTTATCCGCCAGCGTCACGGCGGGCGCGATGACAATGGAGTCTCCCGTGTGGATGCCGACGGGATCCAGGTTTTCCATGGAACAAATGGTGATGACGTTGCCGCCGCCGTCCCGCATCACTTCAAATTCAATTTCCTTCCATCCGGCGATACATTTTTCCACCAGAATCTGCGTGATGGGGGAGAGACGCAGTCCCGCCGCAGCGATTTCCTTTAACTGGGCTTCATCCTTTGCGATACCGCCGCCGGTTCCGCCAAGGGTAAAGGCGGGACGTACAATCACGGGATAGCCGGCCGCGTGGGCAAAATTGACGGCGCCCTCTAAAGTGCCCGTTACCACGGAAGGGATGATCGGCTCGCCGATGGATTCCATGGTGGATTTAAAGACCTGCCGGTCTTCCGCCTTATCGATGGTTTCGGGATTGGCGCCGAGCAGGGTGACGCCTTCCTTTTCCAGAAAGCCTTCCTTTGCAAGCTGCATGGAAAGGGTCAGTCCCGTCTGGCCGCCGAGCGTGGAAAGAATGCTGTCGGGCTTTTCTTTCCGGATGATTTTTTTCAAAAAGTCCAGCGTCAGAGGTTCCACATAGACGTGGTCCGCCATGGCGGCGTCGGTCATGATTGTGGCGGGATTGGAGTTGACCAGAACAACTTCCAGACCTTCCTCTTTTAAAGCGCGGCAGGCCTGTGTGCCGGCATAGTCAAATTCAGCGGCCTGGCCGATGACGATGGGGCCGGAGCCGATGACCATTACTTTTTTGAGATTGGGATTTA
>JAUNGC010000058.1 GCA_030524745.1 Eubacteriales bacterium | reverse complement strand
GACCTGCCTTCCAGATGGCGGTGGATGACGATGTGCTGCACAAGAACCCATTCGGTTTTGAACTGGCTACAGTAATTGTCAACGACAGTGTGACAAGAGAGGCCATTACCAAAGAGCAAATGCGGAAATTCCTGAAATTCATCCATGATGATAATGTTTACTGCAAGTACTATGAGGTGGTCTACATTCTGTTCCATACGGGAATGCGTATTTCGGAATTTTGTGGTCTGACGATTAAGGACATTGATCTGGAGAACCGGATTATCAATATCGACCACCAGTTGCTCAGAACGTCAGAAATGAAGTATGTGATCGAGGCAACAAAAACAAACGCCGGAACGAGGAAGCTGCCCATGACGGAGGATGTGTTCCGCTGTTTTCAGGCTATCATTGAGGACAGGGAGGCACCGAGGTTTGAGAAAATCGTGGACGGGCATACAGGATTCCTTTTCACGGATAAGGATGGAATGCCGCTGGTGGCGATGCATTGGGAACACCGATTCAACCACATGGTCAAGCGGTACAATGACATTTATCGGGTGCAGATGCCGAATATTACTCCCCACGTCTGCCGCCATACTTACTGCAGCAACATGGCGAAGTCCGGCATGAATCCAAAGACGCTCCAATACCTGATGGGGCATTCGGACATCGGCGTGACGCTGAATACCTACACGCATCTTGGCTTGGAGGATGCTGCGGATGAATTGAAGCGGATGGAAGAGTTGGCGGATGCCAGAAAAGAATTGGAAAAGGTCAAGGGAGAGAATCCGGTATCGCAGAAAATGTTTCGGGCGATTTAATTATAGAAAGAACACAATGGCGCTCTGCTTCACGGCAGGGCGTTTTTCTTTCGCACTTAAGAAAATGCAGATATGAAATCAGGAGATGGTGTGCTATAATCAGTATGACAAATCATGATTTGTAAGGAGAGATGCGTTATGGAACATAGAGTAAAAGTTACAGTTTTGGACAAAAAGTTATTTCCTGAATTACAAGAACAGTATTGCGCTGTGCCAGACAGCGGCAAATGCCCTTGCTACAATATTGGCGATGAATTTATGTTTTATCGAAATGATGAACGAGATGATTATTGGCATATGGGAGCAGGAACACTGATAAAAAGTGGGGAACCAGATGAAGGTGTATTACTTTCTCCTGGCACAATGCATTGTGGGATAGATGGCGTTCCTTTTTGCTCAGAGGCATGGGATGCGATTAGTAGATATATTTATTCTGCGCTTCAAGGTGGAGCAATTATGCATGGTTGGACAAATGACGATAAAGTAATGATTGCCTGTTGCAATGATGGCACCAGACCAGTTATTTTCAAAATCGAAAGAATAGACATTGATGATTGATAACTTCCAGTTTGCTGAATTCAAAGGGACAGCGTTTTGAGATGCTGCCGTTATTCTTCCTATTTCCCCACTCCCAAAATCCCGCAATCTATGGTAGAATATTCGCAGTAGTAAAACACCCCGATTCTTACTACGTTTTGACTACGTTTCATGTCCTCAACTTGCCCCGATTTGCCGCATTTTGCTTATTCTGTGACAAATTTAACAATCTCAGAGCAAAAATTATAGTCGGCAAATCGCGGCAAAACGAGGCAAACATAAGCATTTCAGGAGGATTTTCGTTTATGATAAAAGTATTATTTGTTTGCCACGGCAACATCTGCCGCAGCCCCATGTCCGAGTTCATCTTCCGTGACATGGTCAAAAGACGCGGCCTGTCCGCTCAGTTCTCCATCGCCTCTGCGGCTACCAGCCGTGAGGAAATCGGCAATCCCGTCTATCCGCCCGCGCGGCGCAAGCTGCGCGAGCATGGAATCGACCCGGTGGGCAAGACTGCCCGCCAGATGACAAAGGCAGACTATCAGGAATATGATTATTTGCTGGCAGCAGAACGTTACAACATAAATAACATGCTACGTATTACCGGCGGCGATCCGGATCACAAGATCAGCCGTCTGCTGGATTTTTCGGACAGGCCCAGGGACATTGACGATCCCTGGTATACCGGGAATTTTGATGTGGCGTATGACGATATTGTGGAAGGTTGCGAGGCGTTTCTGGCATATCTGGAAGAAGAAGGTAAAATCTGAATGGCTGAACAGATATACGGGCCGGATGATTGGTAAGAGAATATGAAAATAGAGGAAATTTATGATCTGAAGGATGACGAACAGAAGGTTCATGCCCTGTACGAAATTTTTGATGAGGATGCCCGTTTGACCCGGAGCCGGGCTGCCGGAGTGGAATTTTTGACAAATGTCCGGTATATTGAAAAGTATCTGAAACCGGGCATGATGCTGTTGGATGTGGGAGCCGGCGCGGGCGAGTATAGCCTTTATTTCGCCAAAAAAGGGTATGAAGTGGCGGCTGTGGAACTGGCCTGGGCAAATGTGAAAGCCTTTGAAAAGAAAATCGAACCGGATATGAAGTTGAATTTGAATCAGGGAAATGCGCTGGATTTATCAGACTATGCGGACGGGAGTTTTGATATTGTATTGGTATTTGGACCGCTTTATCATTTGTCGAAGGAAGAGGACAGGCAGCGCTGCATTGCGGAGGCAATGCGGGTCTGTAAGCCGGACGGGATATTGTTTTTTGCATTCATATCCAACGATATGGTGCCGTTGACGGAATTTTTCTGCTATGATGATAAATTTTTCAACACCGGGGCTTATGACAGAAAGACTTTCAAGGTGGAAGATTTTCCTTTTGTCTTTTTTACGCTGGATCAGTGCAGAGTGATGTTGGAAGCAGGACAGGTAAAAATGCTGCATGAAGTCGCGTCTGACGGAGTCAGCGAGCTTTTGCAGGAAAAAATAAATTCACTGGATGAAGAAGGCTTTTCACGGTATCTGGCATATCATTTTTATTGTTGTGAGAAGCCGGAAATGCTGGGAAGGAGCAACCACTTGCTGTTTGTGGGAAAGAAGTGATATGCTGTTTAATGTCAGGCTGCTGGTATAGCGGTGAATTCTCAGGAATGCAGGCATAATCGTCGGTACAGGCGAAAAAGGGTGAATGAGCATATGAAATGTGAATTAATACATATAGTTCCCTTTGATATGGGAATATCCTTTTCCATATATGAAGACACTAAAAGACAGTCAAAAGAACAGTTTATGGATCTGTTGAAGGGAGAATGCAGACGGGAATCATTTACGGTATTGGATGGTAAAAATGACATTGTCGGAACCGTAATCATAAATGAGAATATTATGTGTCGGCTTTTTTCGTATGGAATAGGTGTATTTATTCTGAAAAATCTGCGGAATGTGCATACGGAAGAACTGGAAAAAGCGTTTCAGAATGAGTATGCCTGTAAGATTTACTATGAGAAAAAAGCAGAGCAAAAAGAAATATTAGACTTATCCGCAGCAGAGGTACAGCCGATTAAATCTTTGATGCGGATTATATGGAATATAGGGAAGAATAAGACGAGGGGATTTTCGGCATCGGGCGATTATAAGCATGAAGGGCTATCATATGTTTTAACGGTTTATCATATTGTAGATGAAGAGATAGACGACGAAGAGAACAGGCAGATAGACTTGCTGATGAATCCGGGTATTATGCGAGAGATTTTGACGCGGGATAAATGGGACAGTATAAAACGCCGGATAGAAAAATATCGTTGTGTGGGTTACAACAGTATACCATACAATGATGAGGCGAGTGTGGTCTCATCCTGGTCGGCTGTTGCTGTAATTGAAAAGTCACAGACGAAGGCGATAGAAAAAATTATTGATTATGAAGTATCACTGCAGGCGGGATGGTTTCTCTTTGATGCATTAACAGATAATCTGGAAAAGACTCATATGAGCAATTTGGAATTACAGCGAAATAAAAGTATCATTACCAATGTATTTCTGGATATCAGTAATATCATGAGCGCGAATATGGGTACAAATGAAAAGCAGGTGATGGAGAATATATATGAAACGTCGGGAATTGACGAAATGAACAAGAAATGTAAGCTATTGCTGGAAAACAGGATCGCAATTGAAGAAGTGAAAATGAGTAATCGGCAGTCGATCTATGGGATCATTACAGAAATTTTATTAGTATCATTCACGCTGATACAAATTTATGACCCCATAAAAAATTTTTTCACCGGCCGGCTCACAGGTGATGATTTGATAGTCAGTGGAATCATGTTATTGGCACTGATTGTGAGTTCGATCTTTATTATCAGAAAGGGAAAATGATTATGAAAAATATTGTTATCGTGGTTGATATGCAGAACGGCTTTGCCAGGCATGAGCAAACCGTCAGACTGACGGATAAGATAAGTGATCTTTTGACAAAGGATGTCTTTGATTATGTTGTGGCTACAAGATTTTTAAATGATGATAACAGCGCTTATGAGAAATTTTTCGGCTGGAAAAGGCTGAAAAGTCAACAGGAAAGAGAGATTGCAGCAGGAATTGCGGAGCATGTCGATTTTGTTTTCGACAAATATATTTATAATTGTGTAGTGCCAAACTTTATTCAGAAGTTATGCCAGTTGAACGATGGAACATATCCTGAAAAAGTGTTTATTGTCGGAGCGGATACCGACTGTTGCGTTTTGACAATTTCCACGGCATTATTTGAGAATAATATACGTCCGGTTGTGTTAACGCAGTATTGTGATTCCAACGGCGGTCCGGAGTCGCACAGGGCGGGATTGACCTGCATGAAGAGGTTGATCGGAGCAAACCAGTTAGTTGACATTGAAATAGAAAAAAGAGAGGATCTGGAAAAACTGTAAGGCAATGCCCGGATATGTTGACAGATCTTGTGTATGTTGGAACAGGAGACGTGCTGTATGACAGGCGTCTCTTTTTTACGGGGCCATCCCGGGATAAACGTGCATATAATATAAAAATATCCAAATTAAAGAGTATGCATGAAAATGGGAAATTATGAATTACTATCATTGGAAAATCATCTCTTCTTTGCAAGAATCATGAAAGAACATGCCCTTTTTCTGGAAGCGGGCTTTCCGGGAAAAAATGCGGATTATATCAGGCGTGCGGACTGGTTTAAGGCAGAATTTGAAGGCATTCTGGCGCAGGCGGCGGAACTGGGGAACGGAATCGTGAGCGGCAAGGTTTTGTGTTCCGGCGAACTTTTTACCGATTATACGCTGGATGCGGAGGAGCAGACCGCATATTTGACAGGCATCAGCATCCGTACAGGCATTACCAGGCTGGAACGGCAGATGCAGGACGGCTGCGGCAGGATTTCCTGCGGATTTACCAGACAGGTGGAACGGCTGAACGAACGGGCGCTGCGGCTGTTAGACGGGCTGATCGCATTTAAGGAGGAAATCTTAAGAGAGGTGACGGCCTGTAATTTGTATACGGCCAATTATCCGCTTTTGATTAAGCATATCATTCGGGAAGCGAGATTGTATCGCTGTCTGATTCGGAAACTGCAGGGGTACGAAGACAACGTCTGCTGTGAATTGCAGGCATATGAGCGCAATGGATGCTGCGAAATTCAGTCTCAGGAGAGACGTGATTGCGGCGGCGCGCAGGATGAAAATTACGATGGCTGCGGCGATATCTGCGCGGTGGAAATTTTCTGGAATCAGATTATGATGGAGCATGCGCTGTTCATTCGCGGGCTTTTGGATCCTTCGGAGAAAGCGTTGATTGAGACGGCGGATGGATTTGCAAAGGAGTACCGGGAATTGCTGGCCGAGGCGAAACGAAAAGACTGTATGGCGGAGAATTTGTCGGAAAGAACGCGGCAGGAAATCATAAAGTATCGTGATTTTAAGGCTGCGGGTACGAAGGGAATTACGGAATGCCGGATTTCCTCTCTGATTCTGCCGCTCCTGGCGGATCATGTGCTGCGGGAGGCGAACCACTATTTGCGCCTGCTTGATAAAAACGGATGATGGAAAAGCTTTGGCGTAACAATAATGGCGGCTGGCAACCGGAAGCAGACGGATGCGCCCGGATTCCGCAACATCCCGGAAAGCGGCGCGCGGGATATTTTGAGGAGTACGCCGCGGCGCTGGATGCAGCCGCGGGACGCATGCCGGAAATCCGTCGTCCGGTCCGGCAAAAAGCGAAAGAATGTATGGTTTTCCTCATCTGCATTCATAGATGATTTCGCCGTCCTTGATGGTCTGCAGGACCCGGATATTTTTTAATTCCGTTGGCGGTACGGTGAGCGGGTTTTTGTCCAGAATGACAAAATCCGCCCGCTTGCCGGGCCGGATGGAGCCTTTTTCATTTTCTTCAAAATACTGATAAGCGGCGTTGATGGTAACTGCGCGGAGAGCGTCCATAACAGGAATCGCTTCCGCGGTCAGCTTTGATCCGCCTTTGGTGAGCCGGTTTACGCTGCACCAGATCGTTTCCAGCATATCCGGTTCGATGACAGGCGTATCCTGATGGAACGTAAAGGGGATGTCTGCGCGCAGGGCGGCTGCGGCAGGGCTGATATGGGAGGCTCTTTCTATGCCGAAATTCCGGATATGGGCGTCGCCCCAGTAGTAAACGTGAGCCGCAAAAAAGGAAGGAATTACGCCCAGCCGTTTTAATTCCGGTATTTGATCCGGTCCCAGAAGCTGGCCGTGAACGAGCACCGGGCGCAGCGCTTTTAAGGGAAGACCTTCCGCTTCGATTTTGCTGCAGGCGCGCAGGTATTGGGCGGCTGCGGCGTCGCCGTTACAATGGGCGAGAATCTGCAGATTTTCTTTGACGGACAGCCGGATGAAGTCTTCCGCCTGCCGGTCGGTCAGCGTATTATAACCGCAGTAATCGTCGCTGTCCGCATAAGGACTGCGCATCCAGGCAGTGCGCCCCTGAGGAGAACCGTCCAGAAAGATTTTCAGTCCGCCGAGTTTAAAATGGTTTTTGTATGTCCGGCGGTAATCAGCCAGCTTCGGTAAAAGGCCGGACGCTTCTTTTGCATCGGCGAAGCCGACCACATCGAGTTTGAGCATATCTCTTTCCAGCAACATTTGATACAGCGGCAAAAGCTGGTCGGGCAGCATGCCCTCCTGCACGGTGGTGATGCCGTAGGAAGCGTATTTATCCTGAACCGTAAGATATGCGGCGGCGAGATCCGCCATGGAGGGCATAGGGACCTTCTGCTGATAAGCGATAAATGCGTTTTCCTCCATGTATCCGGTGGGCTGCCCGTTTTCTATGGCGATCCGCCCACCGGAGGGACAGGGCGTTTGCGCGGTCACGCCCAGCATGCGCAGCGCCATGGTGTTAAAAACGCCCATATGACAGGACTGGTGCTGGAGCATGACCGGATTGTCAGGCGCGGCCTGATCCAGAAGGGCGGCGGTGGGATGGGCATGCTCAGAGAGTTGGTTATGGTCATAGCCCTTGCCGATGATCCATGTGCCTGCGGGAAGATTGCGGGAGCGGATATGCGCCCGGATTTTATCGGCGATTTCCTCGAAACTGACCGCTTCTTCCAGCGGTACCTGAAGCTGAGCGGATGCGTATCCCGAAAAATGGCTGTGGGAATCGAGAAAAGCGGGCAGCATGGCAGCGCCTTTCAGATCGATGAAGCGGGTTGTTTCTTTTTCTTTGCCGGGGGTTTGAGCGGCGACGGTCCCGCTGCCGCAGGACGCGTCAAATCCGCTTATGACGGAGACGGAGGCGGCGGCTTTTGTGCCGGTGATTCGGCCGTCCTGCGTTACGACGGCGCCGACCGTTTCTCTTTCTTTTTCCATGGTGAGAATGCTTCCGTTAAAATAGACGGTCCGGTTCATAGTATGCCTCCTGCTTTTTTTAATTAGTATACCACACGCGGGGAATTGTAAGATATCTTCACATTATTTTACATTGTGGCGGTGAATGCTGGTTTTATGCGGTAAATAGAGGTCGCTTGTCGGTTTTACCCCAATTTTTACCCCAATATGGGCGCCTGCTGGTGTGATTCGCGCCCTAATAGAATCAGGATTCGTATCTGCTTGCAGTTTTCCTCTTGACTTCCAAAATGATAATATTCCCGTCTTTTCCGGGTTTGATCTCGGCGTTATTCCCGTTTTCCAAAATCTCCGAAATTATTTGAACTTCCTGCTCGGTCAGTTCGCGGACTGGTCTGTTTTTGCTCATTTTGTCTTTTCTCCTATTTGGTGTTTACGATGGTTCAGGCGGTTCGTAAAGAAAACTTTATTGACATTCTTTTTTTGCCAGATCCTCAAACTCCTGAATAATGTATTTGAAATATTTATCTATGTTGAACTCCTCAATATCGCATTGCATTTCGATATCTTTGATTTTAGTCTCCAAAGAATCACCGTGCGGATAGTTATAGTGGCTTAAATCTCCGTATTCTTGCATACTTTCAAGTAACATTTTGTCCCGCCTTTTTTTACGAATCTCATTAAAACCCTCAAACTGCTTTACTACCTCCATATATTTTGCAATATGGGGAATTGCATTATCGAAATTGCCGGGTTTGAGAAGTATATTTAGAACTTTTAAATATTGTGGGGACTTTGATCTTTCATGTAAATAATCTATGGCGTTCTCTGAGAGACCAGTGAACTCATGAATAAACTGCTTTCCATGAGTTTTGCATGGCATTTCCGTAAAGAAATAATCAAAATCACATTCAAAAGTATTGCATAACAGCAGAATATCACCTATTCTTTTGGGAAAATTCTCACCGTTGATCCAATTTCTTTCCTTTCGGGTTTTTTCTGTAAAATTACTTCGCCCGTATTTTTCAATGTCTTCATCAGAAATTGCATCGGTTGGATACAGTGCGTTGTGTAGTTTGATGGGATCTGGTTTTCCGTATTTATCAGTTAATTCTTTCTCCTTAAGAAGGATACATAATTTTTTTGAAAAAAGTTGTAAATCATTTACATATTTATCCATATTGACCTCCGAATATGAATACAATTTTGTAAGGCAATTACATTATACATGGAGTACGATAAAGATGCAAGAAGAAACAAGCAATATGATAAATTTGGAAAGGAGTTCTATGAACAGACTTGGAAAACGAAATCTTAATGGAACATTGCTTACCTATCAGCAAGCAGCGGAAAAGAGTAATTTGGGAATCAATACGGTTATGCGGCTGGCAAAGGAATCGGGGTCTCTGATAAAAATAGGGCGTATCTCAAGGGTTGACTGGGCAAAGTTTTATACTTACGTGAGTTCGGTTTATGGGGGTGAGGTGGGATGAGCACAGCGTTCGACGAGGTACGGGAGAGGGTGACGATGCGTCAGGTCGCAGCGCACTTGGGTTTTAAAGCTAATCGTTCCGGCTTCATTTATAGCCCGTTTCGTGATGAAGTGACCCCTTCGTGTAAGTTATACGACCACAGCTATTACGACTTTGGGGCGGGCTGCGGCGGCGATCTCATTCAATTTACCGCTGCCGTGCTTGGGACGAACAACTGGGAAGCATGCA
>JAUNGC010000026.1:17840-56649 GCA_030524745.1 Eubacteriales bacterium | reverse complement strand
CAGCCTTTGGGCTGGCATTATTTTGTCCGGAGGACTGGTTATTTACCATATACGCTGGAAAATTCCATCAGGCTGAGGATTGCATCAATTTTCTCAGCAACAGTCGTTTCAATGGAATAAGTATTAACAGTCGGGGAAATAAAACCATCAAGCTGAGTGGGAATTTTTCTTTTTTCCTGATTCGGCACAATGACATCTCCAACGCCGAAATCAATACTAAACGGCGTGCGTGTGTTTTTAATACGAGCAACGATTGAAGCACCTATACCGGCATATTTCTTCGTAACGGCAATAGGCGCAATATCTTTTATCTCGAAGGTCACAAAATCATTGCCAGTCTGAACCGTGATAATTTCTGCGAGGATACCCTTTAACTGTTCCGGTGTATTGGGTATTTGCCGAAGCAAAAAATCTACATCAACCGTTACCCGGCTGTCAAAGTCGGTAAGTGAATAGAGAAACAAGCCGCCTTTTAGCACGAGGTTCTCAGCATACTTTGACTTTTCCAGACGGCGCAAAAACTCCTCCTGACAGAAAAGCTGCAGGCAAAGCTGATAGCTTCTTCCACTTTCTTTTGCCTTGTTTTTGAGCCGTGCAAGCACGGACGCAGCCATATCAGCCATTAAGCAATACCTCCATTACATTCATAACCTTTGTATAAAGTTTCATTTCCTTTGCGTACTTAGACAAATTTGCAAGGTTCTTTTTTTCATCAGCAGCATAAGCATTGACAGCCTTATTAAAAATTTCGTTGTCAAGTTTTGTGCGGTACTTAAAGCAATCGCATATTGTTCGCTCACGGTCATACACAGGCAATATTACACCGTTAAAATTGCTTGTGGACTTACCAAGATCTAAAAATTCCTTTTGAATATAATAAGCCTTCAGCGGGAATTCTTCAATGTTCTTTACGGCACGGGATGCTGTTCTCGGCACAGCAATTGACCATTCACGAGGAGAAAAATCGCTGTATCCGTAGTGAAACAAAGCGGACTCCACACAAATAATTCCCCGTGGAAGCAACTCGTGTATTAACTGTTCCTCCGTCGTGCTATTACTTTGTGGGAGTTGATAAAATCCCCTGCGAATCCTTTCGATAAATCCTTCTTTACAGAAAGCGGCAACTTCGTATTTATTTATCCCGTTAGCGACAAAATCTGAAGTTTTTGCAATGCCGCCGTTATCTTCAATTACTCTTTTTAAAATTTCCGTTTTATTCAAGCAGACACCAACTTTCAGCATACAAGTAACAAAAAATGTACGCAATTATTGTATCATAAGTTTCAGATAATTGTAACAATTTTGTACAGACATTCTGTCGGGTATTAACTGCAACGCCGCGGACGGAAATGAGGTCGTTTCAGGACGCAGGCGTTTATACGTTGCTATCTGGTGTTGTCAAAATACTTTCTTTTTTTTTTGCACATATTCTTAAAATTGCCGCATATCGCCGGTTCAGGGCGCTTGCTATAATATTTTTAAACAGACGAAAGCATGTCGATTTACGGGAGGGAACAGAAGATGAAACAGAATTTTCCGATTAAAAATGAATTGAAGGCTAAGAGAATAAAATGGGGAGCGCCTCAGAATTACATCAGTTGGGCGTATATGAAGGAACTGCGGGAAAATAATAAGACCCGGAAAATATATGAGATCGATCCTTATGTGGAAGTATATCAGTTCCGCGATAACCTGTATGGTCTTTTCACCCAGAACTGCGACGGCGCCGGCGACGTCTGGATGTTTTTGATCGTGGGGCCCCGAAAGGCGATGCTGATCGATACGGCGTTCGGTCTGGGCGATTTAAAGGGGCTGTGCGATGAAATCACCGGCGGAAAAGAGCTGGTGGTAGTCAATACCCACGGACACGTGGATCATTCTTACGGCAACTGCCGTTTTGAAAAGGTTTACTGCCAGGAATACGAAGTGCCGAATCTGCGGGAGCAGAATGCCCATATGTTTGATTATCTCTTTGATGAAAACGGCAACAATATCTGGCTGGAATTTGAAAAAGAGGATCTTCCGGTTTACAGGGAATATGAAATCGTCGGCGTTCCGGACGGCTATGTGTTTGATCTGGGGGACGGCTATGAAGTGGAATTGTTCTGGCTGGGCGGACATGCGCCGGGGAATTCCGGTTTTCTGGATAAACAAAACCGCATATTTTTCCCGGGAGACGATCTGTGCAGCGATGTTTCCGGCGTGGGAAACGGGCCGCGTCCCGGCGTTCATAACGCGCAGTATATGAATATTGAAACCTTCCGCAACAATCTGGCGAGGGTGGTCGACCGCATGGATGAAATCGACTATGTCTTCCCCAGTCACTTTATGGTCAATGTGGAGAGCGGCGTTTTGATCGAAGAGTTAAAGGCCTGCGACGAGATTTTAAAAGATCCCGATCGATATGATTACAGGGCGGTCAGCGTAAGCCCCAAGGGCGGCGAGCCAAGCGAACGGTTTTTCAAGTATATCCGGGGATTCAGCGTGCTTGCGTATAAAATGGAGGGCGTATATCAGCCGAAGAAATGAGAGGAAGCGCCATGAAATATAAACAAATTGAAACGCTGCAGGGGACTTTGGAAATTTCGGGTCTGGTCATCGGCTCGGCGGTGAAGATGCAGATGCTTTCGGAACGGGAACTGTTTGAATTATTTGATATTTATCTGGACGCGGGCGGAAACTGTATCGATACCGCAAGGGCATACGGCGGAGGGCAGGCCGAAGAACTGATCGGCCGTTATATGAAAAAAAGAGAGAACCGGAATCATATTCTGATCTCCACAAAATGCGGACATCCCGCGCCGGACGGAAAATCGCGGCTGACCGGAAGGGATATGCAGGAAGACCTTGAGAGCAGTCTTAAGGCTCTCGGTACGGATCATATCGATATTTACTGGCTGCATAAGGACGATGAAAGCTACCCGGCAGAGGCGGTGATTGACGATATCAATGTTTTGATTCAGAGCGGAAAAGTGGGCGCGGTGGGGTGCTCGAACTGGCATGTGGACCGGATCGCCGCGGCAAATACATACGCCCAGAAAAGCGGACAGCAGGGTTTTTGTATGAGTCAGATTCAGTGGAACCTGGCGGCTACAAAAGAGGAATATTTCCGTCAGTTTACCACGGTGGTGATGGATCAGAGGTCCTATGACTGGTATTATGAACAAAAAATGCCTGTCTTTGCGTTCAGTCCGCAGGCTCAGGGGTTTTTCTCCAAAATGGCAGGCGGCGGAGCGGCGTCCTTAAACGCGATGCTGTCGAAATGCTATCTGAGCCCCGATAATCTGAAACGTCTTGAAAAGGTAAAAAAGCTGTCTCAAGAGCGGCATGTTCCGGTATCGGTGCCGGTGCTGGCCTATCTGATAAATAATAAACTTCCCTGTTTTCCGGTTTTCGGGGCTACCACGAAGGAAATGCTGTATGAAACGCTGACGGCGGCGGATTTTGAAATGACCGCAGAGGAAGCGGATCGGTTATTCGCAGTCTGAGCGGAAATGGAGAAACGAATCATGAAAAGATGTGTATATAGCGTAATTGATGAAGGCGAACGGATTCGGCAGCTTTTGGAAGAGCAGGGCTATGAATTTCTGCAGGGAGACGGGAAAACCATAGAAGAAGAGAAGCTCGCACGCTGCGACGCCCTGATACCGGGGAAATGTTACGTGACGGAAGAGGTTCTGCAAAAAGCGCCCAGGCTGCAGATCGTTTCCAAATTCGGCGTGGGCGTGGACAAAATTGATATTCCGGCCTGTACCAGACATAATGTCTGGGTTTCCAATACGGCGCTGACAAATTATATCGCGGTAGCGGAGCATACAATTGCGTTGATGCTTGCGGCGGCAAAGAAGCTGTATCCGGTCAGCTGCGCGCTGCACAAACAGCAGCCGGACTGGGACAGGGCAAAAAGCTATTCCTCCATTGAATTAAACGGAAAGACGCTGAGCGTTATCGGTCTGGGAAATATCGGACGCAGAGTGGCTTCCCTTGCCCATGCGTTCGATATGAAAATTGTGGGATACGACCCTTACGCGGATTCACGAAAGGCGCCTGCATACATCACACTCGCAGCCACACTGGAGGACGCGCTTGCGGAGGCTGATTTTGTGACGCTGCATGTGGCGGGAGGCGAGTCCGTCAGAAATATGATTGACGCGTCGAAGCTTGCTATGATGAAGCGGGAAGCGATCCTGATTAATACGACCAGAGGTTTTGTGGTGAATGAAGCGGATTTAATCGATGCGCTTTCCAATCATGTGATTGCGGGCGCCGCGCTGGATGTTTTTGAGACGGAACCTGTCAGAGAGGCTAACCCGCTGCTGTTGATGGACAATGTAATTGCGACGCCCCATAATGCGGCGAATACGCCGGACGCCCGCCTGCGGTCGCAGGAGCAGTGCGTCAGGAACATTCTTTGCGCCATGAACGGAGAACGTCCGCCGTTTGCGCTAAATAATCCGGAAAGGGGACAGAAAGATGCGTAAATTGAAAGTGGGGGCGGCGAAGGTATGTATCAATCCGACGCCGGATATGTATCCGATCCCTAATCGGATCACGGATTTTGGACTGGAACCGATGAGCCAGGAAGCGCCCTATGACGATATGAACTGCCGTGCGATTGCGGTTGATAACGGAAAGAAAAAACTGCTGTTTCTGACCTTTGAACTGGCCGGCGCGCCGGAGTTCCCCCATTATCCGGGGGACATTGCGGAGGCGACAAAAGTTCCCGAAGATATGATCTTTATTATGGGAACGCATAACCATTCCGCGCCCCGATACCGGAAGAATCAGGTCGATACGAAAGAATTGGCGGATTTTATTGAAAAATACGAAAACATCGTATACGAGGCGGGAATCCGTGCCTGCCGGGAAGCGGTCGGTTCCATGCGTCCCGCCGGATACGGCTACGGGGAGATCGCCAGCAATATCAATGTGAACCGGAATTTGTATACCTTCGGCGGCTATTGGGTGGAAGGCAGGAATATGGACGGATACAGCGATAAAACGCTGTCCGTCGTCAAGTTTGTAGATGAGCAGGGCAGACTGATTGCTGCATTTCTCAATCATGCCACGCACGCCACCAATATTTATATGCTGAAGGATGCGAATCATAAAGCCAAGACGTCCGGAAATTTTACCGGAATTGCCTGCCGGTTTGTGGAAGAACATTACGGAAACGGCGCGGTGGCGATGTGGACGTCCGGCGCGGCCGGAAACCAGAATCCGCTGTTGAGTCATGGGCTTCAGTACGAGTATCCGGACGGCTGGACTACGCAGATGCAATATCCGGACGGAACCGGCTATATGCAGATGGAGTATATGGGAAGACAGCATGGCGCAGACTGCTGCAGGGGGATCGACCGGATCACCCGGTATTCCGATAGAATGCCGATTGCTCATTCCGTAAAGGAGATAGACCTTCCCGCCAATAAGTGCGTAGACGAATGGCCGCCCAGAGACTTTTCTTTCGTGCGCAACGGCGGTCAGGGAGAGCGGGATTATGCGGCGGTTCCCTCAGGACGGATTCCTGCGCCGGCAAAAGTTCCCGCAATGGTCCCGGGAGATCCCAGACACCTGCATTTACATCTTTTAACGCTCGGACATATTGCGCTATTGTTTGCGAACGCCGAACTTTTTGCGGAAATCGGCAGAGATATGAAAGCGGCTTCTCCTTATCGGAACACGGTTATTGTCACACATCATTACGGGGAAAAGTGCAATTACATATTTGATAAAACCTCGAAGGATGTTCTTCTGCCGATGGCCTACGGAGGCGTTATCCCGGGAAGCGCAGATGAATTGATTGTGAACGGCGAAAAGGCGCTGTTTGAAGAAATTCTGGAATACGAATGAGGGAGGAGGGAACTTCATGGAAGCGACGGCGAAGAAAAAAGTAGGAGCGGATCTGACGGCGGGACCGGTATTTCAAACGCTGATGGTGTTTGCGGTGCCGATTATTCTGACCAATCTGATCCAGCAGTTGTATTCTCTGGTTGACCTCATGGTGGTCGGACAGTTTGTGGGAAGCACGGGAACGGTAGGCGTATCTACCGGCGGAGAAATTTCTGATTTCATGACGCCTCTGGCGACGGCCTTCGCCATGTCCGGGCAGGTATATATTGCGCAGTTGACGGGAGTGGGAGAACATGAAAAGGCAAAGCGGACAATCGGCACGCTGCTTACGATTATGTTTATCGCATCCGCCTGTTTTGCCGTGCTGACGCTGGTTTTCTGCAATCAGATACTGGGGCTTCTGAATTGTCCTGAGGAGGCCTGGTCGCAGGCGCGCGCCTATATGGTTATTACCGTGCTCGGAATGCCTTTTATTTTCGGCTATAACGGGGTCTGCGGGGTTTTGCGGGGAATGGGCGAATCCAAAAAGCCGATGTATTTTATCATTGTGGCGGCGGTTGTCAATATTGTATTTGATATCGTTCTGGTTGCGATTTTCCGCCTGGAAGCGGCCGGAACGGCGATTGCGACGGTATTTTCCCAGTTCGGTTCTTTTTTGGCGGCGTTTATTTTCATGTACCGGCATAAGGAAGAGATGGGATTTGAATTGAAACTCTCCTATTTTAAAATAGACAAAGAAGCGGCGAAAAAAATCATTCTTCTTGCCGTTCCGCAGATGGTGCGCAGCACTCTGGTACGCTTTTCCATGCTTTGGGTCAATGCGAATGTCAACGAGTATGGTCTGGTTGCCGCGGCGACCAACAGCGTCGGAAACAAGATTCAGAAGTTCATGGAAGTGTTTATGCAGGGTGTGGAATCCGCCGCCGCTTCCATGGTGGGACAAAACCTTGGCGCAAAGAAACCGGAGAGAGCCAAAAAGGCGATCCTGTGTACGTGGGGCTTCTGCATGGTTGTAGCGGCGATTTCATCGCTCATGTTCCTGCTCATTCCCAGACAGCTCTACAGGCTGTTCACGACGGATCAGGAGGTAATCGAATTCGGCGTCACCTATCTGAGCATTATGGTTATGACAATTTTTGTAAACGGAACGACCGGAGCGTTTCAGTCGATGGTCACGGGAAGCGGATTTGTATCGCTGGGATTTCTGCTGGGAATTGTGGACGGCGTAATCAGCAGAATCGGATTCAGCTTATTATTCCTGCATGTTTTTCATCAGGGCGTTGAAAGCTATTTCTGGGGCACCGCGTTTTCCAGGACGCTGACAGGGGTTGTGGTGATCGCCTATTTCCTGAGCGGAAAGTGGAAGACGAGAAAACTTTTGACGGACAGTGATGAGAAAAAGAAAGCGGGAAAAAACCAATGAAATATTTTTACGAAGCTCCGATGGGGAATTTATCCGCGGAGGAAATGACGGAGAAGGCAAGAATCCGGGAGATTGTGGAATATGACCGGTATTGCACGGATTACGGATATAAGCGGCAGCAGAAAAAACTGTGGCATGAGGACGGACGGCTGTTCACCACCTGGTTTGAAGGCCCGGTCAGCGAATATCTGGGAAATCCCACGATTACGCCGAAGGAGAATATTTCGCCGGACAGTCCGGCAGAGTCTCACGGTCATCGCGTAAACGATACGATTGTGTGGCTCAACGGCAATAAGGCGATTGCAGAGATTTTATGCTTTCTGAACTTCCGCACGGAGATCAAAGGAGAATGGATGGATTCCCAGTGCTGGTGCAGAATGCACTACAGGCTGGAAAAGCGGGACGGAAAATGGGGGATTCTCTATTTTGAAGGAATCTACGAAAAAGACCGGATGGATCCCGTTTTTATGGACAGCACACTGACCGTAACGAGACAGGAACTCATGCGGTTTCGGGCAATTAACTGGAATATGGCTTACCGCCGCAGCAACATCGGCGGGCTGAAAAACGCGGATCGCTGGGCGGGGAGCGATAAGCCGGAAACGATAGAAAAGCTTTACCGGGAAAGTTCGGAGTGGTTCGGGCTGGAATAAGTTAGCCCCGACAAAAACAGGATGATACTCTCAGGGCGCTGAAAATGCAGTTCCCCCCGGCGCGCTGGGGGTTCCATCATATATAGGGAAAGGGGAGATTTTTATGGAGAAACTGACGTCGGTGAAACCGGTTCATGATGATGTGGAGCCGTATTTGCAGAAACTGCGGAGTCAGTACGGCGGAACGGTGTATCCGATCGACCGGTATGTGGAGGTTTTTCGGATCCGGGAGAATGTCTGGGCGATGTTTGCGCCCTGTACGCATGCGGTGGCAGATAACTGGCTGTATCTGATAGAAGGGCCGCAGAAAGCGATATTTATTGATAACGGTTACGGAATCGGCGATTTGAAGGGACTGGGAGAATCCCTGACGGGAAAACCCGTGATCTGCGCCGTTACCCATTCCCATGGCGATCATGTCGGCGGAAATCCTCAGTGGGAGGAAATTTATTGCCATAAATACTGCGCGGAAATGCTGGAAATGCAGGCAATCGATTATGAAGGCTGGTGGAAGAAGTTCAACCATGTGGGAGAAGCGCAGCACCGCCATTATTACAGAGACGAGGATGTGATCCCCTACCGCCCTTACCGCGCGCTGCATCTGGAAAATCACAGCATCATCAATCTGGGGGACGATTATGATCTCGAACTGATTCATGTGGGCGGGCATGCGCCGGGACTGAGCTGCTTTCTGGATAAAAAATCCCGGATTCTCTATTCGGGAGACGCTGTTTTTGAATCCCGGAGAAAAGGGCTGGCGCTGGGATTAAACAGCGCAAAGCCGGGGGTTCTGCATCCGGAATGCATGGGGATTTCCTACTGCGCAAAGCAGATGGAAAAACTGGCGGAAAGAGTGAAGGAATTTGATTATGTCATGGCAGGGCATGGATATGTGGACAGTCCGGCACAGTGTGTGACCGATATCAACCGGGAGATTCAGGCGGTTATTGCCGATCCTTATACCTGTGATATGGTTATAGAACGGGCGAACGGAAAGCGCTGTATAAAAGAAGGCGGACTTTCCGATGTCATGTACGATCCGGAGGACGTCGTAGAGAATCTTTCCAGATATTATCATCAGGGGAGCAAATAAAGGACGGGGAAGTGAAGCCGAAAAAGAATATGCTGCCGGAGCGCGGTACAATCCGCCGCTCCGGGGGAAATTTCCCCTGGAATGGCAAGAATGATTCACCGGACAAGCCGGGCGTTCCATAGGGTGTTGCGATCTGCATACTCCGGCGGGCATGGGCGTCTGATATTCAATTTTTCAATGCTTTATCAGTTTGTATTTTCTTCAGTTGCAAAAATCTTGCTGCATAATTCAAAATATTCATCATAAGATATTTCCGATCCATTCAATGTATATTTTTCTTTGCCCTCCACATTATCTTCATCAACAAGTTCTTCATGAAAATTCATTTCTGCAACTAAATTATCTGCCCCTTCATATTTTTCCATATGGTATGCTTCATATCCTGTATGCATTCTGTTGCTGTACATAATCCATGTGGAGCCATTATAAAAAACATAAGAAAGCACAAGAGAATCACCCTCTCCTGCAGCAAATTCATAGACCTTGTTATTGCGCGCATCAAGGTATATGCCACCATAAGGTCCGCAAATAATCAGTTCGTTTTCTCCATCATTGTCAAGATCGACTCTTTCACCAATGGAATAGGAATCCCATTCTTCTGAATCCATATCTAAATCAGTAATGTAAAATGATGATGTCAAATCTGCGGAGTCAACAGCGCCTATCGTGCCATTGATAAACAAATCTAATAGTTCATCTGCCGTTGCTTCATCAGCATTGGATACTGGAATAGTGGAGTCCGATGTTTCAATTTCTGCTGGAACTTCCGGCTCAGATTCTGAAACTTTATCACCACAAGCGACAAGGAAAATCATCAGATTTAATGTCAATATTAAAACCATCTTCTTTTTCATGCCTAAACGCCTCCTTTTCGTCCCACGCTTTACGAACTATACTATACGACAGCGATTTGCCCGTTGCAATATCTTTGTATAATAAACTTGCTGCCTGTAAGCAGCCAGCAAAGCAAGGTGCGTCCGTTCTTTTCTGTTTTACTCAGCGCTGCAAATTTTACGGTCGGAGCGAATGGATTTATCGTTTGTCCTGTGTTATACTTTAGAATAAATTGGCTGTGCAGATATCAGTCTTCTGGTTTAACTGGAAATTAAAATATGCGGAGGCGGAAGGTGAAAATAGGCGCTTATCAGTTTGCCGTAACAGGTGACATGAAATGCAACATGGAGATAATCAAAAAGGCGGTGGAACAGGCTGCTTTGGAAAAAGTAAGACTGTTGGTATTTCCGGAATGTGCGCTGACCGGTTATCCTCCATATGATCTGGAGAGTCCGGTCGATATTAATTTTGAACAGTTGGCCCGGTTTCATGAAGAACTGCAAACAATGGCGGTCAGGCATGATATTTTTATCGTTGCGGGAACCATTTTGAAAGAAAAGGATGAATACTTAAACAGTGCAATTGTTTTTGCTCCTGATGGTGAAAATACTGTATATTATAAGAGAGCTTTGTGGGGATGGGACAAAGATAACTTCCGTGCAGGCAGCAGCATAGGGGTTTTTAAAGCGGATAATTTAAAAATCGGCATCAGAATTTGCTATGAAGTCAGATTTCCGGAATTTTTCAGAGAATTATATAAAGAGGGAACGGATTTGAATATTATTCTCTTTTATGATGTTTCGCAAAAAGACGATCCTGAAAGATATGAACTGATAAAATCCCACATTCGTACGAGAGCGGTGGAAAACGTCTGTTATACATTGACTGTAAATACAATATACCCCTATCAGACTGCGCCGACGGCTCTCTTTGACCGTTCCGGACATGTGCTGAAGGAGCCGGCAGGAAATACGGAAAATTTGATGATATATGATTTGAACTTCACGGAGATGGATTTCGGAGAGCAGGGAAGAAAACAGATTTCAGATATGTATGTGATTCATCCCGGATGTTAATAAAGATTTAGCGGAGGAACGGACATGGTGATGCCGACCGGAAATAGGAGAATATCCAAAACAGATACCTATTTAAACTGCGCAGAAAATTTCGCTTACCGGAGCACCTGTTTAAAGCGTAAATACGGAGCGGTGATCGTGAAGGATGACGCTGTAATCTCTACGGGGTATAACGGCTCTCCCAGAGGGTTTGAGAATTGCTGCGATATCGGGGAATGTCCCAGGATAAAGAGAAATCTGCATCAGGGAGAAGGCTATGGCCTGTGCCGGGCCGTACATGCGGAAGCCAATGCGCTTCTGAATTGCTCACGGGAACAGACTTTGGGTGCTGATTTGTATCTGGCAGGAGTGAATCCGGAAGATTGCACCGTACATAAAGCGAAGCCCTGCCCGCTGTGTGCAAGATTGATTATTCAGGCGGGGATCAGAAATGTGATCCTGCGGGTTGGCGACGGGAAGGATAATTATGAGATTATTCCGGCAAAGGAACTGGAATGGTATATACAGGATTGTGAGTAAGAAATAAGGAAGAAGAGATAGAGGATGAAGGAAGATTTATCACAAAGGGAAGATTTCGTAAATCGGGAAAAATATCTGAAGGCAACCCCAATGCTGGATTATCAGTCGGAATCCATTCAGGCGCTGGTGGAACAGCGGGGATGGAAAAATCTGGATGATTTTCACAAAATCGGAAGCATTTATAATTTTGTCAGGGATGAGATCGCGTTTGGTTATAATGTCAGCGATAAAATATCCGCAGCGCAGGTGCTTCGGGACGGCTACGGACAGTGCAATACAAAGGGAACGCTGTTTATGGCGCTGCTGCGGGCAGTGGGAATCTGCTGCAGAGTGCACGGCTTTACCATCGATAAAAAGCTGCAGAAGGGCGCCATGACGGGAATTGTGTATCGGAATGCCCCGAATAACGTGTTTCACAGTTGGGTGGAGGTCCTGTATCAGGGAAAATGGTATGAGCTGGAAGCGTTTATTCTGGATAAGGAATATCTGGAAAAGCTGCAGAAACAGAACAGTTCCTGTACCGGAGCGTTCTGCGGCTACGGGGTGGCGGTCAGCGACTTTCAGAACCCGCAGATCGATTGGAATGCCAACAATACCTATATTCAAAGCGAGGGAATCAATCAGGATTTCGGGGTATACAATTCTCCGGATGAACTGCTGAAGGAGCATCATCAGGAAATGTCCGGCTTTAAGGAGTTTTTATATAAAAATCTGGGAAGACATCTGATGAACAGGAATGTAAAGAAGATTCGGAACGGCGGGAAATCATGCAGGATTTCTGAACAGTGACGTTCAGGTGCATGGGGAAGAAAACGATTTGCTCTGGATTGACCGGAAACAGAATTTTTTCGATGCGTCGGTTTTTGCGGGAAAAGGGAACCTGGGGCATATTATGGCGTTGATTGAAACGTATGAGAAAACCGGTGTGATCGGATAAAGGATTCCATTTCCAGAAAATGAAGGTGAAGGGAGTTGGGGAAGGCATGAAAAAGAATAATGTATTAACGGTGATGTTTCTGATATTTGCAGTAATCGGCATCGGACTGCTGGCAGGCGCAATGATTCTTTTGGCAAATTTATGTGATACTGGAGATCCATGGGAGGTGCGGGCCCAATCAGGTATGTATGTGGCGTTTCTTATACTCATGATCCTGGGCATTGTATTTTTCTGTACAGGAGCTGTACCGCTGATTATTTTGAGGATAAAAAAACAAAAAAACAAACGCCTGCTCGAAAAGGGAAGAGTTTTATATGCGACCGTGGAAAGTATTGACAGAAACAGAAGTTATAATGTGAACGGAAGAAACCCCTATGTGATTTACTGCACCTGGAAAGACGAGTATGCGGATCTGTTCTATCGGTTTAAAAGCGGCAATCTCTGGACAAATCCGGCTCTCATTTTTCCGGAAGGCAGTGAAATAGAAGTTTATGTGGATCCGAATGATTTCAGAAAATATTATGTGGACGCGGAACGGAAGCTGTCTCAAAAAATTGTGGATCTTACATAAAACCAATGCCGTTGCTTTTCGTCTTTATAGAAAAAGGAAAAGAGGGCAGAATTTATGAGGATGAAGAGGTGTTGTTTGTTATTTTGCATGACGGCAGTTATGTCGTTTGCGGCCTGCGGCGGCAAAATGGAGCATCCTGGCGAAGAACCCGGGACAGAAAGCGGATTTATTCAAACGGATGCAGAAAGCGAAGGGACTTCGTTCGATGAGACTGTTGAGCGGGAAGCGGAATCGACAGAAGCGATTTTGGGAGACCGCCGCCCCATGGTCATGGTGAACGGAGAGCTTTATCTGGACACAGGAGAGGTTTCGGATATCACGGCCAGATGCGGCACGATGGACGGAGAAATCACATCGGAAGTGGATGGTTCGGAAATTCCCACAAAGGACGATCAGTCCAATTTCGGCACAGGCTATGGTTATCAATACGTGGATGAAAACAGTATCGATATCTTTCTGCCGTATGGCAGCGATTCGGATGATATGAGATGGATCCGTTTTGAGAAGGAAAAAACAACTGCGGAAGAATGAGGCGAAGAATATGCGTAAAAAGGAAAAAGAGCTGTCGGGCGGCAGCTCTTTTCCGGTATGTATGTGAAAATTATTTTTGGTTTTCCTTCATTTTTTGTTCGAGCTTTTCCATGGTATCTGCAGCGAATTTGCGGCCGCCGATGCCGAAAGCGATAGCGAACGCAACGCACAGTGCTGCGATAATCAGGAGGAACGTAGTCTCCACAATTTTTGCGGCAACATTTAACTGACTGAAACACATGACTGCAGTAAGCGCGTAAATCGCAATCTTAGTCACAAGCGCGCTTGCTTTGGCGGAAGGAAACTTCTTAACCAGAGCGGCTTCAGCGGTATTGGCCGCAAAAATGCCGATTGCGATGATAATGACTGCGCTGAGCACTGCGGGCATGTAGCCGATGATTGCGGCGCCGATCTGTGTAAGAACCGGCAGATTTAAGATATTGATTCCCTGAACCAGGAAAATAACGATCAGCACATATTTTACAACTTCGCTGAGAATCCTGGAAAGCGAAACCTTCTTTTCTGGATTTCCCGTAATTTTCGATACCAGATTGTCGGCGCCGACTCCTGCAAGAACATTTTCCAGCAGCTTAGAGACC
Organism: Eubacteriales bacterium; assembly: GCA_030524745.1. Taxonomy (GTDB): domain Bacteria; phylum Bacillota; class Clostridia; order Lachnospirales; family Lachnospiraceae; genus Gallintestinimicrobium. Next base: position 42,563 of record JAUNGC010000026.1, on the reverse strand, counting down.
AGTCTGGAAATAAATACGCCGATTGCAACGATTACGATAGCGCCCAGAACATTGGGAATCATGGCAAAAATTGAGGAAACAATATCGTTTGCCGGATCCGAAATCGCAGCGATTCCGAGCTGTTCCAAAGCGGCAGTGATTGCCACAAGAATGATAATCGCATAAGCAATATTTGCAAGAATTGAGGAAAGCGCCGTGCTGTCGGAGGTTTCGATACCGGCTTTTTCCTGAAGAGAATCGATTTTAATCGCCTTTAATATGGGAATCAGCAATTGTTTGATGAGTTTTCCCAGAAACATGCCGACGGCGATAATGATGCCGGCTCCCACAAGTTTAGGGATGAATGCCAGAAACGTATTTACCATGCTCATAATGGGTGAAGAAACGCTCTGCATTCCAAGCTTATCCAAAACAGCCGGCAAAAACAGAAGGAAAGTGATAAAATACGCCAGTTTTGCAACAAATACGACAGAGCTTTTGGTGTCGGCGTCCTTTACCCCTAATTTTCCCAGACATTTTTCTGCATTGAATTTCTGCAAAAGTCTGGTGACGAGTGACTGTACGATAACAGCGGCAATAAACGCGATTACGAGCAGAATAATCGCCCATAATATGTTGGGAATGCCGGCCAGAAAAGAATTAAGAAAAGTGAACATGTGCTTCCTCCTTTAATGAAATTTGTTATGATTAAGTATACAAAGAAATTTATAATATCGCAATATTTTTGGAAGAAACTGGTTATATTTATGCAAAAACTGACAAAAGAAGACAGTTTTGTTTTCTCATTCCATTCTTTGCGCATTATCCTTTACATGTTCGCGGTGTAAAAAATAAAAAAGGCGCTTGCAATTTTAAATCAGGCTGATATACTGAAAATATCTTTTAGGATTACAGAAAATCTTAAATGGAATCTGAATCATTGGAAATCTGCAGAATGGCTTCCGCGTTTGCGGCGCCGTGTCTCTTTCTTTCATCGGGTATCTTCGCCCAATTTCCAATCAGATAAATCATATACGGAGGACAACGGATGGGGAAACAGGATGACGAACTGCGGTGGTACCTGAATAAAGACTACATTTTTGCGGATTTGTGCAACGGCGTTCTATATAATGGAAAAAAGGTGATTTTTCCGCATAATCTTGCAGAGGTTCAAAAAAATTATCAGGAAAGCCTGCAGGACAGAAGGGGAAGGAAGAGTGCGCCGAGGCGGGAAAGGGACATCGCAAGACTTTTATGCAGGGAAGAAGGATTTGTGTTGATTGCAATAGAAAATCAGGGAGAATCTCATTTGTGTATGCCGCTGCGATGCCTGGAATATGATGTGGAAGATTTGCTGAAGCAGCTAAGAAGGATGAAACGTCATTATAAAAAAGTGGGCGGATTGAAGCCGGGAATAGAGTATCTTTCGGGAATAAAAGTTACGGATCGTTTCATTCCGACAATTACGCTTGTACTGTTTCACGGAACGGGAAAATGGACGGCCGCAACGCGTCTGCAGGAATTGCTGGATCTGACAGGAACGGATGAAACGCTCAGGAAATTTCTGATGGACTATCACCTGCATGTTGTAGAACTGACGATGTTGGATGAAATGAAATTTGAAACAGGACTGAGAGAATTAATCGGTATGATGAAGCGCAGGGACAGCAAGAAGGATATGCAGATTTATTGCAGGGAAAATGCGGAGCGTTTTAAAAATATGGATGATGATACTTACGATCTGATATGTACCATGCTGCATATCAGAACATTAAACGTACAGAAGGAAAAATGCAGAGATAGACAGGCGGGAGGAATCAATATGTGCAAGGCGTTTGACGATTGGGCAAAGGAAGAGCGGGAAAAGGGAGAAAAGAGAGGAGAGAAAAGAGGAGAGAGACAGGCTGAAAAACGTTTCGGAACGTTGATTGACCGATTGATGAAAGACGGCAGAATTGATGACGTGAAAAAAGCCGCAACCTGTCTAAGCGTCAGGAAAAGGCTTTATCAGGAATATAAAATATAATGAAAACGGCATGTTCTTAATCGAAACAATAAAAATTTATCGAAAAACAATAAAAATATATTGACTTTCAATGGGATATGTAGTATTTTAAGGTTACAATCCGCTGGCAGATGATGGAAGCGTATCTGTCAGGCGGGAAGTAACCTTTTTTGTATGGAGGACAGGGATGAGAGACAAATTGACGCTTTACACCAAATACTTGCTGGATTTTATGTTTTATGCCGGAATTATCGTAACGGCGACGCTGCCGTTGTCCATCCGGTTTTACGGACGGTTTAATTCTTACTTTGCAGAATTCTGGATTCCGCTGGTGATTATGTTCGGGATATCCGGAGTATTTGCAATTCTGATTATTTTTGAACTCCGCAAAATGTTTCAGTCCGTATTGGACGATGATTGCTTCATTCGGGAGAACGTGGTCAGCTTAAGGCGCATGGGGACTTACAGTTTCTGCATTGCGGCGGTTACGGCCTGCCGGCTGTTTTTATATTTAACACCGGCCGTATTGGTTGTAATTTTAGTATTTGTAATTGCCGGATTGTTTTCCAGGGTGCTGGCGCAGGTATTTGATAAGGCGGTCACCTACAAGCTGGAAAATGACCTGACAATTTAGGAGGTGCACAAATGTCGATTATTATCAATCTGGACGTCATGATGGCAAAGCGCAAGAAAGGATTGACGGAACTGGCGGGGGAGGTGGATATTACGCTTGCGAATCTATCCATTTTGAAGAATAACAAGGCAAAGGCCGTGCGGCTGTCCACCTTGAATGCGATCTGCAGGGCGCTGGAATGTCAGCCGGGCGATATTTTACAATATGTGGACGACGGGGAAGGAGAGGAAAGCGATGGATGAATTTGTAAAAGAGAATAATCAGCCGGCGAATGAAAGTTTTGAACAGCAGATACGGCAGAAAGACAATGGGCGGCAGACAACGGATAAAAATGACGGTCAGCAGACGCAGAAACGATCCGATCAACCGGCGCTTCCTTATCCTGTGCTGGGCGCTGCGAGCGTGATTTACGCTTTGTTTTATACGTTTTGTCTGTATCGGAATGCTTCCGGGATCACCTACCCTTTTTTCGTCGTAGGAACCTTGGTCTATTTCTTCTTCTGTATGAAAAAGTTCAGGGTTCTATCCGGCAGCAAAGCAGGCTTAAACGGCGGGCAGACAGAACCGGAGCAGGCGGATTTCCCGGCGGGAACGCGGGATAACCTGACGGTAATTTTTTATGAACTCAGCATCAGCTTGCTCGGTATTTCCGTATGTCTGACCGATGATAATAAAATACTGTGGATGACAAAAACGGGAATTTTTCTGCTGACCATCACGCTGACGCTGCGGCTTTTTTACCGCACAAAGGGATGGAATTTTACAAAATACCTGTGTGCAATCGGCCGCAGTCTGATGGAATTGCTGCACTATATTGACACGCCGTTTTCGGATGCAGCATCTTTTTTTAAGGAACGGGATAAAACGGTAAAAAATAAAAATGTCAAATATATTTTTATCGGTATTTTAGCGGCTGTGCCGCTGCTGATTGTCATACTGGCGCTGCTTCTGAGCGCGGACGCGGTGTTTTTGGATCTGTTTGAGAGGGCTCTGGGAGATATTGATCTGAGTTCGATCATTCTCATATGCCTCATGGCCCTTACGGTTTATGTGCTCTTTTACAGCTTTGTGCGAGGGCTTATCACGTATCGGATGCCGGAGAAAGAAGAAAAGGAAAAAAGAGGAGAACCCGTGGCGGCGATCACGTTTACTTCCCTGATCGCAGTAATCTATCTGATTTTCTGTGCAATACAGGTGGTGTATCTGTTTATGGGAAAAATGGAACTGCCGGACGGAATGACGTGGGCCTCTTATGCGCGCCAGGGATTCTTCCAGCTTCTGTTCGTCTGCCTGATTAATCTGGTGCTGGTTCTTGTGTGTCTTGCCTGCTTTAAGGAAAGCAGAATATTAAAGGTGATACTGACGGCGATTTCGTTGATGACATACATTTTGATCGCGTCCAGCGCGTATCGGATGATTTTATACATTCTGAATTATTATCTGACGTTTTTAAGACTGTTCGTGCTCTGGTCTCTGGCAGTGATTGCGATTTTATTTGTCGGCGTTATCATTTCCATATTTAAGGGAAATTTTCCGTTGTTCGGTTTCTGCACGGCGGTCGTCACGGTTTGTTATATCGGGCTGGCCTTTGCAAAACCGGACTATTGGGTGGCGAAATATGACCTTGCATATGTGGGAGTGACGTATGAGATAGAGAGCGCGGACGGGCAGAAAGAAATTGTGGAAGGCTTTGATGATTACTGGTATCTGAGTGAGCTTTCAGCGGACGCGGCGCCCCTTCTGGCACAGGAAAAGGTCAGGGAAATGTGGGGAGATACGGGAGCGCTCCGTCTTTACTATGGGAAAATATTGAAAAGATCGGAAGACATGAATCTGCGTAATTTTAATTTTTCCCGTTGGAAAGCGAAGAAAAGTCTGGAGGACTGGTATGTGCAAGAAGAGTAAAAACGGAGGAGGGTTTTCATGGTTTATGGTCTGTTAAATCTGGGAAGTATCATATTCGGACTGGCAGGATTAGCGATTCCGCTTATCGTTTTTTTAAAAAAAACGGAGCCGGCAAAAGGATATATGTTTCTGATGGGAAGTCTTGTTCTCTGTATGGCAGCCGTATTTTTGCAACTCTGTTACGGGAATCATCTTGTGGAAATTGAAGATTGGACGGCGCTTATGGACACTTCCGGGGCAGTCGTCGGGCTGTCCGGGAAATTGATTCTGAGCACAATCACCTTAGTTGCTGCGGCATTTTGGAGGACCGGACGAAGAGAGAGGTGAAGCGTAAGATGAGTACGGAAAAAATTTTGGTCCATATTATGTATGCGATCGGAACGTTGATCGTACTGGCGCTGTGTGCCGCCTTTTTGTTGCATATCGATTTTGTACCGTTTCCGGACGCAATGTTGCCGATGCAGCTATGGGAACTGGCCGTTAACTGGATGGCAATGGGCTGTATTCCGATGCTGATTGCCTGCGCCGGGATGTATGCCGTAAGTGATGTGCGGGCAGGTGCGCATGCCAAAAGAAATACCATTCTGATTTTTTTGCCGGGAATGATTTGTCTGTGCTGCCTGCTGTGTCTCATTGGCATGTGGCTGTACGGATTTTTGAGAATGTACCATTAAAGGAGTATTGAGGTTTAAAATGTGGGAATTTTGTAGAAAGCATGGGGTTATCGCTTCGATTATTGCAGCGGAGGGCGCAGGACTTTGCTTTGGGCTTTTGTGTACGACGCAGAATGTCTGGGGGGATTTTTTTCATAGCCTGCAGGAGGCCGTTTTAACAGGTTTTATCATCGGTACTTTTGTGATTTATCCGCTGGTGCTGACCGTTGTGGAATTTATTTGTCTGATTTTGGGGATCCGGAGCGCCCGGGTGATTCGGCAGGGAAAAATATTCGATCTCATTACCTTTGTTCTGGGTTTTATTTATACGGCGCTTTACGGTGTGTTAATGGAAATCTGTTTTGATAAGGACTGGACCGAGACCCTTTACAATTCGGAAGTGCATACGCCCGTTTTTACGCAGGCATGGCCAACGGTGATCGCCGTCGTATTGGTTGCGTTTACGGGATATTTGATCCTGACCTACGTCCCGCTGCGGAAGCTTCCGCCGCTGGTGATCGTGTCCTCTATCGCGGCCATCTATTTGGGGATGGCGGAATGTATTTTGTGGAGCGTTCAGATTTTTGCCAGATTGGAATATCTGATTATGTGTCTGGCGCCTTTTGTGTATGTGATGATCGGGATAAAAACCATACGCAATAAGATTCTGGAATGGAATCCTGAGATGGAAGAAAACAGAACTTACCGCTGCCGCTGGCTGAAATGGTGCAACGGTGTTCTGGCAAAATCGAGGAGATGGCCTGCTGCGGCGTTTGTGCTGATGTGGCCCCTGCTGGGAATCCTGGTCTGCCTGCTGGTGCTGTTCGGACAGCAGCCGGACGCCGTCATCAAAGCATGGACGGAGACGAGCGACTGGAGTTTGTCACAGCGGGTAGCGCCCCAGAACATTTATTATGACGAGCATTATTTGTGCACGGTTGCGGCAGGCGGGCATGAGGACGTTGTAAAGCCCCGGCGGCTGGGCGTGCGGCATGGCCATTCGGTAATCGTAAACCGTCAGCTATGTGTCGCCAATGCCTTTGAGCAGATTCTGGAGGAGCGTGCGCCGCGCTTCCATCGGCATGTCCGCCGTTTTTATGATACCTACGGATTTCCGGTTGCAAAGGCAATCCATTCTCCCTATATAGCGGATCTGATCTATTTTCTGATGAAGCCGCTGGAATGGCTTTTTGTGATCGTGCTTTATTTCTGTGATGTGAAGCCGGAAAACCGGATCGCAGTACAATATACAGGCCGGCTGCCCAAAGAAGTGAGGGACGTCGTCTATTAGGGGGTGTGTGAACCGCGTGCGCCCCGCCTTTTTGGGCACACATATCCTTTTCGGACACGCTTTCGCTCGAAAAAGTTTATTGACGAGACGGACTTTACGGATTTCTGAAATAGGGATATACTGTAAAAAGCAGTAGTTTATTTTGAAAGCAAAGCAGCAAAACGAAATTCGGGAGAAAATGTGCTTATGAAAATACGGTGCGTATGGGAACATAACGGCAATGACAGTATCTTGTATGCGGACAATTTTATCGGCGCTTTTACAAGAGGCGAGACCAGAGACGCGGCGGTTTTGAAAATGCCTGCGGAAATCAGATCCTACCTGAAATGGAAGGGCGATCCTGTGCCGGATTCTTTGGAGATTGAAATTGTTCAGGAAAAAGAGTCCGAACTCACCATTTCCGATGCTGATTCAGATGTTCTCTTTGAGGAAGAAAAAAAGCCGTTAAGCATATCCGAATATGAAGAAATGAAAACGCTTGTGATGAAATCGGCACAGGATTTCCTGACGCTGTATCAGGCAATACCGGATAAAGAGAAAAGCTGTCTGCCGGCCAGAGCGACTTTTTATGGGCAGATTCCCCGTACCGCATTTGAAATGTATGAACATACGAAGAATGTCAATGACTATTATTTTGGAGAAATCGGTGTTTCTGTTGATAACGAAGGAAATATTGCGGAATGCAGGAAACGAGGGTTTGCATTATTGGAAAGCCAGCCAGAGTTTCTGAAAAATACTGTTTTTCATGGGAGTTATGATGAAGAATGGTCGTTAAGAAAAGTGCTGAGGCGTTTTATCTGGCATGACAGAATCCACGCAAAGGCGATGTACCGGATGGCAGTGAAAACATTTGGCGCCGATGTTGTGCCGAATGTATTTTGCTTTGACGTTTAAATTTTGGAGAACAGGGAATGGAAAAGTTTGAAGCGGCGCAATTCATTGCGTTTCTGGACAGAGTGGAAAAACTCAAATCCGTGCCGCGGCATTGTGTGACGTCAGACGGCGTACAGGAGAATGTCGCGGGACATAGCTGGCGCACGGCGCTGATGGCATATCTGATGAAGGACGAACTGGGAGAAATCGATATCGATAAGGTGATCCGGATGTGTCTGATTCATGATCTCGGCGAGGCAGTGACCGGAGATATTCCCACCTTCTTAAAAAACGAAGAGCATGAGCAGGTGGAGAAAAAGGCGGTGGACGATCTGCTGTCGGGATTGCCGGAGCCGTTGTATCGGGAACTGTCGGAACTGTTTGCCGAGATGGAGGCGCAGGAAACCAAAGAAGCGAAGGTGTACAAGGCGCTGGATAAGCTGGAAGCGGTGATTCAGCATAATGAAAGCGATATCAGCACCTGGCTGCCGTTGGAGTATGAACTGCAGCAGACCTATGCGGCGAAAAACGTGATCGGTTTTCCCTTTTTGGAAAGCCTGCAGGAACAGGCTGTGAAGAAGACGAAGGAGAAAATTGCGGCGCAGGAAGCGGAGGATAAGGCTGATGGCGGAAGAGAAAACAAATGAGATGACACAGGAACCTGTGCAGAAAGAAATTTCGCAGGAGGCTTCCGGAGAAGAGAACTGGCGGATCAACCGGGATGCGGCGGCGCTGGCAAGGGAAAAACTGCAGGCAGACAATGCGACAGCGAATGAGGAAGAAAAACTGCAGGCAGACAATGCGGCGGCGAATGAGGAAGAAAAGCCGTTATCATGGAAAGAAAAGCGCCGGAAGGAAAAGGAAGAGGCCGAAGCGCAGAAGGCCGCGCAAAAGGAAGCAAAGGCGCGTCAAAAGCAGGAAGCGCTGGAAGAAAAAGCGCGCCAAAAGCAGGAAGCTTTGGAAGAAAAGGCCCGTCAGAAACGGGAAGCGCTGGAAGAGAAAATGCGGCGGCAGCAGGAGAAGAAAGAGGCAAAGGCGGTTGTAAAGCAGGAGCGCAGAAAAGAGGTAAAGAGCCTGTGGCATACGGCGGAATTTGCACTTCTCGTTACCTTCATTGTTCTGGCAATCGATCAGGCCGGAATTTACGGTTTTTTATTTGTCTGGCTGTTTGTTGCGGTTATGGTGGCGTCGATCGTCCTTTTGCTGCTGGGAATTGTTCGTGCCGTCCGGAAAAAGAGGAGCGGAATCATCTTTTTTGCGGCGGTCGCGGGAATTATTCTGTGTACCGCATGGTTTATTTTCCTGGTATCTTCGCAGGGGCTTGGCCTGGGGCCGGTTCCGAATTAGAAAGATTTGGGAGCGGTGATGACGGAATTTGGAAGGATTTGGGCGGAAGAAGAAAAAAGGACTCTGGCAAAGTCTGTATTTTGTCAGAGTCCTTTTCTGAAGCAACCGCTTTCATGAAATGGAAATGAACCGGACGTCTTTCGACAATCAGCAGCGCTGCATTTGTTCGGCCAGCAGTTCCCGGAAAATCTGTACATGGATCTGTTCATCCAGAATGATGCGGTTTAACATATCCACCACATAGGCGTCGCAGATTTGTTCGGCCTGACGGCGGTAATTCAGGATGGCGTCCTGTTCGCCCTGCAGCGCATTTTTCAGAAGCGATTCCGTCTGCGTGGGATAACGGTTGCAGGCGGGAGACCAATAGCAGGGACGCTTGCCGCTGCAGGTCCACAGGCGGGGATCTGCGCCCAGCATGTGCGCCAGGTGGGAAAAGATATCCAGATGGCGCATTTCCACCATGGCGATCTTATGAAAGATTTGAGAAAGTTCCTGACAGCGGTCTGTGAGGATTGTGCTGTTATAGATGTAAAGACTGATCGTTGACATTTCTGAACTGCAGGCACCGATATTGGAGAGCATTTCGGCGGCATAACCGGGGTTGGGACATTCAACGCGCAAAGGCGGATAGGGACTGGAATCCGCAAAGGAAGAAACAGAAATCATAAAAACTCCTTAAAGGGTGATGGGAGAACTGTAAAAATACCGGATGGCTCCCGTTTGTTATAATAGTATGGGCGATGGGAAAAAATATACCTGTAAATTGCAACCGGAGGCTGAAAAGCTGCGTTATATTTGGCGAAGGGAGCGGATAAAGGAGGAAATCCGATGGAGGATGAAAAAATAATCGATCTCTACTGGGCGCGCCAGGAATCAGCGATTGTGGAAACGGATAAAAAGTACGGCAATTATTGCAGAAGCATTGCATTACATATTCTGAAGAGCATGGAGGATTCGGAGGAGTGTGTGAATGATACGTGGCTTCGGGCGTGGGATTCCATGCCGCCGAAGCGGCCGGATTTTCTGTCGGCTTTTCTGGGAAAAATAGCGAGAAATCTTTCGATCAGCCGGTATCGGATGAGCCATGCCAGAAAGAGAGGAAGCGGCGAAGTCGATTTGCTGCTTCTGGAACTGGAAGAATGTCTCCCTTCTGCAAAGAGCGTGGAAGAAGAAATTGAGGGAAAGGAAACGGCGGCTGCAATCGACCGCTTTTTGTATGGAATTGAGGAAGAGAGCCGGAACATTTTCATACGCCGGTATTTTTATGTGGATTCCATTAAGGAAATTGCAGAACGCTTCGGCGTCAGCGAAAGCAAGGTAAAGTCCCAGCTGTTTCGGACAAGAAACCGGTTGAAAGATCATCTGGAGAAAGAAGGGGTCGTGCTGTGAAAAAAAGTGAAAAGCTTTTGGATGCGATCGGGCAGATCGACGACAGGCTGGTGGAAGAGGCCGCCGGTGCTGGAACGGTACAGACAGAAGCGGCAGGGAAAACAGAAAAAAGGAAGAAAAAGCGGAAAAAAGCGGCGCTTTACCGCTGGCAGGGAGCGCTGGCTGCCTGTGCGGTGATGGCGGTGTGCGTCGGCGTTTTCGGATTCCTGACAAGAAGCGGCATGCTGTTTGGCCCTTTCGGCGCAAGTTCTACCCAGGCGCCTGCAGAGAATCAGGAAGCTGCAATGGATCAGGGTGCGGCGGATGTTTCCATGATGGAAGGCGCGGCTATGGAAGCAGCAGAGGAAGCAATGACGGAAGGCGCAGCGGCCAGAGATGCGGAGGCAGAAGACGCCGCCGCAGAACCGGAAGCGCTGATGGAATCTTTTACAGAGCAACCGGAAGAACAGGCGAAAGCAACCGGGAAACAGCAGGGCGCAGAGCAGGCCGGCAGGAGCGCTGACAGGGACGCTTTATCGGGAGCAGGAGAGAGCACCGCCGTACAGGAGCAGATGTCGGAAAATGTGGTGATAACCGTAACGGAAAGCAGCGCCCAAAGCGTGACTTTCGTTCTGGAATACAAAGCGTCCGGCACCATCTCCTTCGGGGGAGCGTATGAACTGGAACAGTATGCGGAAGGAACATGGCAGACCGTGCAGCCGAAGGCGGAAATTAGCTGGAATGAAGAACTGTATACGGTGGGGGACGGCAGCAGCTTTCATCAGACGGTGAATTTTGGGACGATATACGGCACTCTTGCGCCGGGGCAGTACAGGCTGGTGAAATATTATGAGAAGGAAGAGGAAAAAGAAGCGGAGGAACAAAAGACATATCCGATGTATGCGGAATTTACGGTTTCGGAATAAAGACGGCGATCAAACAGGGCGGCTGGCGCAGGACAGCCGCTCTTTGCTTTGCGGCAAATGAGCGAAAATTATTTTACGGAAAGGAAAAACTTTATTGCCGTTTTCTGCATCTATAGAGCAAAGAGAAAAAGGAGAAAGGCGTATGAAACAGGATATTTATGATCGGACTGTCTCTTATATCGTGGAGAACCAGGAAAAATTTTACCGCCTTGCATACAGCTATGTGGGCGACCGGGACAGCGCGCTGGACGTGGTGCAGAATGCGGTGTGCAAGGGGCTGGAAGGCTGCTATGGCCTGAAAAATCCGAATGCCCTGAAAACATGGTTTTACCGCATTGTGGTGAATGAATCCCTGCAGTATCTCCGGAAGAACAGGCGGGAAAAGGTCAGCGCGGACGGGGAACTTCCGGAACAGATCTATGAAGAACCGGCCTATGAACGGGAGCGGGAGGTTTATGAAGCGGTACAGAAACTGCAGGAACCGATGAAAACCGTGATCGTGCTTCATTTTTACGAGGAACTGACGCTGAAGCAGATTGCGGAAGTGACGGATACCAATTTAAACACGGTAAAATCAAGACTTTACAGCGCATTGGGAAAGTTGGAGAAAAGCTTAAAGGAGGCAGCGGTATGAAACTGGAAGACGGCAAGAAGATTTATGATTCCACAGAGATTCCGGATGAGTTGACAGAGGTTGTAAACAGGGCCATCGCTTCAAAAAATAAGGAGGAAATCCGGATGAATTATGAGAAAAGAAAAAAACGGACGGGCGCGGTGAAAATATTTCGTTATGCGGCTGCCGCCGCGGCAGGACTTTTAATCTGCTTTACAGTCGGCGTAAATACAAGCGAAGTTTTTGCAAAAGAAATGAGCGGGGTCCCTGTGTTGGGGGCGCTGGCGGAAGTTTTGACGGTACGTTCGTATCACGGAACGGACGGAGATTATGAAATCGATATGGAAGTGCCCGAAATCGTGCAGGAGCCGGAAACGGAAGAAGAGTCCGGCAGCGCAGCCGGAACCCAGGAATTTACCGGGGACATCAATACGGAAATTCAGAAGATTGTGGACGATTATATGGCGCAGGCCAAAACGGAATTTGAGGAATACAAGGAAGCTTTTTTTGCCACAGGAGGCACGGAAGAAGAATGGGGCGGCCGCACGATGGATATTTCGGTGGACTACGATGTGAAATATCAAAGCGGAAACATCCTTTCCCTGGAACTTGTGACCGCCAAATCCTGGGTATCGGCGCAGGAAGACCGCTATTATTACAATCTGGATCTTTCCACGGGACAACATCTGACGCTGCAGGATGTTTTGGGCGAAGATTATATGAAGATCTGCAACGAGAGCATCGTAGCGCAGATCAAAGAACGAATTGCAGCGGACGAAAACAACATATTCTTCGGATACGGTCCAAACGGGGAAGAGGATAAGGAAATGGGCATTCCGGGATTTGAAACGGTGACGGAAGATACTGATTTCTATTTAAACGCCGATGGGAATCCGGTGATCGTGTTCCCGAAATATGAAATTGCGCCGGGATATATGGGATTTCAGGAATTTGAAATTCAAAAATAAAAGAATACGGCAATCAAACAGGCGGAGCACATTTGCGGAAAGTGTGCTCCGCACATTTTATAAAATTTATAAAAGTCTGGCCGCATCCTTGGGCGGGACGCCGAATCTGCTCCGGAAAGCCTTGTAGAAACCGGAGTAATCCGCAAAGCCGCACAAAAAACAGGTCTGGGTGACGCCCATGCCGCTTTTGAGGTACTGTTTTGCAAGAAACAGACGCTTTTCCGTGATATAGTTTAAGATGGTAAAGCCGGTCTGGGCCTTGAACAGGTGCATCAGGTAAGAGCGGCTCAGATGGTATTTCTGAGCCAGACCGTCGACGGAAAGGTCGGCGGTAATATTTTGATTGATATCTTCCAGAATTTGCAGGATCAGCCGGTTGGAGGCCGCGGCGTTCCGGTAGGAGAGGGAGCCGTCTTTTAACGTGCGGTTGAGCCAGATGAGAAAAGATAGCGTGACGGTTTTCTGAAAAAGCTGGGCCGCATACGCATGAGGAACGAGCGCCTCTTTCAGCTGGCAGATATATCGGTCAAGGGCGGGCCGCAGGACGGGATGAACGGAAACCAGATTGGAACCGGTTTCGGCAGCCACGGAAAAGATCAGGTTTAAATCACAGCCTTCCTGAAGGTCGGGCAGCAAAAAGCCGGGGGAAAGGTACAAAATGATCCGTTCATAGGGCTGCGCGTCATGGATGACAGGGCGATGGATTTCTCCCGCTTTGACAAGGACGATGTCCAGCGGACGCAGTTCATAGGAACGGCCCTCCACGCGGTAACCCACGTTGCCGTTTAAAAACAGAAGGATCTTGTGGAAATCATGGTAATGATAGGTGAAATCTTTGTCGGAAACTTCGTGTAAATAAAATATTCGGAAATTGCTGTCGATATAGCCGGTCTTCGGATAAATTCCTTCCATGCGCGCCTCCCTGAAAAAGATATCTCCATTTTACAGCACTATTTGCAAGAAAAAAAGCCCTATTTCCGTATTTTGCTTGAAAAAAGAAGCGTAAAGTAAACAGTAACAGCGGAATGCAGATGCCGGACGCAGGAGAAGGCGAAAGCGGCATACCGCAAAAATCTTATGACGGAGGCGCATATTTATGGAACGTTTCTTTGAAGCAATCAATCGTGTTTTTGACTTTGTCGTTCCGGTATCCGATTTTTTCTGGGATTTTCCCACAAATTTGTCGTGGTACAGCAGTATTCCGATATTGGGAAATTTTTCACTGGCGATCATCCTGCTGGTGGGATCGGGTATTTTTTTCACGGTGAAAACCGGGTTCATTCAGGTCACGCATTTTAAGAAAGGCCTGAAAATTCTGGCGCGGAAGAAAGGAAAGGAAGCGGGACTTTCGCCGCTGACAGCCTTTTTCTTAAGTTCGGCCATGCGTGTGGGACCCGGCAACATTCTGGGCGTGACCGGCGCGATCACCGTGGGCGGTCCGGGCGCGTTGTTCTGGATGTGGATTTCCGCCTTTTTCGGCATGGCGACGGCCTACGCGGAAGCGGTGCTGGCGCAGATTTTCAAGGAGAAAAAGGGCGACGAACTGGTCGGCGGCCTTCCTTTTTACGGGAAGAAGCTGCTGAAAAATAAAGCGGCGGCCGGCGTCTTTTTATCCGTTATGTTCATCGTTTATGCGATGTGCTGTCTTCCGGCTCAGGGTTTTAACGTCGTTTCTTCCGTCGGACAGATGGCGGAAATCGTGACGGGCAGATCCCTTGCCAGCGACGCGGTCTTTTATTATATTGTGGCGGCGATTCTCATTGCAGTCACCGCGTACATTGCATTCGGCGGCATTAAAAAAGTAACGAAGGTGACGGACAAAATGGTTCCGGTGATGGCGGTTCTTTACGTGATTACCGTATTGGTGCTGATTTGCTTAAACCTGAACCGGATTCCTTATTTCTTTCAGGCGGTATTCGGCGGCGCATTTACGCCGGAGGCGGTGTTTGGCGGCGCGTTTGGAACCGTGCTGGCGCAGGGCGTAAAGCGCGGACTGATGTCCAATGAAGCGGGGCAGGGAACGATTACCATGGCGGCCGGGGCCGCCAACAGCGAGCATCCCTGCGAACAGGGAATCGTGCAGTCCATCGGCGTATTTCTGGATACGATGGTCATCTGTTCCCTGACCGGATTTGTCGTTGTCATGGCGCATCTCTGGGACGGAGACGGCGGGGAAGCTTTCATGGCGCTGGATAAGCTGCCGAAGTTTCTGGCGTCGGCAGAGGAACTGACGCCCGGAACGGCGTTGAACGGCGCGATCGCGCTGTCCATTACCGTGTGCTTCTGTCTGTTTGCTTTCACCTGTCTGGTGGGAATGATTAGTTTTTCGGAGATTGCGGCAAACCGGATTACCAGGAAGCAGAACTTTATCAATGCCATTCGGATACTGGGCATCTGCATTACCACGTTCGGCATTTTCTGTTCCGTTGCGGGCATTGATTTGAGCAATCTGTGGGCGATTTCAGATCTGGGCAATATTCTGATCGTGTTCGCCAATATTCCGCTGCTTTATATCGGCATGAAGTATATTCTTAAGGCGACCCGGCATTATAAAAAGGCGGACGGAACGCCTTTTACCTCAGAGGTGATCGGGACGAAGTGCGAGTATTGGGAAGAGCGGTGACGCAGGCAGGACGCGGCCCGGCAGAAGGCCGGGAAAACGCGTCCGTTCGTGGGCAGTCCGCGCGCCGCAAGCGCCATATCCCGCAGGGCGCATCCATCCTTTCCGGACACGCTTTCGCTCGAAAAACGCGTAGCGGCACATAAGGCTGCACAGGACGCAGCCCAAGTGCCGACGCGTTTTTAACGGTCCGGAGAATGATGGATGCGCCCCGCAGGATACGGCGCTTGCGGCGCGCGGCCTGCCCACGGACGGATGTGATTTCCCGGTTATCTGCCGGGCCGCTGGTAAACCCGTATATAATCGATCTCAAAGGTGACGGGCAGGCGGAGCATATCTATTTTTTCCGCAGCAGGAAGATCAAAGTAGCCGCCGATGGCCAGGTTGATAATCAGGTAAAAATTTTGGTCAAAGGGGGCGGGGTATGGGATGCCGGGGGTAAAAGATTCCCAGGCGGAAACCGAGGCATAGCGGTATCCGTCCACATACCAGGCGATATAACCCTCTTCCCAGATCACTTCATATACATGGAAAGAACTGATATCGCTGCCGCCGCCAGGTTCGCCTGTAAATTCCCGGTGGGTCTTGTTGGGAGTTACGCCGCCGTAATGGATGGTGCCGCAGACCTGTTTGGGCAGGCGGCCTCTGGCTTCAAATAAATCAATCTCTCCGGAGGCTGCCCAGTCGCCGTACACGGAATCTTCCGGCATCATCCATACTGCCGGCCATGCGCCGGGTCCGGCGCTGCAACGGACCCGGAATTCTATTTTCCCATAGCAAAAGGAAAAGAGTCCTTTCGTATCTATTCTGGCAGAAGTGTAGGAGCAGACGTCTCCGTCAGGTAAATGGGTGCTGCGGCGATGCGCCTGAATGATGAGACGGTCGTTTTCCAGACGGATATTTTCGGGCCAGTCTGTGTAGTATTGCAGTTCTCCGTTGCCCCATCCCTTTGCGGCGGGAATGTGCTCCTTTTGGGGAATCCAGTTTCCGTAGCGGTAGTTCCATTTTGTCAAATCCAATTGTCCGGATGTGAAGCTGTCTTCCCAGATCAGGCGATATTTTTTTTGTGACGGCATCTGTGAATCCTCCGTTTCTGCTGCTGCTTTAATGCCATATTCTAATGTCATATCTGAAGTTTATGAAATCCGTTTAAGGAAGTCAATGCGATCCAAAATTCTGAGATAAAATCCAAAATACCGATGTTTTTTCCCGAAAATCCTTTTGTTACACTGATAACAGGAGGCAGGGATGATGAACAAAGCAAAAAAGAAAATGAAGCTATTGATCCGGCAATGGCAGTTGCAAAGTATGGTTTGGCCGGGCCTTTTATGGATGGCGGTCTTTTCCTATATTCCGCTGGTATATCTGGTTATTTCTTTTATGAATTATGATATATCGGTTCCGCTGTTTCAGAATGAATGGGTTGGTTTAAAGCACTTTAAGGCTTTTTTGGCGGACGATCGCTTCTGGCGGTCTGTTGTGAATACGCTGGGCATGAGCGCCCTGAAAATCTGCATCGGATTTTTTATCCCGATCTTTTTCGCATTGTTATTGAATGAAATGAAAAGCGCAAGATTCAAAAAAGTGGTGCAGACAATCTCCTATCTTCCGCATTTTATTTCCTGGGCGATTTTCGGCGGAATCCTGCTGAACTGGCTGTCGGAATCCGGCATTATCAATCAGTTGATGATGGCGCTCCACTTACAGAGCAGACCGGTTTTGTATAACGGGAATCCGGATTATTTCTGGGGAATCGCTTTTCTTTCGGATATCGTAAAGGAGACCGGCTGGAGCGCCATTATCTATCTTGCCGCAATAGCCGGCATTGATCCGGGGCTGTATGAGGCCGCTGAACTGGACGGCGCAAACCGCTGGCAGAAAATGAGGCATATCACATTGCAGTGTATCCGGCCGACGGTGGCAATCCTGTTCATCTTACAGGTGAGCAACTGTCTGGGCAGCAATTTCGATCAGATATTTTTTATGAAAAATTCTGCGAATATGCCGAAAGCGGAGACCATAGATCTCTATATTTACAACATGGGTCTGGGACAGGGGCGCTATTCCTTTTCCACCTCGGTTCTGTTTTTCCGGAGCATAATTGCTTTCGGACTGCTGCAACTGTGTAATTTCGTGTCAAAAAAACTGACGGGAGAAACCATTATTTAGGAGGGGCCGATGAAAGCGAAAATGAGAAAACTGGGGCATTATACGGCGTTCGATTATGCACTGGCGCTGGTCATGGCCGGGGTCTGCTTTATCACCCTTTATCCCATGTGGTATATTGTGGCAAATTCGGTGGCGGCTTCCGATACGGCGCGGCTGGGAGCGGTGGCGTGGTGGCCCTCTTCGGTCAGTCTGGACAGCTATCAGGTGGTATTTCAGAACGAATATATTCTGAGCGGCTTTTTGGTATCCGTGCTGAGAACGGTTGTCGCTACCGCCGTGCATGTGATTTTTACCGCAATGGTCGCTTACGCCATGAGCAGAAATGATCTGATCGGGAAAAAGGTTTATATGAAAATTGCCATGGTGACCATGTTCTTTAACGGCGGATTGATTCCTAACTTCATTCTGATGCTCAAGCTGCATCTGTATAATTCTTTTTGGGTATTTGTGCTTCCGGGAATGTTCACTTTCTACGATATGGTGGTTTTCATCAGTTTCTTCAGGACCATACCGGAAAGCCTGATGGAAAGCGCGAAGATAGACGGCGCGTCGGAATACCGCATTTTCTGGCGGATTCTGATGCCGAACTGTAAGGCGGTCATCGCCACGATCGTGTTGTTTGCCGGCGTGTATCACTGGAATGACTATTATCAGGGAATTATCTATATCCGGGACAAATCCCTGCAGCCGCTGCAGACGATTCTCTATAAGGTGCTGGCGGAAAGTTCCATGACTTCCCAGCAGCAGCAGGCGATGCTTGCCCTGGGCGGCTCGGCCCCCTCGGTTACGATTAAATTTGCTTCCATGGTGATTGCGACGCTGCCGATTATTTGCATTTATCCATTTATTCAGAAATATCTGGTGAAGGGCGTCATGATAGGGGCTATTAAAGGTTGAAAAAGCCTGATAAAATAAAGAAGGAGGTACTTTACATGAAAAAGTACAAAAAGATTTTGGCTGTGCTGCTTTGCGCGGGAATGCTTGCTTCTCTGGCAGGATGCGGCGGAAACGGGCAGAGTGCGGAAACGGTGCAGGAACAGGACGGCGCGGCGGCCGTGCAGGAGGAAGAAACGGCGGAGGAGAGCGCAGCGGCAGAGGCAGACGGACCGGCCTGGAAAAAGGATACGTCTCCGGTGGATCTGACCTGGTTTGTGGGGGCTTCCTGGTATCCTTACACCTGGGGAAACAATCTGGTGTCTGAAAACATTACGGAAAAAACCGGCGTGAATGTGGAAATTGTGACTCCTACAGGCGATGTGAATGAAGAACTTTCCCTGATGATGATCAGCGGGGATCTGCCGGATCTGATTTCGCTTGGAAGCTGGGAAACCTCCTACAATAAGCTGTATGAAGGCGGCTATGTGTATAGTCTCAACGAACTGGCTGATGAATATGATCCTTACTTTTATCAGGTGGTGGACGGAAGTATCATCAAATGGCATACGAAAGAAGACGGCAATTTGTATTGCGTTCCCAATGATGCCTATGGCGAAGAGCAGATGGCGCAGACCGGCATGACGGCGGCTACACAGACCTTCCTTGTAAGAAAGGATCTTTATGAAGAAATGGGAAGCCCCGATATGACAACCCCGGAAGGATTTCTGGAAGCGCTGCGGCAGTTAAAGGAAAATTACAGCACTTATAAGGGAGTGAACATTACGCCTTTCTATGCGCAGGGCGGTTCCGGCTACGGTCTCTCCACGTTCCTGCAAAATTTCCTGGCGGTGCCCTATGAGAAGGACGGAGAAATTTATGACCGTACCACCGATCCGGACTATCTGGAATGGTTAAAGACGCTGCGTCAGGCTTATGAAGAGGGGCTGATCGGCATCGATTATCTGGTGGATTCTGACGATCAGGTGACAGAAAAGGCCAACAACGGACAGTATTTCTGCATGCTACGTGAATGGAGCGGCATGCAGGAGGCGAATACGATTCTTGCGCAGAGCGAAAATCCGGATAGCTATTATATTGCGATAGACGGACCTTCCGGGAAAAATGGCGACGCGCCGCTCATTTTCCCCGGTTCTCTGGATGGCTGGATGAGCTGCTTTATCAGCAAGAACTGCGAGAATCCGGACCGGGCAATCGCCTTTTTAACCTATATGTGCAGTGAAGAAGGTCAAAGGGATGTTTTCCTCGGCGTAGAAGGCGAAACCTATGAT
Source organism: Eubacteriales bacterium (assembly GCA_030524745.1). Lineage (GTDB taxonomy): Bacteria > Bacillota > Clostridia > Lachnospirales > Lachnospiraceae > Gallintestinimicrobium. The sequence goes on along the minus strand of JAUNGC010000026.1, from coordinate 23,047 downwards.
TATGTGGATGGCGTGCCCACTATGAAACCGGAATTTGTGGAAATGATGAACAGCGATCTGGAGACATTTTCCAACACATATGGATTGGGCGATACATACTGGATGCTCAGAAACAGCGTGATTGTGGATCAGTGGCGTCCTGAAAAGCCGGAATATATCAAACAGATGTATGATTGGGCAAACAGTCATGCATATATTGCCGGAGGTATTTATAATAATCTGGAACCTACCGGAGATTCCGATGCGGCCATTGCGGCAACCAGAGTAAACCAGAAATGGGAAGAGGTGCTGCCGGAACTGATTACAGCGGGATCGGATGAGGAATTCGACCGGATTTTTGAGGAATTCATTCAGGCGAGAGACAGCTATGATTATGATTCTGTCGTCGCATATAAACAGCAGCTTCTGGATGCCAGAAAGGGCTGATCAGAAAGGTCGATATTGAGACAGCGGACTATCAGAAGATAGTCTGCTGTCTTGCCGCACGTTAAGGAATCATCAGAAGCGCAGCAAAACGGCAGCGGGCACAGAGGAAATTAAGATGAGAAAAATCGCGGAAAAATGGAAGAGAATTTTCAGAAGGCAGAGTCTGGTCAGCAAAATCGTGTGGGCTTTGTCCGGAATTATCATGTTGCCCGCCATTATATTGACGTCGGTCTGGCTGCAGAAAAGCCGGGAAACGGCCTATCAGGAAGCATATCGGGAGTGCAGAAGCGAAGTGGAGGCGATGGTGAAGGATATGATTGCCAACGGCATGCTGGTAGATAATACGATCACGATTGCTTTGAACCAGAAAGAATTTCTGCGTTTTTGTAATGGCGATATGGGACAGGACGGGCTGAAACTGGTAAAATTTTCACAGCAGGAACTGGCGAGGATGCGCTACATTTTTCTCTGCAATTCGCTGTTGGAATCCGGCGGTTTTTATTTTTATAATCCTCAGGTTTATGAAATCTGGGATACTATTTACCGGTATGACCGGATCGAAGAAAAAGATTTTGATTTATGGCTGCATGAGCAGAAGAAGACGGTATATATTCCGGAAGGGGTAACGCAGCAGGCAAAGGGAAAGCTTGCATGTTACAGAGAAGTATATCTGGATACGACGCCGGTCGGCATATTGGAGATCCGGATTCCTTACGAGAAATTTTTTGGCAGCTTAAAGGAAGCACGGCCGGAGGGAAGCTTCTGCGTTGTGCGCCTGTCGGATGGACAGATCCTGGGAAACGGCATGGAAAGCTATGATTTTGCGGAAGAACTTGAAAAATGGCTGGAACCGGACAGGGGAAGCGAATCCTTCTGGTTTACATATGAAAAAGAGAAATTTTACGGCGTTTATCAGTATCTGGAAGATTTTGAAGTATATGTGATAAGTTTTTCCTCAGAAAGGGCGCTGATGGAGGAAATCCGGGAAAAGGCCCGGCTCGCCATTGCCGCCGCATTCTGTCTGCTGTTGCTCTGCTTTCTGGTTTCCTCGCTGGTATATCGGAAGATGTTGTCCCGCCTGACTGCGCTGAAAAGCGGTATGGAGGAGGTACAGAAAGGGGAACTTTCCATCCGGATGCCCCAACGGGAGGACGGAGATGAACTGGATCAGATATCCGAAAGCTTTAATCGGATGCTGGAGCGGATGGAGGAATTGATCCGGCAGAATGTGGAGCGGGAGACGGCGGCCAAAGATGCGCAGCTCAATGCGCTTCAAAGCCAGATTAACAGTCACTTTCTGTATAATGCGCTGGAGAGCATCCGCATGATGGCGGAGGTGGAAGGTCAGTGCGATGTCGCGGATACGCTGGTATCGCTGGGAAATCTGATGCGGTATCAGATGAGTTGGAAATCCAAAACGGTGTCTCTGCGGGAAGAGTTGGAAAGCATAAAAAAATATGTTTTTTTCATCAATATGATTAACGAATATCAGGTGGAATTGACGATCAGGATTCAGGAACGATTTCTGGATACCGATATTCCGAAGCTGTGCCTGCAGCCGCTGGTGGAAAACTGCGTGGTGCATGGCATTCCAAAAGGTGGAAAATCCGTTCACATCAGTCTCAGTGCGGTTGAAAACGGAAGAGTGCTTGTGCTGCAGGTGACAGACGACGGCGCCGGCATTGAAAAGGAGCGTCTCATGCGGATCAATCGCGTGCTGCAGGGATATGAAGATGAAAGCCTGATAATCGGAAAAAACGGGATTGGGATTGTCAATGTACACAAGCGGCTGCAGATGAATTATGGAGTGGAATACGGAATTGTGCTGGAAAGCCGGGAAGGAGTCTGCACACAGGTGAAAGTTGTGATGCCCAATGTGCAGAACAACCTGGGCGGTTGGTAAAAAGGGGGACGGGAAAATGCTGCGGATTCTGGTGGTGGACGATCAGGCGAAAATCAGGGCCGGTATCAAGGCGATGATTGAAAATATGAAACTGCCCTTCGCGCTTGAGCGGGTATTTACGGCGCAAAACGGTCTGGAAGCGCTGCGGATCATGCAGGAGCAGACCGTGGATATCGTGGTGTCCGATATCCGGATGCCGGATATGGACGGCCTCATTCTGATGGAGCGCGTCAGGGAAAACATGCAGAATGTGGAATTCATTGTGATCAGCGGATACGATGACTTCAAATATGCGCAAAGGGCGTTGGAACTTGGCGCGAAAGGATATTTACTGAAGCCTGTGGAGCGCAAAAAGCTGCAGCAGCTTCTTTTCCGGCTGGGAACGGAGCAAATGGCAATGCGGGATATGGAAGGCCAAGCCATACGAAAGCGGTTTGAGAGTCGGGTATACGGAATGCTGGAAGAAGGAAAAACGGATGAGCGGACGCTTTCACAGATAGAAGAGAGATATCCTTTTATATGCAGCGGGTATCATCTTGCGCTGGCGGGATTTCCAAAGGATATCGAACCGGAAGAGGTGATGGCGGTGTGGGAAGAAGTCAGGGAAACTCCCTATGCTTTTTTAGGGGAAAACAGGCGGACCATTTTTTTCCTGTTTCCCAACGGAAAAGAAGCGGCGGAAACGGGAGAAAAAATAACGGCGCGCGATTCCGTTAAAATGGCAGTTGCCGGACGGCGTCAGGGCGCGGATACGCTGCGGGAGGCATTTTTGGAAGCGCGGGAAATTTATGTGCATCACTATCTGTTTCCGCAAAAAAAGATGCTGTGGGACCGGGACATCGCTGATCTGAAGCAGGATTTTATGGTGCCGAACAGAGAGATTGAGCGGATCAAGGATATCATCGGTTCCTGCAGCGAGGAGGAACTGAAGGATTATGTATCAAAGGTATTTCACCGGGACATTCTGACCCGGTACCGGATTGGTTATCTGCAGGCTGTCTGCGATACCGTTTACAGAAATTTGCGGGAAATAGAGAGCGCGCTGCCGCAGGAGGGAGATCCGATTATCAGAATGGAAAAATCGAACCATCCTCTGGACTTCCCGGATATGAGGAGCTATTTGCTGTCGCTGACCGGACAAATTCTGCAACTGCACACGAAAGTGCTGGAATATGGACAGGCGTATAAGGGAAATCCGGAGATGGAAGAAACGATCCGGTATATCCGGGAGAATTATGCCTCCACCCTGACGCTTGCCATGGTTTCCAATCATGTGTCTTTAAATTATGCTTATTTTTCGGCAACCTTTAAAAAGTACACGGGGAAAGCCTTTCTGGAATATTTAAAGGATGTGCGGATCGAAAATGCAAAGGAACTTTTGACCCGGACGGATTTGCGCATCTGCGAGGTGGCGGAAAAGGTAGGATATGACAGCTATAAAAATTTCGGACGGGTTTTTAAGGAGACCGTAGGGATTACGCCGGCGGAATACAGGAAAAGAAAATGGCTCTTAAAACCGTGAACAATCCCGAATCCGTTTATTTTTTGTTCCCTGCTCCCGGAAAATAAGAACCGCACCTTTAAAACCGTCCGGAAGAAACCCGCGTTTTTCTTTGACAAGCGATATGCCCTATGTTAAACTTAGGAAAGTGAAATAGTGGGCGGGTTTGCCCTTACAAAATTGACGAAATAACGATCATGTGGTTTCTGCGGGGAATAAAAGAGTTTCCGCCGGACCGGGCAAAGACACAAAAAGATGGGATTTATGAGGTGAGTACCTTGGATAAATACGAGTACAAGTTACGGTTGGAAGAGATTAAAACGCTGAACAGAAAGGGACGCTTTCAGGAAGCCGCCCAGGTAGCGGATACGATCGACTGGAAAAAAGTCCGCAACGTTTCGACGCTGGGAATTATCAGCGATGTTTATAAGGTCAACAGAAGATTTGAAGATGCGAAGGAAATCCTGCTTTTGGCGAGCGCCCAGAGTCCGCAGAACAGAAGAATTTTATATTCTCTTTGTGATCTGACCATTAAGATGGGACAGGTTGTGGAAGCTGTGGAGTATTACAAAGAATTTGTACAATTGGCGCCCAATGATAACAGCAAATATATTCTGCTGTACAAGATTTATGAAGCGCAGGATATCAGTCTGGATGAAAGGATTGCTGTCTTAAAGGAATATAAGAAACGGGAGTACAGCGAGAAATGGGCTTATGAACTGGCGAATCTGTACAGCCGCGTCGGACTTGCAACGGAGTGTGTGGAAGAGTGCGATCAGTTGATTCTCTGGTTTGGAGAAGGAAAATATGTGGCGAAGGCGATGGAGCTGAAACGGCGTTACGCGCCTCTGTCCCCTGCGCAGCAACAGGCATATGACAGGATGTTCGGAAGGCATGAGGAAGCGCAGGAGGCAGAGGAACCCGTTGGAAAGCCGGAGAAGCAGGCTGTCGCGGACGTTGCCGTTCCTCAGGAAGCGCCGGTAAAAGAAGAGGAATTGGACATTCATGTGAAGCCCATGGATATGGGGCAGTATAATACCATCAATTTGCAGGCGGCTTTGGCGGAAAGCATGAAAGAAGTGATGGAACCGCAGGAGGAATCGGAGAATCTGCCGAAAGAAGAGCCTGCTGCTATACGGTCGGAAGAAGAGCCTGCTGTTATACGGCCGGAAGCCGGAATGCAGCGGATAGATCCGGGCTTACAGGGAGCGCAGATGCGCCGGGAGGAACCGGTTATACAGCAGGCGCCGGTCATGCCGCAGGCAGCTTCGGTACAGCAGCCCGTATACGGCGGAGACGATGCCGAATATCAGGAGGATGTTTCCAGGGTGATGCAGGCTTCCGTACAATGGGATGTGCAGGCTTCCGTACAATGGG
>JAUNGC010000026.1:0-17830 GCA_030524745.1 Eubacteriales bacterium | reverse complement strand
CCAATCCGTGCAGGAAAGCCGCCATGCGCAGGTGGAAGGGCCGCAGCAGGGAGAGAGAAAGGCGCTCAAACAGGGAACGGCGGCCGCAAAGCCAGGAATAGAACGGCTTTTGGCACAGGAGTATGACGGACAGATCAGTCTGGCATTGCCGGAAGAAAAAGCGGTTGAAAAACAGATTACCGGTCAGATGAATATAGAGGATGTGCTGGCCGAGTGGGAAAGACTGAAGAAGAAAAACGAAGAAAAACGCAGACAGGAGACGAGGCAGTGGATGCTGCAGCAAACCGGATCTCTGTTTGACGATTTTGACCAGCTTTCCAGAAACGGCGTTCTGGAAAAGCTGCAGAGAGAAGAATCTCTGCCTATGGAGGATATCCAGAAGCGGCGGCGTGAAGATCCTTCCGAGCGGACTATTCAGCCGGCGGGTGCAGCGGTGCAGCCGGCGCCCGCTAATGCTGCGGCCAGAGCGGTTATGGCGGCGCAGGGGGTGTTGGAAGAATTGCCCGCTGTCACAGTAAAAGCGCAGGAAACGCCGGTTCAGCAGGAGACGGAACAGCCGGAAGCGCTGTCCGCAGAAGAGCAGAAGCGGCTGGAGGCCGAAGCGCTCTTGCGGGAAGCGGAAGAAAAACAGAGGGCGGCGCAGGCGTTAATTCTGGAATTAAAGCGGGAAAAAGAGGCGGCAGAGCGGCCCGAAGCGATACCGGAGAAGGCGGCGGAGAGCGAAGAAGTGCCGGCGGAAGAAGCGCAGGAACTGGAGAACGCGCCGCAACAGAACCTGGAGTCCTGTGCGCAGACGGAAGACGTGCAGGAACCCGTCCCGGCCGTACAGCCGGAACGGCAGAACGAGGACCAGGAGCCGCAGACGCAGGCGGAATACCCGGCCGGTCAGACAGAAGAAGATCCGCAGGAGAAACCGCAGGAACAGCCGGAAGCGGCAGAGAAGGAAACTCCGGCAGTATCCGGCAATACGCAGGCGCTTCATGAAAAGATTGCCGAGCAACAGATCGAAGAGCATGAACGCAGCATGACCGCAGAGGAGAAAGAACTGTTTGCGCAGTATGTACCGACGAAAGCGGCGATGCGTCAGTTGGTAAAGGCGCTGGATACCATCAGTCTTTCGGCATATACCGGCAACATGATCATTTCGGGAGCGCCGGGCTCCGATATGATGAAATTTGCAAAGAGCGTTATTAAGAAAGCGCGCGCCGACGACCACAATTTTTCCGGTAAAATTGCAAAAATCAGCGGAGATGTTTTAAATACCAGAAAGGTGGAAAGCGTGATCAGCAGAATTCCCAATGGCGCGCTTATCATCGAACGGGGCGGCAAGCTTTCCGACGAGGGGGCCGGGAATCTTGTAAAGGCGCTCAATCAGGAACAGACCGGAATTATCGTATTCCTGCTGGATAATAAGCGGGCGGTTGCCAGCCTGCTGGAGAGAAATCCGAAGCTTGCGGAATGCTTTACCGCGCGTTTTGATATCGCGGCCCTGGATACGGCCACGCTGGTCAAATATGGATGTCAGTATGCCTATAACATGGAATTTTCCATCGACGAACTGGGAAGGCTTGCATTGCATACCAGAATTGAAGATATGCAGACCCGTGACCATGCGGTGACGGTGGATGAGGTGCGCGAGATCATCGATGATGCAATAGACCATGCGGAGCGGTTTTCTCTGCATCATTTCATGGATATTCTGTTCCGGAAGCGGTATGATGAAGACGATATGATAATATTGCGGGAGAGGGATTTTATTTAAGGATTTACGGCTAATGGCTTGAAGGAATATAAAAACGGGGGTCAGGTTATGGCAAAAGCGGAAAAGAAACCGGAAAAAGTGTTTATTTCGGAAACAGACCAGTATCTTTTCGCACAGGGAACGCATTATGACATCTATAAAAAGCTTGGTGCGCATCCGTCTGCGGAGGATGGAAAAGAGGGGATGATGTTTGCGGTCTGGGCGCCGCATGCGGCAGGCGTGCATGTGGTCGGCAGCTTCAACGGGTGGGATGAAACGGCGCATCCCATGGAAAAACTGGGACCGGGCGGGATTTATCAGGTTTTTATACCCGGCGTCAAAACGGGAGAACTGTATAAGTTTCTGATCACGACGGGGGACGGGCGAAAACTTTACAAGTCGGATCCGTTTGCAAACAGCGCGGAACTGCGTCCGGGCACGGCGTCTGTGACAACGGATATCACAGGCATTAAGTGGACGGACGGTAAATGGATGAGCGAGCGGGATGCGAAGGACGTGAAGAAAGAGCCGCTTGCGATTTATGAATGTCATATCGGTTCCTGGATGCGGCATCCGGACAGAGAGAACGGATATTATAATTACCGGGAGTTTGCAGACCGGATTGTGAGTTATCTGAAAGAACTGAAATATACCCATGTGGAATTGATGGGAATTGCGGAGCATCCCTTCGACGGTTCCTGGGGATATCAGGTAACAGGATACTATGCGCCTACGTCCCGTTACGGAACGCCGGAAGATTTTGCCTATCTGGTCAATAAACTGCACAGGAATAAGATCGGCGTAATTCTGGACTGGGTTCCCGCGCATTTTCCCAGAGACACCCACGGACTGGCGGACTTTGACGGAGAACCGCTGTTTGAACATCCCGATTCCAGGCTGGGAGAACACCCTGACTGGGGCACGAAGATTTTCAACTATGGGAAAACAGAGGTGAAAAACTTCCTGATCGCCAATGCGCTGTTCTGGATCAGGGAGTTTCATGTGGACGGCCTGCGCGTGGATGCGGTAGCCTCCATGCTCTATCTGGATTACGGCAAGAAGGACGGACAATGGGTAGCGAATAAATACGGCGGCAACAAGAACCTGGAAGCAATCGAATTTTTCAAGCATTTCAATTCCGTGATCCGGGGGGCCTTCCCGGGCGTTATGACAATCGCGGAAGAATCCACCGCGTGGCCGAAGGTGACAGGACCGCTGGAGGAAGACGGGCTGTATTTTACCTTTAAGTGGAATATGGGATGGATGCACGACTTCTGCGAATATATGAAGCTGGATCCGATTTACAGAAAATATAACCATTATAACATGACCTTTGCCATGTCCTATAACAATGCGGAAAACTATATTCTGCCGTTGTCTCATGACGAAGTGGTACATCTGAAGTGCTCCATGGTCAATAAGATGCCGGGGTATCAGGTGGATAAATATGCGAATCTGCGCGTTGGCTATACTTACATGTTCGGACACTCCGGCAAGAAGCTGCTTTTCATGGGGCAGGAATTCGGCCAGGAGAGAGAATGGAGCGAAGAGAGGGAACTGGACTGGTTTTTGCTGGAAAATGACCTGAACAAAGGGATGCAGGCGTATGTAAAGGAACTGCTTGCCATGTACCGGAAATATCCCTGCATGTATGAGATTGATAACGACTGGGCCGGGTTTGAATGGATAAACGCGGATGATGCGGACCGGAGCACCTACAGTTTTATTCGTAAATCGGCGGACGGCAAGAAAAATCTGCTGTTCGTTCTGAATATGACGCCGATGGAGCGGAAGGATTACTGCGTGGGAGTTCCCAAAAAGAAAAAATACAGGCTGGTGCTCAACAGCGACGAAAAGCGCTTTGGCGGCAGCGGTGCGGAAATTCCGGCAGAAATTACGGCAAAGGCGGAGGTCTGCGACGGGAAATCTTATCGGATTACCTTTGATTTACCCCCTTACGGCGCCGCGGTATTCGCATTTTAGGACACGGCGGAAATCGGATTTTCCTGCTTTCCGGATGATACCTTGTACACTGAGGGTAAATGAAAAGAGAACGGGATCCTTACAAAATGTGAGGTCCCGTTCTCTTTTGTTGTACAGAAGCATTACAAATCAAGCTGCATCAGGCGTGCGACGGCCAGAAGATAAACTTTCAGGGAGGTGAAAAGCCATTCTTCCGGCGTGCCCTCATTTGCGCAATGCATGTCGCCCACCCAGGAGGGATAATCTTTTTTCGGATCTTCCATGCCAAAGCAGATGGCGTTTGTGAAGTTATGAGCGTAAGTGCCGCCGCTGGTGGTCAGCAGTGCGTCTTTCCGGCCCGTTATTTCTTCATAGGACTTTACGCATACCTGTACAGGATCGGAGTCAGGATCGATGAGAAATGGGGCGCGGACATAGCCTTTTTCATAAGTACCGCCTGTCTGCTCTACCAGGGAACGAAGAACATTTTCAATATGCTCTGCTGTCTGTGTGGTAGGGAATCGGATATCCACAGACTGCCGGATATGTCCGTCTTTTAATTCCACGATGCCGCCGATGCAGGTGAGCGGCGAAAAATAATCATCCTTTGCCGCAATGCCGATGGAGGAGCCGTCTGTGCTGGAAAGCAGCTTCTTTTCCATTTCCAGAAACGGTTTTTCTTCCTCACTGCAAAGATGATAATCGAGCAGGTAATCGATCAGCAGGGCAATCGCATTGATGGAGTTTTCCGGCTCGCAGGCATGGCTGGCCTTTCCTTCGGCGGTAAGCTGTATCGTGCCGTCAGCATTCTTTTGCATTGTGATGCGTTCGCGGGGAGAGCAATCTGTAGCATCGGCGTATAAGCGAACATATGCGTTGCCGGGCACCGCATTGGTGGCCTGTCCGCCGGAAAATTCCAGAAGACGGCCGTGGCGGATATGTCTGCTGACCAATGTGGCCCGCATACCGCCCTTTTCTCCGTAATTTACAGGAAAAGTGGCGTCAGGTGTAAAACAGAATACGGGCATGGGATAATGACTGGTATAGTATCGGACGCATTTCATTCCGGTTTCTTCGTTACAGCCCAGAAGGACGCGCAGCGTGTAAGGAAGCTGTTGGCCGGTCTTTTCGCATAATTCCCTGAAAAATCTGGCTGTGTAAAGCATGAGAACAGCAGGGCCTTTGTCGTCGGCTACGCCTCTGCCGATCAGAAAGCCGTCCTTTCTGGTAAGCTGAAACGGTTCGGATTCCCAGCCTGCTCCGGCGGGGACGACATCCAGGTGAGCGGCCAGCCCCAGTATTTTATCACTTTTTCCCGTAAGCTGTGCCCAACCCATATAACCTTCCCCGTCTGCAGTTTCAAGGCTCATACGCTGCGCGATTTTCAGCGCCGTGTCAAGGGCCTGACGGACGGGGGTGCCAAAAGGAGCGCCGGGTGCGGCGGCTTCTTTTGTGCTGGGAACAGAGACGAGGGCTGAAAGATCCTGCAAAATATCTTCCCGGTTATTTTGAACATAACGGTTGATATGTTCTTTTAAAAAATTTTCGTTCATCGTATTTTCTCCGGATTCTTATAATATAGTCATTATAAGAATCCGGAACTTTAGATGCAATGCAAAAAAAAGAATGATTTATTCAAATATGGTTTTATTCGCTGCTATTATAGCGCGAACGAAGACCTTCTTTCACGCGCCGGCCATAGGCTGCAGAGCGGGCTCCTGCCAGAGTTCGGCGGCGGCGTTATTTTCCGCGTCCGGCTGCAGAGTCTCCTTGCGGAGAGCGGCATATTTGTTGAGCAGGTACTTGTAACGCTTCATGGCGGCATTGAGTTTATAAATGTAGCAGTCGATCAGGTCCGGATCAGTGGCGTAATCGAAACCGGCATAAGCGTTCTCCAGTTCCCATTTTGCAAGTTGCAGATCAAATTGCAGACTTTCTTCATAGGTGAGAGGTGCGCCTCCATCATCCGGTCGGCGGCAGAAACTGAAATAAGGTTTCATGTGACTCCCCCTTGCGATTATTTTTTATTGTTAAGTATAGGCAGATCTGGCAAAAATATACATGAATACGGTAAGAAAAACATATATTGATAAAAAGAAAGCCGGGGAACAGGGCATGAAAAACCGAATGGAATTTTTGCTGAACTTTATGCTGCGTGCGGTATTTGGTCTGATCGCCATTTACTTCATCAATTCATTTCTTCAGGGACAGGGGCTGGGGGGAAGCGTGGGGATCAATCCCGTCAGCTTTTTGACATCCGGAATCCTTGGATTTCCGGGGATTGCGTTGCTTTACGGAATTAATTTCTATTTTATTTTGTGAGTTTTTGCTGAAAATATAAAAAAACGGCAAATATTCTGGACAAAGCTAAAAATCGGATCTATAATTCGTTTTACCATCCAACGTAACCGCAACAATAGTGCGGTTTGCGGTCCCAAATCTGCCGGCGGAGGCCGGCGAAGTCTTTTTCAGAATTCTGATTTCAGAACGGTCTTTTTTATCCATGACGGAGGTATATTTGAAAAGAAACAGATTGGCGATATGCGACTCAGAGCAGGAGTATGCATATCGTTTGATGGATGCGCTCAGTCAGAGGGCGGATTTCCCGTTTGAAATTCTGACATTTACAAGCGCAGAGACGTTGTATGAGAGCCTCAGGGAGCGTCCCGTGCAGGTGCTGCTCATTGCCCGGCCCGATTTTCGGGAGGAGATGAAAGATTGGCCGGCGTCAAAAATTATCCTGCTGTGGGAGCAGGAGGAGCCTTTTCCGGCAGGGATGGCCGGGATCGGCAAATATTCGGGCGTAAGCCGCATTCAGAAAAAAATTATGGAGACGGCAGCGGAAAACGGAAACCTGCCGCCGCCTGTCAGGACAGATCATCCCATTCAATTCTGGGGAATGTATACGCCGCTTCACCGGTGTCTGCAGACAACTCTCGCTTTTGTCACAGGGCAGATTCTTGCCCGTAATCACAAGGTTTTATATTTGAATCTGGAATGCTACTCCGGTCTGGAGCAGATCCTGTCCCGCAGCTTTGAAGCGGATTTTTCAGAACTGCTTTATCATCTGACAGAGACGCCGGAAGAGATTCTGAAACGTCTCTGCCGGATGACGGAAAATGTAAACGGAATGGATGTGGCGCCTCCGGCGTTTTCCGGTTTTGACGTCTTGAAAATGAATCAGCAGGAATGGATGTGGCTGTTGGAAGCGTTGGGAGCAAGCCGGTACGAATATGTGATTCTGGATTTGTCGGACGGCGTGCAGGGAATTTTCGAAATTCTGCGCCGGTGCAGCAGGATTTTTACAATCATCCGGGAAGACGCCTTTTCGGAGGCAAAACTGACGCAGTATGAGGAACTTCTGCGGAAAACCGACTATGAGGACGTGCTGCAAAAGACGAAGAAATGTATGCTTCCTGCATTTACAAAGCTTCCGAGAGATCTCAATCATTTAGACGGCTGTGAAATGACGCGGTTTGCGGAAAAGATGCTGCAGGCACAAGAGGCAGGAGAAGTATGAAACAGGCGGAATATGAAGGCTTTAAGGCGGCTCTGAAAGGTGAGATTCTGGCGCAACTGGATTGTGGGCAGGATTTTACGGACGAACAGGTGCGGCGCATGATCGATGAAAAGCTGTGTTCCAGGGAATGTACCGGCAGACTGGAAGTGGGGCGCAGGCGGACGCTGGGACGCGAACTGTTTGCGGCGATCCGGGGACTGGATGTGCTGCAGGAACTTCTGGAAGATCCGGATATTACGGAGATTATGGTTAACGGTCCGGACCGGATTTTTGTGGAAAAAGAGGGGCGGCTTTCCGCGTGGGACGGACATTTTGAGAGCGGGACGAGGCTGCAGGATGTGATACAGCAGATCGCGGCGGGCTGTAACCGGGTGGTAAATGAGTCGTCGCCGATTCTGGATGCACGGCTGGCAGACGGTTCTCGCGTGAATGTAGTGCTTGCGCCGGTCGCCCTAAACGGTCCGGTTTTGACGGTCCGCAGATTTCCCAAAGAGGGGATGACCATGGACAGGCTGGTCAGCCTTGGGTCCCTGGATGAGGAATGCCGGCAGTTTCTGGAATTACTGGTGCGGTGCCGTTATAACATCTTTATCAGCGGCGGAACGGGCAGCGGAAAGACGACATTTTTAAATGCGCTTTCCCAGGCGATTGGGGCGCAGGAACGGATTGTCACGATTGAGGACAGCGCGGAACTTCAATTGAAATATGTGGAAAATCTGGTGTCTCTGGAGACGAGAAATGCCAATATGGAAGGCGGCAGGCCTGTGACGATCCGGGACCTGATCCGGACGGCTTTGCGCATGCGGCCGGACAGAATCATTGTGGGGGAAGTGCGCGGCGCGGAAATATGCGAACTTCTGACCGCGTATAATTCCGGGCATGCCGGAAGCATGTCCACGGGGCATGGGAATACGGCGCGGGATATGCTGCTTCGGATGGAGACGATGCTGCTGATGGGAATGGATATCCCGCTGTCCGCTATAAGAAGACAGATCGCGTCCGGCATCGACATTTTGATTCATTTGGGGCGCATGCGGGACAAGAGCAGAAAAGTGCTGGAAATTGTAGAGATCACCGGCTATTCGGAAGGAGAAATACAGACGAGTCCTCTTTATGTCTTTGAAGAGGATGAAAAAAGCACCCGGGAGAGGGTGAATGGCCGTCTGGTGAAGAAGGGGGAACTGAAACATGTGGAAAAGCTGGAAGCGGCGGGATTTGGAAGACGGGGATGAGAAAACAGATTATGGCGATTATGTATTGTCGGTCAGAGAGATTTTGATCGGACTGGGAAAAAGCGCTTTGCTTACCGGGGCGTTTGCCTATATGTTTTATCAGTCCTGGCTGGGGTTTCTGGCATGGCCTGCGGTTGCGTATTTTGTCATCAGGCGGGAGGCGGCGGCGAAAATGCAGCGCCGCAGGGACCGTCTGGCGGTCCAGTTTAAGGACGCTATTTTAGCGGCCACTGCCGGCATGCAGACGGGACATTCCGTGGAAAATGCGTTCCTGGAGGCGGAAGGAGAAATTTGCGCCCTGTATGGCAAAGACAGCGAGATGGCGCAGGAATTGGCTTTCATCCGGAAAGGGCTGAAGAACGCGGTGCCGCTGGAAAGGCTTCTTCTGAATCTGGGGGAACGCAGCCGGGTGGAAGAAATACAGGATTTTACGGAGGTATTTGCCGTGGCGAAGCGCCTTGGGGGCAATCTGAAGGAAATCATACAACGGACGGCGGAACTGACCCGGCAGCGGATGGAGGTGGACCGGGAGATTAAAACGACCCTGGCCGCAAAGAAATACGAACAGAAGGTGATGATGCTGATTCCGTTTTTCCTGTTCGGCTATATCAAGCTGTCTTCGCCGGGGTTCTTTGACATGCTGTATTTTAATCCGGCGGGCATTATGGTGATGACGTTCTGCCTGCTTCTTTATCTGGCGGCTTGCTTACTGGCGGAAAAAATAATGGATATCCGAATATAAAGAGGGAAAAGGAACGGTGATCTGGATGGGATGGAGCCCGTTGGAGTTTATCAGGGATGAAAGGCGGGGACTTTTTTACAGGCCGGCAAAATGGCTGTGGAAGAAGCAGGAAAAGTTTGCAAAACGTCATCCGGCGCAAAGGACGGCGGACGAGGGGCGAAACGCGCTGGCACAACTTTACGGAGAAGCGCAGGCGAAGGCGTATTATGAGAAATTCAGAATCCGGAAGAATGAAAAGCTGATGGTAATTTTTCTGACCGGAATGGGGCTGTCCGCAATACTTGCCGCTGCGGCCTGGCTTTCGGGAAAAGGAAACGGCGTAACCGCGCTGGAAAGACCCAAAAAGCAGGATGGCAGCAGGCAGTATGAATTGAAGGCCAGGACGGGGGAGGAAACGTTGACGGGCATTTCTGTGGAGATACCGGCCTGCCGGCTTACCCAAAAAGAGCAGGAAGAACTGCTTGAGAAAGCGGCGTTTCAGTTGGACGAACTGGCCGAAAGCTGGGGATTGGATGCGGTAACGGAGGATATTTCCCTGCCGGATACCTTGCAGGATGGATTGGTGGAGGTCCGGTTTGAAAGCAGCCTTTATGATCTGATGGACAATAGCGGTCATGTGAGAAACGAACTGACGGCGGAAGAAGGGGAAATTCTGACGCTTCGGGCAGTGCTTGTCTGTGAAACGAAGCAAAAGGAACTGGTGTATCCGGTGAGGGTGCTGCCCAAAGGGCAGGACATTGCGTCGAGACTGGAAAGAGAGACGAAACGGCAGGTTCTGGAACAGGAAAGCCAGGAAGAAACAGGGGTTATTCTTTTGCCGGAGGAATTTGACGGCAGAACGATTTCGTGGGAACTGGCAGAACCAGCTTACTGTGGCTGGATCGCCGTGCTGACGATGGCGGGGTGCATCGTTTTAAGCGTCGCTTTTGAAAAGGATCTCTTAAAGGAAGGGGAGAAACGCAGGGAAGAACTGTTGTTTTCTTATCCTGCATTTCTTACCCGGCTTACGTTGCTTGCGGGAAGCGGCATGCCCATCAGGCTGGTTTTCGGGCGCATGGCGAAGGAAGCGGGAAGAGAGGGGGCGCCGCCGGTTTACGAAGAAGTGCTGCGGACCTGCAGAGAGATGGAAAGCGGTCTGACGGAACTGCAGGCTTATGAAAATTTTGGAAAACGCTGCCGTCTTCCCCAATATAAAAAGTGCGCTTCGCTGCTTGTGCAGAATGTCCGCAGAGGGACGGGAGGTCTTTTGGCGGCCCTGAATCAGGAAGCGGAAAACGCCTTTGAAGAGAGAAAAGCGCTTGCCAGGAGGAAAGGGGAAGAGGCGCAGACACGCATGTTATTGCCCATGCTCATGATGTTGGTTGTGGTGATGATTCTGATTATGGTGCCCGCCTGCCTGTCCTTCGGCGGCATGTAAGGATGGAAAAAACCTGAAAAGAATATTTTTGATGTGATCGTGAAAGAGGAGGAAGAGATGATGATGCTGAAACTGAAATGGAAACTGGGAATGGTTGCAAACAAAATCCGCAGACGGGCGGAAGAGGTTTTGAACAGTCAGGAAGGCGTTGGAACCGTTGAGGTGGTTTTGCTGATCCTGGTTGCCGTGGGCCTGGTGCTGATCTTTAAGGATAAAATTACAAGTCTGGTGAACTCTATTTTTTCCAAAATTACGTCGCAGGCAGGAAAGGTATGAGAAAAACCCGATCCGGTAACAGGAGATGGAAAGCGGCGCAGCATTCCGGGGCCGGTTGTAAAGGGGACTTCCGGGGCGGGTACATGACGGTCTATCTGGCTTTGGTTACGGGAATTTTGCTTTCTCTGATTCTGACCGTAGTGGAAGGCGCGCGGCGCAGCACGATCCGCATGCATATAGAATGCTGTGCGGACATGGCGCTGGATTCTGCTTTGGCGGAATATCACCGGGAGATGCTAAAGCAGTATGAACTGTTTTTTATTGATACCTCATACGGTACAGGGGACCCGTCATTTCACCGGACGGAGGATCATATCAGAGACTATATGGAAAAAAATTTAAGACCCCGGGAGGAATTTTCCATTCCTCTGGCAAAGGATATCACCGGACTATATACGGATGAAGTGAGGCTTTTACAAGCCGGGCTGGCAACGGATGAAGACGGGGAAGTTTTAAAGTACCATGTGGTACAGTATATGAAGGATCAGTCGGGACTCTCGCTGGCAGAAGCGATTCTGGACAGGGGCGGGCAGGCGGAAAACTGGCAGGGACAGGACATGGAAGGCGAGTGGGATGCGGCGGAAGAGGCGATGAAGGAAGAAATCCGCTATAAAAAGCGGCTGCAGGACGAAGACTGGGACGGAGAGATCCCGGAAACGCCCTCCGACGCCGTGCGCGCCACCAGAGGGGAAGGAATTCTCGGAGCGGCGGCGCGGGGGATGCAGGTTTCATCCGCCGTGATCGGGAACGAAAGCCGCCCTTCCGTGCGGCGCCTGAATCAGGGGACCGGACTTTCGGAGGCGAAAGAGCCGGCGGACGGCCTGCTGGAAAACGGTCTGCTGTACGCATATATTTTGGAAAAATGCGGCTTTTTCGGAGCGGAAAAGGAAAACAGCGCGCTCTCCTATGAGGTGGAATACATTTTGCAACAGCAGACTTCGGATCGGGAGAATCTCAAAAGGACGGCGCAGGAACTTCTTTTAATACGGGAGGCGGCTAACGTGGCTTTTTTGTTTGGGAGCAGTCTGCGGAATGAGGCGAAGGCCGCTGCTGCTGCGATCGCGCTTTTGCTTGCGGTGCCGGATGCGGCGGAATCGATCGAGACAGTCATTCTGTTTGCCTGGGCATATGCGGAAAGCGTCAAAGATATCCATATATTGCTTTGCGGAGATAAGGTGCCGATTCTAAAGACACAGGAAACCTGGAATACGCCGTTTTCCCGGCTCCTGACATATCGCATGCACCTGGATTCTTATCATGCGCCCGCGAGTGGCTGGGACTATCAGGACTATCTGGGCGCGCTGCTGTTTTTGCACGGGGCGGATCGTGCGGTTATGGGGCTGATGGACGTGATGGAAAGCGATATCCAAAGGACGCCGGGCAACAGCGGCTTTCGGATGGATGGTCTCATTGACGGAATGGAAGCCGAAATTTATGTGACGAGCAGTTATGGAGGAACTTACAACATAAAAAGAACGTATGAATATGAGTGAGCGGGAGAGAAAACCGATGCAGGCTGCATCGGCGCAAAGGAAGGGAGGGTCGGACCGGGTGTCCTTTTGGAAACGGATGAAAACAAATAAAAAAATCAAAAAGTCTCTCCAAAAACAAAAGACAAGGCAAATAACTCCCATGAATTCCTCAAATATTCCTGATTTTTTCCGGATTGAAAAAAGGACATCCCGTCCGGCCCTTCCGGGAAATATGACCGTAGAAGCGGCGTTGGTTTTGCCTTTGTTTCTTTTTTCCATAGTGAACCTGCTGTCTTTGCTTTTGATGTTTCAGACATTTTCTTTGCAGGAGGGAAAGCTTCACCAGACGGGGCGGGAAATGTCGCTTCTCGCTTACGGGGACGAGAGCGGTGAGCAGGATATCCGGATTGTGAAGGTCAGCAGAATCAGTCCGGTTTTTCCGGTAGCGGCTTTTCCGGCTGTTTCCATTGTCAATGGCTGCGTCATGCATAAATGGATCGGTTATGATCTATCGCAGCGGGAAAGCGGGGGAGTGAATGAGAAAGATGAAATGGTTTATATCACGCGGGCGGGAAGCGCATATCATCGGGAGAGGAACTGCGTCTATCTGAATCCCTCGGTGAGCATGATGGGACTTGCGCAGGCCCGGGCCGCTGTCAACCAGGACGGAAGGCGCTATACGGCATGTGAACTTTGCGGTGAAGGCAGCGGAATTGTGTACGTGACGAAGTCGGGAAGCCGTTACCACAGCACGATCACCTGCAGCGGTCTGCGCCGGACTATAGATTATGTGACTTTACAGGAAGCTGCGGCGGCGGGATATCATGCCTGCCCCAAATGCGGATAGGAGAAGAAAATGGAATGGGCGATTGCGTTTGGCGCGCTTTGTGCGATCGTGGATTGTGCGAAGCAAAAAATCAATCAATGGATTCTGCTTGGGGGCTTTCTTGCCGGGATTCTGATAACTGCCCGCCGGCTTTTGCTGGGGGAGATTTACTGGTATGAGATTTTTTTTGCTGTACTGCCCGGCATCTTATTGTGGCTGTGCAGCAAGGGGACGGGGAGAAAACTGGGAACGGGCGACGGTGATATGGTGATCGTATTGGGCCTGTTTCTTGGATGGAGATTATGTCTGACCATGTTGTGTCTGGCGTGCCTGCTGGCGGCGGTATTTGCAGGAATCGGACTGGCAGCAGGCAGATTAAAGCGAAACAGCCGGATTCCTTTCGCGCCTTTTCTGCTGGCGGCGGTTATTGCAACCGGGGCGCTCTCTCTTGGGGGTGCGGGCATAAAATGAAAGAAAGAGACGGATATGTAGTGGTAGAAGCCGCTGTTTTGTTACCCCTTGCTTCCATATTGATCCTGCTGCTCATTTATCTGTGCAGCTATCTGTACCAGGGGTGTTTTATGGTCCAGACGGCCTATCGGGCAGCGTTTCGGGGAAGCAGATATGCGGAATATGGGGCGGAATTTGTGGAAAAGCAGTTGGATAATCTTCTGGATGAGGCGGTATTGTCCTTTGGACCGGAGGAAAGAACGGTAGACGCCGGGATTTTATCCGTGAAGGTTACGCTGGAAAAAGAGACGCCGTTTCAGAATTTGCCGGGAAACATTCCGAAACTGAAAGCTTCCTGGAAAGTACATGTGCGGGATCCTGTCGCCTATATCAGAGGAGTCCGGAAATTGAAGGAGATCAGGCAATCTTATGAATGAAATACAATATAAAAGAGAATTGAATCATAGTTATATGGTGATTCCCTGCAGGAATAGAGACATATCCGAGTCGTATGCATGGCGGATGATGACGGAGAATCATATCGGAAAGCTGCTGGACTGCAGCCAGCGGTGTCTGAACGGCGAAACTTTCTATTATTATGATATTACGTCCCGTCAGCCCCTGGAGCGGCTCTACGAATCCAGGAAACTGAACGTGGAGAATTTAAGAGAGATTCTGTATGCGACCGCGGCCATGCAAGAGGATTTAGGAGAATATCTTCTGGACGAGCAGGGACTTATGCTGGAATCGGGAATGATTTTTGCCGATGTGGAGACCGAAGAACTCCATTTTTGCTTTCATCCGGAGAAAACGGATTTTGGATGCTGTTATGAGAAGCTTGCTGATTTTTTTCTGGGGCATGTGGATCATGGGGACGAGCATGCGGTCAATATTGCTTATCAGTTTTATAAGATGTCAAAATCCGCGTATTTTGTCATATCCTCCTTCCTGCCGTTTCTGGAGAAAGAAATGGCGTCGGGGCGGCAAGAAAACGAATTATATAATGCTTCCGGCCGGGAATATGAAGAACTGGCGGATTTTGCGGAAAGTACGGAACCGGTGGAAGAAGAGACGAGAGAATGGAAGAAAGAAAAAAAGGGATGGTTTCGGCGGATTTTTGGGCGGAAAAAAAATCGAAAACGGGAGGACGAGCCGGTGGAAAGCCGGACGGAAGCCGTATGGGACACTTATGAAGGGCAGATCGATTTTATACAGACAGGGGAGACCGTTTATTTTTCGGACCTGGATAAACCCTGTAAAGAAAAGAAGGGAATCCCGTGCCTGACAGAGGAAGGCGGGGACCGGCAATTCCGCCTGGAAAATCTGCCTCTTACGGTGGGGAAACTAAAAGGGAGAGTATCGATTGTTCTGACCGATCATTCGGTCAGCAGAATGCACGCGCGGCTTGAATCCCTGGGCGGAGAGATTTGCGTGATGGACTTAAATTCCAGAAACGGCACGGTGATAAATGGAAAAAAGCTGTCTCCCAACGAATCGGCGGCGCTTTGCGAAGGCGACCTGGTGCAGTTTGGCAGAGAACGATTTCGTTACGGTTTTATTGACAGTAACGCGTTGAAGTGATAACCTTTGTACAGGAGGGAGCAGCTATGGAGTACCGGGAGAGTTCATGGAACGCAGAGAATAGCGGTATGGGAAAATACAGGAACCTGCCGTTTTGTTGCATCTTTCTGATCGGAATAAACGGGGTTATTTTTCTGATCGGACTCATAATGCCGAGGATGGGCGCGTATCTGGAAAACGCAGGGTGTTTCAGCGTCTTTTACCTGTTGTATCAGGGGGAATTTTACCGGCTGGTCACCGCCGCTTTTTTACACGCGGACGCGGAACATCTTCTGTTTAACATGCTCTTGCTGTATTTTTGCGGAGAGATCGTGGAGAAAAGCCTGGGGAGATGCAGGCTTTTGATTCTGTATCTGATTTCCGCAGTGTGCGGCAATCTTCTTTCCGCAGCCTACGAACTGTCCACAGGAAGCTTTTATGAATCCATCGGTTCCAGCGGCGCAGTGTTTGGACTGACCGGAGCCTTGCTGTTTCTTGTCATTGTAAAAAAGGGCGCGGCTGCACATATATCCATGAAGCGAATGGTGCTTGCCGTTTTGCTTTCCCTGTATTCCGGTTTCAGCAGCCCTTATGTGAATAATGCCGCGCATATCGGCGGCCTTTTGAGCGGTTTTCTGCTGGCATTTCTGCTAAGCATCATTCCGCCGGTATTACGCAGAAAGTAACGCCCCGGACCTGCCGGGACGGCGGCGTCGGGAGCGTGTAAAGAAGGAGAAGAAGAATGAAAAAAGATGATTGTATTTTTTGCAAAATCGCCAATGGGAGTATCCCGTCTAAAACGCTATATGAGGATGAACAGTTCCGTGTGATTCTGGATATGGGGCCTGCGGCAAAAGGGCATGCCCTGATTTTGCCGAAGGAACACTTTGCCAATCTTTATGAATTGCCTGAAGAGTGGTGCGGGAAAGCCTTTTGCCTGGCAAAGAAGATGGCGGAACAGATGACGCAGAAGCTGGACTGCGACGGATTTAATCTGGTGCAGAACAATGGGGAGACTGCGGGGCAGACTGTTTTTCACTTTCACATCCACATGATTCCCCGGTATCAGGAGGATGGGCAGAAGATCGGCTGGAAGCCGCTTTCTCCGACGCCGGAAGAACTGGAAGCTGTCAGAGCGCAGATCTGCGGCTGAATCTATTACCGGATCTAAAAAATCAGCGCCCCCTGTTTATGGGCGGCGCTGATTTTCTTCTATCACTTCTTCCAATAGTCTGACAATCGTAGAAATTGCATTTGTCTGCTGGCTTTTTCCCATGGCGTTGATGTAAGTCTGCCTTGTAAAATAAAGTTCCTGCACCTTTTCCGTCAGAAGATTCGGAGAAAGATAATCTTCATCGATTACGACGGAGAAGCCCTGGGCTTCAAAAGAGCGGGCGTTCAGAATCTGGTCGCCGCGGCTGGCGCCTGCGGAAAGCGGAATGAGGAGGTTAGGCTTTTTTAACGCGAGCAGTTCACAGATGGCGTTTGCGCCTGCCCTGGAAACAACCACGTCCGCCATGGCGAATACGTCCTTTAATTCTCCTTTCAGGTATTCAAACTGCTTATAACTCCTGGTGTTGAGCAGAAGGTTATCGATTTTATCTTTACCGCAGATGTGCACGACCTGAAAGTCTTCCAGCAGCCGGGGAAGTGCCTCGCGGACCGCCTGATTGATCGCGGCAGAGCCAAGGGAACCTCCGATGACCATGAGCACCGGTTTGCTGGAATCGAATCCGCACAATTTGTAAGCGGCCTCTTTATCTCCCTTCAGCAGTTCCTCCCGGATGGGGGAGCCTGTGAGAACGGCTTTTTCGGCCGGAAGCGTGCGCATGGTTTCCGGAAAATTACAGCATACCCGTTTGGCGGCGGGAATGCAGATCTTGTTCGCAAGTCCGGGCGTCATGTCCGATTCGTGAATGACGCAGGGGATTTTTAAGGATGCTGCGGCGCGGACCACGGGAACCGTTACGAAGCCGCCTTTCGAAAAAACCACGTCCGGCTGGATCTGCTTTAAAATTTTGCGGGCTTCGGAAAAGCCCTTCATGACCCGGAACGGATCCGTGAAATTTTTGAGATCGAAATACCTGCGGAACTTTCCGGTGGCGATCCCATAATAGGGAATGTCGAAATCCGCCAGGAGGCGTTTCTCCATGCCTTCATAGGAACCGATATAGAATACCTCGTAGTCTTCCTTTGCAAGTCGGGGTAATAGTGCGATGTTGGGCGTAATGTGGCCGGCTGTTCCGCCGCCTGTGAGGACGATTTTTTTGTGCATGCCGGGATGCCTCCTAATTTTTAGTCATGTTTTTAATGGCCCTGAACAATCTGCTCCAGAGCGCATGCGAGTTGATCCGGGCAGGATGTGGATTTAAAACCGCATTTGATTCCTTTGAGTTTTCCGATCGCATCTTTGGCTTCCATGCCCTGTACGAGACTGGCAATTCCCTTTAAATTTCCGTTACAACCGCCTGTAAAAGCGACAGATTTGATTTTGCTGCCGTCCATCTCAATATCAATTGCGGAGGCGCAGGTTCCTCTTGTCTGATATCTCATATCATATTCCTCCCTTGCCGAGTGGGTAGTGTCAAAAACTACCTGTTTTTTTGTTTCAAAATATAATAAAAACCTTGAT